>CANIAA010000062.1 GCA_947465255.1 Flavobacteriales bacterium | reverse complement strand
GAATGAGTGGCGCGAAAGTGGGAAGTATCATGCTTTACAGCCCCCTATAATCCTACAATACTACAATCCTTTTGATCATTGGAAATTCACGACTGAGGGATAGAAACAGAAAGAGAAACAGAAAGAGAAACAGAAACAGAAAGAGAATGAGTGGCCCGAAAGTGGGGAGCTTCACGCCAACCTTCAACCTTCAACCTTCAACCTTCAACTTTCAACCTTCAACTCTCAATAAAAACTCTGCGGTTAAAATCCGAATGAGTGGCGCGAAAGTGGGAAGTATCATGCCTTACAGCCCCCTCCAATCCTCCAATCCTGCAATCCTGTATTCCTGTATTCCTGTATATTAGTCTCCATGAAACTTCACTTTTCCTTCGCACTTTGCTTAATGGCATCAGCAGCCATGGCTCAATTTTGCAACACTTCAGGCAATGTGATCATCTTCGCCAACTATGATGGCGGTGCGCTGAATATCACAATCGATGAGGATATTCCGAATCTTCATATTGGCGTGTGTACCTACGAAAATTGTATCATCACTATCTCCGGGCCTTATGCATCGAACGTAACGGAAGTGCAGTATGCGGGGTTTCAGGGCAATGGTAACAACTGTGCTTCGGTAGTGAGTGCCACGACCATTGTTGCGCCTGCCGGAGTTCTTACTAACGTTTTATCAGCACCTGCATCTTTTATCAATGATGTCGATGGCAATAACAGCATGATTTGCGCTTATTCCTGCGGCAATGGATACCAAGGAGGATGCAACACAGCTGAACAAGTCGTGGCCTATTTCTTAAATCAATTCGGCGGAAATCTTTATTACTACTATACTCAATATGGTTGCTGGGCTTCTGGTGGATATTCGGTTTCGAATGGCGGTAACTGTTGTCCGGGTGTGCAACCTTTGCCGCCAGTTGCTGCTATCAACGTGAGTGAGAATCAAATTTGCGTGGGTGATTGCATTATGGTCACCGACGGATCATCGGGAGTGCCAACCTCTTGGAATTGGAGTTTGACGGGTGGGGTGCCGTCTTCTTCAACCGGTCAGAACCCGGGAGAGATTTGTTTTAATCAACCGGGTAGTTTCACCTTGTCCCTCACTGCTTCCAATATTTTGGGAAGCTCCTTGGCAACTGCGACGATCCAAGTGAATGCTTGTGATATACCGGGCTGCATGTATCCTAATGCCATTAATTACAATCCTACGGCAACAGTCGACGATTTGAGTTGTCAGTTTCCTTGCATCGGAAGCAATTGTCCGGCCGACCTCGATGCTAATGGGTTCGTGGGTGTTTCTGATTTGTTGCTTTTTGTTGCGGAATATGGAACGACTTGTCCGAATTGATTGGTGGGTGAAATGGTGAAAGAGTGAAATGGTGAATTTGGAGGACCTTTAATCGCACAACAATCTCATGCTCTGAAGGCGGTTTCTCCCGGTACTTAGTACTTTGTAATTCGTACTTATATATTGCATAACTAAAGTGCGAGCAGTATTTTTCTCCCATTGCGCTTGTATTTCCGAAAATCTCCTACATTGCACCACACCTTAATACAATTCACGATGAAGAAATGGATGTTGATGCTCGCTTGCGTGGCGAGTTTGAATGTGTTCGCTCAGACTGTTCTGACCCCCGGTGATATTGCTGTAATCGGCTTCAATGGAGATGATCCGGATGTGATTCGATTTGTCAATTTGGTCAATATTTCAACGGGTACTCAAGTGCGCTTCACCGATAATGGTTGGAACGGAACAGCACTAACAACGGCGGAGGGAACTGATACATGGACAGCGGCCTCTGATTTTGCTGCAGGCACTGTTCATTCATTAACACCGACCACTATTTCTTTGGGAACGACAGGTGATCAGATTCTTGTTTATCAGGGATTGGCAACCGCCCCCTCTTTCATTTTCGGACTTAGCTCTAACCCGTGGGTTACAGGCTCTGTCAATACTACAAATTCCCGTCGTCCCAGCACCTTGACCGTCGGTTCTACGGCTCTTGCTTTTTCTACGGAGCGTGATAATGGCGCGTATACAATCGTTTCCAATAATGCTCCCAAAGCGACGCTCCTTTCTTCTATTGCCAATCAGAACAATTGGAACAGAACCGATACGCGCATTGCTACTTTTCCTGCATGGACGTTCGGTCTTGGAGGTCCGGCTGCAGAGCCTACTGCTCAGCCATCGAACCTTTCGTTTAGTAATATCAAATCATTCAACTACAACGTGTCTTTCTCTGCTGCTTCGCCGGCTCCTTCTGGTTATTTGGTGCTGCGCAGCGAAGGCGCCGTGCCTTCGGCGGCTCCGGTCGATGGTGTCGCTTATGTGGTAGGTGATGTTATAGGCAACTCAGTGGTAATGTCTGCAGGTACTGCGACAACTTACTTGCAGCGTTCGGTTGTAGCCAATACCAACTATCATTATGCAGTGTATTCGTTCAACGGAACATCCACTTCACGAAACTATTTGCAGTTGAATCCCCTCTCGGGTTCCGTAACCAGCTCTGCAACTATGGAAGGAACATATTTCAGCGCAATCAACCCGGCTAATACCACGCTTATAGCTGACTTGCAAAACCGTGTTCGCTCTCCCTATACGAAGGTCTCTTATGACTTATTCGATGAAACCATGGTGACTGAGTTTGCCTCACGCGAGGCTCCCGGAGGACAGCGAAGTTTGATGTGTATCTACTCTGGTCAAACACAAAACTACTCCGGTACTTTTGCGTGGACGCCTTCCACCATTTTCAGCCGCGAACATACGTGGTGTGTGAGCTGGATGCCTAGCGGTGGCGGAACAGCGCTCAACGAGTATGCTGATCAACACCATCTTTTCCCGGTGAATCAGAACAACGCTAACACAGTGCGCAGCAACCATCCGCTGGGTGAGGTTGTTACACCTATCAGCACCTACTTGCAAGGCACGTATGGATTGGATGCGGCGGGTAACAACGTTTATGAGCCGCGTGAAATTCACAAGGGTGATGCTGCTCGTTCGCTCTTGTATATGTCACTTCGCTATAATGGTGTGAGCGGTTTTAACTGGACGTTCAATAACCTGAACAATGTCATCCTTCCGGGTTTGAGTGAAGATCCGCAAGACTTGGCAACTTTGCTCAACTGGCACGCTACCGATGCCCCCGATGCTTATGAGATAGCTCGCAATGATTATATCCAAAGCAAGCAGCAAAACCGCAATCCATTCATCGATCATCCGGAGTGGGTGAACTACATCAACTTCAATACGATGACGTATCAGATACCCGCTGCTGCACCAATGTTGCCGGGTGTTCAAAAAGCTCGGTCTGTTGTCAAGCGGGCCGATGTAATTATATGGCCGAACCCAACTGAGTCTGAGGCTAATCTGACAATCGATTCTCCGGTTGAAGATGTGGTTACGTTCAATGTGTTCGATCTAACAGGTAAACTACTTTACACGGTTCAATCGCCTGTCATGATTGGAAGCACAACAATTCCATTGAACGTGGAAGCGCTGACCTCCGGTTTCTACGTTGTTCAGGTAGTGGGTGAAAGCCTTCGCGAAGAAGTAAAGTTCCGCAAGCTCTAAGCGCTAGTTTACTTTTCTGGGATCACGATACGGTTTGGAGTCGTCATCGGCAAATTGGCTGATGTCTATTTCATCCATGAATATCCATTTGTCTTTCTTCAGTTCAAAAAGACAGTAGGTGCCATCCGGACCGTAATCTGCATAAATGCCCTGCATCATTGGGTTCTTTGGTGAAAGATGATCCATGACGATGCAGTTCTTTTTGGGATAGTATTTTACCGATGCGCTCACTTCGTTGCTGTATTCCAGGATAACGCGCTTGCGACTATCTCCGGCGTATTCAAAAAGATTCGCTCCCAAGCGAATCTTGTCTCCGCTGATGGTTATTGCGTCTACTATTTTTCGTGTGGTGAGGTTGTCCTTGCCATCCCAGCCTAACAGGGTATACGTGCTGCTTTTTCCTTTGCGAGTCATTGGAATTATCTCGAAGTACAAAGCTCCTAGCCATTTTTCAGTTGTCAGAAAACGCGACTCCGGTTTTTCCGGTTCATGCATCGTGTCCAGCAATTCATGCCAGGTGAAATTCTTTTGTGTATCGTCCCAGACAAGTAGAAAACAGAAATACTTGTAGGTTCCATCACGATAGGGCAGGTTCCAGTTGAGCAAACGGATGTGGTGGTCTTTTGAAATGAGCGTGCTAAAGTTCAATTGACTAAACGGGTAATCAAAAACCTCAACGTTTTCAAAAGATGAAATCCATACTTGTCTCATCGCCTCGCAAATAGAGTCGCTGCGAGCGTCGTCGGTTGAGGTGGCTAATTGCTTGTGTAAATAGGACAACTTCTGTTCGGTTTCCTCCACAGATGAACCGCTTGCGTTAAGTCCCGTCAATACGAGTAGTATGAGTGAAAGTCTTTTCATAGTATATCCAACTCCAATACGATTTTCAAGTAAAATTATTTTCTTAAATGTAATCTTACCATACCATACTTTCCTCATCCATCCACATGCTTTTCAACTTTAACGCCTGTTCGAGCACATCACGCACACAACCTTCTCCGCCTTTTTTCGGTGATATGTAATGTGCAATACTTCGGATTTCAGCGGCAGCATCAGCCGGACAAACAGCCAATCCGCAGTGACTCATCACGGCATAGTCCGGGATGTCGTCGCCGATGTAGCACACGTCTTCCGGAAGCAGGTTGTTTTTCTCCAGAAATGATTTGAAGACGTCAATTTTTTTGGCAGATCCCAGGTAAATCTCTGTTACACCCAAGCCTTCAAAACGCTTGCGAACCGCTTCGCTTTTCCCACCGCTGATGATGGCAATGCGTAAACCTTTCTTCACAGCCAGTTGCACGGCATACCCATCGCGCACATTTGCAGTGCGTACCTGTTCGCCATCGGGCATGAGCCATACGATGTTGTTCGTGAACACGCCGTCGACGTCGAAGCAAAAGGTGTTGATGGTTTTGAGTTTGGCTTTGTAGTTCATCGTGGTTGAAAGTTGAAGGTTGAAAGTTGAGGGTTGAAAGTTGAGAGCTATTCAGGCATTGATCCTTTGCCCTTTGTCCCTCGTCCTTCGTCCTTGTGTTGGTAGGTGGTGATGATATCTTCCGAGAGTGCTTCATACAACTTTTTCCAATCAGGATGATGTTGCAGAGCTTGCATATGTCGTTGAAGAGTTGTCACGTCATTGCGTTTTGCAGGTCCAGTTTGTACTTGCGAAGGTTCATAGTTGTCGAGCAACTTCATGTGCGCTTTTACCATAGGCTGCAGTAGTTGTTCGGGAAGCCCTGCCTCGTGTAGCAACTGATGAGCGATGTGCTGCATGTGATTGGTAAAGTTGTTCGAAAAAACGGCCGCTGCATGCGCCGTCAGTCGTTGCTTTCCATCTGCTTTTGTCCATGTGCCCCAAGCCTTCTTCAATGTTTGTTCGATGATGCGTTCGGTATCGTCATCAGCGCATTCAAACAACACCGGAATGGAAGCATAGTCTATGTCCGTGCCGCGTGTGAGTGTCTGACAAGGCCAGCAAACGGCTCGGTGGGGCTGTGAAATGGATTGAAGGTCGCTTCCTCCTGCAAAATGAATGACGGTTGCCTCGTCGCTGATGTGCGTGCACGCTTCGGAAATCACAGTGTCCGGAACAGCAAGAAAATAGACGTCTATGTTTGCAGGCATAGTGTCCCAGCTATGGTGAATTTCCCAGCCCTGCGATTGGTCATTATTGCGCGATAGATGGGCGTGGATGTGCAAGCCAGCATTGCGCATAGCTCGGCTTAAATGCCAGGCTAAATTTCCGTTTCCAATAAGGGCCATTCGCATAACAGGGCGAAGATAGCATGAAGCAATTACCTTTGCCCTATGCAGTCATCGATACAACTTGATACACCCACGCGTTGGAATGATTACGAATTGCTGGATTGCGGCGATTTCGAAAAACTGGAGCGCTTCGGGGAATTCATCACCATTCGCCCTGAACCACAAGCTGTTTGGCCCAAGCTACTCACAGAAGGCGAGTGGAAAAGCAAAGCGCATGTTCGTTTTGTTCAGAAAACCAGCAATAGCGGTGAGTGGCAGAAGCTCAAGAAAATTCCCGATCAGTGGCGTATGAAGTACACGCTCATCAACAATGAGGATATTGTGTTTCGTCTTGGATTAACGGCATTCAAACACGTGGGAATTTTCCCCGAGCAAGCATCGAACTGGGACTATATCGTTGAAAGTATTGGCGCCATGAAAACGCCGAAGCCTCGTGTGCTGAATTTGTTTGCATACACCGGTGGTGCTTCGCTTGCTGCCGCGGCGGCAGGTGCAGAGGTTACGCACGTAGACAGCATCAAGCAGGTTGTAAGTTGGAGCAATGAGAATATGCAGCTCAGCGGCCTCGAAGATATTCGTTGGATGGTTGAAGACGCGTTGAAGTTTGTGCAAAGGGAGGTTCGTCGCGGTAATACCTATCACGGTATCATTCTCGATCCTCCGGCCTTCGGTCACGGACCCAAAGGAGAGAAGTGGAAGCTCGAAGAAAACATTGCTGAAATGATGCGCGGTGTGCTCCAAATTCTCGACCCGAAGGAACACTTCCTTATCCTGAACGCATACAGCCTGGGACTATCCGCGCTGGTCATTGAAAATCTGCTGAAAGAACACGCCGGCGATACGCTTAGCATCGGCGAACTCTATCTTCAGGCGAAGACAGGAGTGAAGTTGCCGTTGGGAGTGTTTGGAAGATTACTGATGAGTAAGTAGAAGGTATAAACTATTAAGTACTAATTACTAATTACAGCTCCCGACACTCTCATTGCACAAACCTTGTAGCGTACTTTGTACTTTGTAGTAAGTACTTTATTCAAATAAAATGTCTCCCTGTGCGCAGCTCCCATTGACCTTGACACGTACTTTGTAATTCGTAATTAGTACTTTTAGATAATGAGATTTATACACCTTCTTGCATTCACCGCATTGGTGCTGCATGCCTGCAACACCCCTTCCTCCGACAACCCGCGTTCCGAACGCTCACAAATAATGATAGCCAATATGAAACTTGCCCGTGACCCGCATACGTGGTCAAAGCCGAATGAAGCGCGCGTAAAGCACCTGGAGTGGAATGCTGAAGTGAATTTCGCAACGCATACGATTGCTGCCGTTGCCTTATACACGATTGAAAACTTAACGGGAACGGATACCATTATTTTCGACACAAAGGGATTATCCATTTCAGAGGTATTGGTGGATGATGTTCCTGTAAGCGTTACTATTTCTCCGGACAAAGCGTATATCGGTAGTGCGTTGTCTGTGCCAATTCAAAAGAACTCGAAAGATGTTATGATTACCTACACCACCTCTCCCGATGCAGAGGCATTGCTCTGGGTGGATGGTGATAAGCCTTTTCTCTTTTCGCAGTCGCAAGCTATTCTTGCACGCACATGGGTGCCTTGTCAGGATAGCCCCGGTGTGCGTATCACATATAACGCGCGTGTAAAGGTTCCGCAGGGATTGATGGCCTTGATGAGCGCGGAAAATCCACAATCTGTTTCTGCTGATGGAACGTACACGTTCAAAATGGATCAGCCTATTCCGAGTTACCTGATGGCCTTGGCTGTCGGTGATGTGCAGTTCAGGCCCATTGGTGATCGTACAGGGGTCTACGCCATTCCTTCACTCATCGAAGCAGCAGCGAATGAATTCAGCGATATGCAGGCGATGGTTGATGCGGCAGAGAAGCTATACGGACCCTACGTGTGGGGACGATATGATTTGCTCGTTCTTCCTCCCGCATTTCCGTTCGGCGGCATGGAAAATCCGAAGTTGACGTTTGCAACGCCGACCATCATCGCAGGAGACAAATCGCTGGTGTCGCTCGTTGCGCACGAACTGGCGCACAGCTGGAGCGGTAACCTGGTAACGAACTCTACATGGGATGATTTCTGGCTGAACGAGGGATTCACTGTGTACTTCGAACAGCGTATCATGGAAGCGGTGTATGGACGTGAACGCGCTGAAATGCTGGCGCAGTTGAGTCGCCAAGATCTTGATGCAACGCTTGCCGAGATTTCTGCCTCTGCACATCCCGAAGACACCCGACTGAAACTTGCCCTCGAGGGCCGCAGTCCGGATGATGGAATGACCGACATCGCATACAACAAGGGTTATTTCTTCTTGCGATTGATAGAAGAGACGGCAGGAAGGGACAAGTTCGATGCATTCATCAAGAGCTACTTCAATACGCACAAATTTCAGGTGATGGATACGGAGCGCTTCCTTGAGTACCTGCGAGCGAACTTGGTAACACCTGAAATGGAAAGGCAAATCAACATCCAGGCGTGGGTGTATGGGGAAGGCTTGCCTGCCAATGCACCCGTGGTGCAGAGCAATGAGCTTCAAAAAGTGGATGAAATGCGCATGGCTTGGGAGAAGGGCGAAATGAAAAACGAGCAACTCCCTTGGGCAAGTTGGTCGTATCAGGAACGCTATCGTTTCATCAGTAATTTTTCAGAGGCTGTTGCAGCCAACCAGATGAAAACACTCGACGCACAATTCGAGATTTCCGCTACCGGTAATAATGAGGTGTTGTTTGCTTGGCTTGAACAGGCTATTCGAAAAAATTACACCCCCGCTTATGATGAATTAGAGAAGTTCTTGACGAGCGTTGGCCGCCGGAAATTTGTAGCGCCGCTTTACGAGGCCATGGTTGCAACCAATCAGATGCCGCTAGCGAAGTCCATCTATGCCAAGGCTCGTCCGGGGTATCATGCCGTGACGGTGGGCACGGTTGATGAGCTTTTGAAATGATTGAAGAATGGAGAACGGAGAATGGAGAATGAAGAGTTGTCCGCCCTTCTCATTCGCACACTTCAACCCACTTAAATGCCTTTCATTCCCGGTACTTAGTACTTTGTAATTCGTACAAAGCACTTCGTAATTCTAAAGAGAAATGGTGAAATAGTGAAGAGCAATATGATGACGTGCACAACTAACCAACTCCAGTATTGCACCACATTACTACTTCACTACTTCACCATTTCACTATTTCACCAACCACTTCACTAGCGCACATCAAAACGATCAAGCTCCATAACTTTCGTCCATGCTGCTACGAAGTCTTTCACGAATTTCTCTTTCGCATCGTCGCTGGCATACACTTCAGCAAGGGCGCGCAACTCGGAGTGTGATCCAAAAATGAGATCAGCGCGTGTAGCAGTGTATTTCAATTGATTGGTTTTACGGTCGCGACCTTCGAAAATTTCTTTGCTTGTATCGGTGGCTTTCCATTGCGTGTTCATGTCGAGCAGGTTCACGAAGAAATCATTGGTGAGTGCATCTTTCTTTGCGCTCAACATACCGTGCTTCGAGTGATCGAAGTTGGCGTCGAGTGCGCGCATTCCACCCACTAATACAGTCATTTCAGGTGCGGTCAACGTGAGCAATTGCGCTTTGTCGACCAACAACTCTTCTGTGGAAACGGTGTACTTCGTTTTCGTGTAATTGCGGAATCCATCGGCCATCGGCTCCAATACTCCCATGGAACTGATATCCGTTTGCGCCTGTGTTGCATCCATGCGTCCGGGAGTGAAGGGAACGCTTACGGTCATTCCGGCATTCTTAGCTGCTTGTTCTATGGCTGCATTTCCGGCGAGCACAATCAAGTCGGCCATTGAAACTTTCTTAGCTCCTGACTTACTGTTGAAGTCGCCTTGAATTTTCTCAAGCGCCTTCAATACTTTGGCAAGTTGCGCAGGGTTGTTCACCTCCCAGTTTTTCATGGGCTCTAGTCGAATACGCGCTCCGTTCGCACCACCACGACGATCAGAGTTGCGGTAGGTAGAGGCAGAACCCCACGCAGTTGAAACCATTTCACTAATCGTCAAACCTGATTTCAAAATTTCGGCCTTTAGAGCAGCCGCATCATTGTTGTCGATGGTCTGATGATTCAACACCGGAATCGGATCTTGCCAGATTAGCTCTTCTTTGGGTGCTTCGGGGCCCAAATAGGTTGTGCGTGGCCCCATGTCGCGGTGTGTAAGTTTGAACCATGCGCGTGCAAAGGCATCTGCAAAAGCATCCGGATTTTCCAAAAAGCGACGCGATACTTTTTCGTAGGCGGGATCGAAGCGCAAGGCAAGATCCGTGGTCAGCATGGTAGGCTTATGCTTCTTCTTAGGATCGAATGCATCGGGTACCATAGCATCAGCTCCTTTAGCTACCCACTGGTTTGCACCTGCCGGACTCTTCGTCAATTCCCATTCGTATTTGAACAGGAAGTTGAAGTAGTCATAACCCCATTGTGCCGGAGTAGATGTCCAGGTCACTTCCAGTCCGCTGGTGATGGCATCAGCTCCTTTGCCGCTCTTGTAATTGCTCTTCCATCCGAATCCTTGTTCTTCGATATCGGCTGCTTCCGGTTCAGCACCTACGTTGGAAGCCGGTCCTGCTCCGTGTGTTTTTCCGAAGGTGTGGCCGCCTGCAATAAGTGCCACGGTCTCTTCGTCGTTCATTCCCATGCGACCAAACGTCTCGCGAATGTCTTTCGCTGAAGCAACGGGATCGGGGTTTCCATTAGGACCTTCAGGGTTCACATAGATGAGTCCCATCTGCACAGCAGCCAACGGATTTTCCAATTTACGACCGTCCGCATAGCGCTCGTCGGCCAACCATTTCTTCTCAGGGCCCCAGTAAACGTGGTTTTCCGGCTCCCACACGTCAACACGTCCGCCACCAAAACCAAAGGTGTTGAAGCCCATAGATTCGAGAGCAACGTTTCCTGCAAGAATCATCAAATCGGCCCAGGAAATTTTGTTGCCATATTTCTGCTTGATGGGCCACAACAGTCTGCGTGCTTTGTCCAAGTTGGCATTATCCGGCCAGCTGTTTTGCGGTGCAAAACGCTCCATACCCGAGCGTGTGCCTCCGCGACCGTCACCGGTTCGATAGGTACCCGCGCTGTGCCAAGCCATGCGCACGAAGAGTGGTCCGTAATTACCGAAATCTGCCGGCCACCAATCTTGCGATTGAGTCATCACTGCAGTAAGGTCTTTCTTGATAGCCGCATAGTCGAGACTATTGAACGCAGCCTTGTAGCTGTAGGTTGGGCCCATTGGGTCAGACAGCGATGAATTCTGACGCAAAATGTCAAGATTCAGTCGGTTGGGCCACCAGTCTTCGTTGTCTTGTCCCGAACTTGAAACAGCCGCAGGTGTCACTAGCGAAGAATGGAAGGGGCATTGTTCAATGCTTCCCGTGTGAGGCTGAGCATTTGCTGCTTGTGCCATAACAATGGAGGTTAAGATGAATAGCTTTTTCATTGATGAAATGTCTTAGGGTTATATGTCTTAGAACATGATCAAAACTAGTTTGTTCGATGATATTGATAAAAACTATAATTTTGATATTCATATTGATACTGTCTATGAACATTCAACAAATGGAATATGTCATAGCATTGGCTGAGACGCGTCATTTTGATAGCGCCGCAGCTCGATGCTTTGTTACGCAGTCAACGTTGAGCACCATGATCGCCAAGTTTGAATCCGAACTGGGTATGACCCTTTTCGATCGAAAACAAAAACCACTGGGTGTTACTTCTGCCGGCATGCCGGTAATTGAGCACATGCGTGTTATTCTCAAGGAGATTCAACAATTGCATGAGATATCTAAGGAGCTGAAGGGGGAGGTGAAGGGGGAATTGAAAATGGCTGTTATCCCCACTATTGCTCCGTTCCTGTTGCCGTTGTTCCTTCAGGGTTTTGCGCAAAAATTCCCTTTGCTAAAGATTCGTGTGCGTGAACTGACGACTGCCGAAATCATGCGGCAATTAAAGTCGCGTGACTTGGATATTGGAATTGTTTCTACTCCTCTGCACGATAGCGAGCTTCTTGAGTTCAAGCTGTACGATGAGCCGTTTGTCTTTTATGATGCCGGTTTGAAACAGCCTAAAAACGTAGCGGCTGAGAAACTGGATATGCGCAGTATCGTTCTCCTGGAGGAAGGTCATTGCATGCGTGCGCAAGTAGTTCAGTTTTGTGATGTGAAGCGAAAGCCGCTCGGTAATCGATTGAACTTCGAGTTTAAAGCGGGTTCGATTGACAGCTTGTTGCGATTTGTCAAGGCCAACAAGGCG
>CANIAA010000061.1 GCA_947465255.1 Flavobacteriales bacterium | reverse complement strand
TGAAGAGCAGAATCTATGTAACGATGAACGGATACCGCAACGACCATTTCAATGCGTACATGTTTGTTTCGGAAAACGTAGGAAAGACATGGCAATCCATCTCAGGCAATCTGCCATTCGAATGCGTGAACGTATTGCGCGAAGACAGTAAGCACGAAGACTTGTTGTATGTCGGAACCGACCATGGTTTGTATGTGAGTACCAATCGCGGTTCAACATGGAGCGAATTGAGCGATGTACTTCCTTCCGTGGCGATTCACGATTTGGTGGTGCAGGAAAGAGAGGAGGACTTGGTTATAGGCACACACGGACGAAGCATTTGGATACTAGACCTTGAGCCTCTCCGCGAATACATGGCCAATCGAAATGAGAGTGTGATAGCATTTACGATCGCGCCCATTGGCTGGCGCAGCGACTGGGGAGGCAATTGGAGCAAGTGGTTGGAAGCTGTGGTTCCACAGCAGGCCGTTGCAGTGTATGCCACATCCGCGATGAATTGTACGGTGGAAATCTTAGGCCCTGATTCATTAAAACTTGTCACATTGGGCGAGGTAAAACTTCATAGCGGCTATAATCGCATTCCATACGATTTGTCGTTTGCCGAGGACCGAGTGAAACCGCTGCAAGATGCTTTGAATACAGGAAAAGAGGCAGCTGATATGATTCGCATTCGCAAGGCCGATAATGGGAAGTATTATTTGCCTAAAGGTGAATACAGTGTGGTGGTCAGCACCGCCAATGGCACGCAAAAGACAACCTGTCGTATTGAATAGTCCAAATGGCTCCGGCGTACTAATTTTGCAGCATGGTATATGAAGCATCTCTCGCCGGTATTCTGAGAATCATTTTTTGGATTCTGGTGGTTTCTTTTGTTATTCGTCTAATTGCCCGTCTGGCCATTCCTCATGTGGTGCGCGCAGCGCAGGATCGCATGCAGGAACAAATGCGCAATCAGCAGCGCGCCCAAGAAGACCGTCGAAGGGAAGGGGAAGTACGCGTTGAGTCGAACAACCGTGACAAGGGCCGAAATAATGACGGAGAGTATGTCGATTATGTAGAAATAAAAGAGGATTGAGGTCCATAGCCCTTCCGTCGTTAACTTCACCCCCAAACCAAATTGCATTCTTTTTTATGAAGCAAAAACTTCTACAACTTCTGCCGCATGCAGTAGCGATTATCGTTTTTCTCGTAATCGCTAAGTTGTTCTTTTCCGGGATCAATAATGAGTATGGATTAAAGCAGCCCGACATCGAGAAGGTGATGGGTATGTCGAAGGAACTTTCGGATTATCGCCTTATGAACGGCGAAGAGGCGTTGTGGAGCAATAACATGTTTGGCGGAATGCCCGGTTATCAAACGAACGTAACGTACCCGTCTAATTGGGTGCGCCCAATTGATAAGGTATTGAAATGGGGTACCGATCCGGCGATTGGATCCTTGTATATGTGCATGTTTGGTTTTTACGTGTTGATGCTATGCATGCGCGTCAATCCTTGGCTGGCCATTGTGGGAGCTATTTCTTTTGGGCTATCTACTATCAATATTCTTTACATCGGTGGTGGTCATACATCGAAGGTCAATGCCATCGGATATATGGCACCCGTGCTCGGCGGATTGATCTTGGCCATGCGTGGACGCTGGTTGCTGGGTGGTGCAGTATTCGCTTTGTTCTTCAGCTTGCATCTTGCATCCAATCACTTGCAGATGACCTATTATCTCGCATTTTTATTGGTCGCTGTAGTGTTAGGTGAAAGTGTTCGTTTGGCTATCGAGCGCAAGTGGCTCGATATCGGCAAGGCTGCCATCGCTTTGATGGTAGGATCCATTATTGGGTTAATGCCCAATTTCGCTAATCTATATACCACCTACGAGTACAGTAAGTTAACGACGCGCGGCAAAACCGATTTGACCATTAAGCCGGAAGGCAAGGAAGAAAGTGCACAGGCAGCCGACGGACTCAACACGAATTACATCCTGGAGTATAACATGGCGGCAGGTGAGCCTTGGGCAATGATGATTCCTAATGCCAAAGGAGGAAGTTCCTCTGTTTCGCTTTCTGAGAATAAGAAGGCTATGCAAAAGGCTCCCAAAGACGTGCGTGAGAATTTGCAGGGCTTCCCGCAGTACTGGGGGGCACAAGGCAGTTCGGCCGGAGCGTTCTATTTCGGTGCAGGCATTATGTTTCTGTTTGTCCTTGCATTGATTCTTTCGAAGGATACGATTAAATGGCCATTCCTGGCCATAGCTGCGCTTGCTATTTTCTTGTGCATGAAAGAAATGCATGGCATCAATCGCTTCTTCATTGAGAGCTTCCCGATGTACAATAAGTTCCGCGATTCAAAGATGATTTTGGTGCTCATTCAACTCATGGCTCCGGCTATGGCTATCGTTTATTTGAATGAACTGGTGAAATCACCATTACAAGGCAAGCAATTGAAGACATTCTTTATTGCCGGTGGTGTGCTCTTGGCGCTTCTCTTGGTAGTGGTTACAACTCCGTCTATAACAGGTCCCCTCGTTTCGGAAAATGAAGTGGAGTATCTCGAAGGCTTGCGTGACCAATACAAAGGCAATGCAGGTGCGTTGAATATGGTTAACTCCATTGAAGACGCTTTGCCTGAAGTGCGCAGTGCGGTTTTTTCAGAGGACGCGCAGCGGAGCTTACTAATTGTGGTTGCACTTCTCGCATTGACTGTTCTAACAGCGATGAATAAGTTACGTTGGTATGTGCTGGCCGGTGTTGCTGCCCTTATTGTGACTGCCGATATGTGGTCGGTTTCGTCGCGTTACTTCAGCAATGAAAAAGAGAAGAATCCTCGCACAGGTAAAATGGAATATGCGCATTACGAGCGTATCGATAATCGCTTGTTTCCTTATGAGCCTGATACATGCGATCGCTTTATTCAGCGCAAGGAGGTGGCTTCCATTCCGAATTATGCTGAGCAGGTTAATCAGTTGGAAAGTGCGATGTCATCAATCGCTCCATATGCAGGTAACGATCCAAAGCGTATTCGCGCAGCTTGCGAATTCGGCGCCTTACAGTTGAATAGCAACTACCGTGTTCTACTGGCCTCACCGGGTGTTTTCAATGATGCTAGCGTGGCTTATTTCCATAAGTCCATTGGCGGTTATCATGCGGCGAAGTTGAAGCGTTACCAGGAGGTTATCGATTTTCATTTGTCGAATGAAATCAGTCGTATCACGGAGGGTATCAAGACCGGAAGTCCCGCAGTGGTCGATTCAGTGCTGGGTACAACGCCAGTGCTGAACATGCTCAATGCGAAGTATGTGAAATACAGCGGCGCTGCTCCGCCTATCAGCAACGAGAAGCACGCACTCGGCAATGCATGGTTTGTCAGTGAAATCGAATGGGCACGCAATACCGATGAAGAAATGCAAGGGCTAAGCACAATTAATCCTGCGAGCACTGCGGTGGTGAATGAAGAGTTTAAGTCAGTATTGAATAATGCGGGTGTTGTTGATAGTTCAGCAACTATTTCGATGACGAAATACGCAACCAAGAAACTCACGTATGATGTAAAGACGCCAACCGCAGCCGCTGTCATTTTCAGTGAAATTTATTATCCGGCAGGCTGGGTTTGCCGCATTGACGGGAATGAAGTAGAGGCTTTCCGTGCAAATTATATTCTCCGCGGAGTTCAAGTTCCGGCCGGCGAGCACACCGTTGAATGGTCATTCGAACCGAAGTCGTATGCTACCGGAGTTTCGGTAAATATGGCCGGATCGGTGTCGTTGATGCTGCTTATACTGCTAATCTTCGGTGCTGAGCTATTCAAGTGGTGGAAGAAATGATGCTGTATTTCAATCGCTGATGAAATTAGGCGAAACTCTGATTTCATAGTAGAAAAGAGAATGGAGAATGGAGAATGAAAACTGTCGCGCTAAAGACATCATTCTCCATTATTCATTCTCTTTTTTACATCTGAAGTGAGTCCGGAAGACGCCTATGCATCAAAATAATTCCAGCAGAATTCTAAACTTCTGAATTCTTCCTTTCGCTCAGTTGAGCAGCCACTGCAAGGTGCGAAAACAGAAGTATCGGAATAATCACAGTCGGTATCCAGCTACCCGGGAAGTGCACCATGAGGTAGTTCGGGATTTCGAATCCCCAATTCTGAATGGTAGAGGGAGCACTGAAAAGGCTACGTATCCAAAGCATAGTGAGCGATGCCATGCCGGCGTAGCTCCAGATGAGCAGCGACAAGCGATACTTCGATTTGTTTTTTCGATATAGGAAAAGCATAATGGGGGTTGCTGCGGCTATCAGCAGCTCCACGCTTCCACCGTAAAATGTGAGCGCTAAAGGTGTTTGTCTGTAATATGCTGCCCAGTGCAAAAGTCCTTCTAGCGGAAGGCGAAGTAGTTGAAGTCCTATGAGTATTTCGATGCGCAAACCAAGCGCCCATTCACGCAGTCGCGGCACAAAAACGATGACAAGACTGCAAGCCGAGGTAAACAAATAGGGGAATAGCAGATGCGCTGTTGATCGATCCATGTACCATTTGTTCAACGAGAGTGTACTCTGGAAGATGATCCAGAGCAACACAGGCACAGATACCCAGGTGGCGTAGTTACTGATGCTTGTCTTCTTGGAGAAAGCGACAGCGAACAAAAAGCCCACGAAGGTTGTTAAAGTGATTAGTATAAGAGAGAGCGTGAGCCCCGCGGGAATTTCGAGCATCTTTTTTTATGCAAAGAAAGTTAGGAGTTTCTTAAACCGTCGTCTTTTCGTGAATCTTCCGCTAGTTTTGTCCCCCAATACCCGTGAGGCTGTCACTTCCGCTGAGGAATTGCAGCAATCAACTATGCTAACCGGCAATAACAAGACGATTTCGTGGCGCATCTATGAGCATACGTCAGAGGTGGATAGCCATGCTTGGTCACAACTGCATCCGGTCGCAGGAGCGTTTTTATGCTTAGATTACCTCACAGCTCTTGAAGAGGCGCATGATGAAGGACTGGAAATTCGCCTGGTTATGTTCTACCGAGGAACAGAACCTCTCGGTATCGCCGCCTTTCAGATAGCACACTTTGCAACCAGTGAAGATGCGTATTCGAACGTATTTCTAAACTGCATCAATGCCATAGGTCGTTGCATCCGAGGCAAGCACGTTCATAATATTCTGATAAGCGGTAATGCCTTTGCCACGGGTGAGCATGGGTTTTCATTTCAGTCCGATATCGATAATTCTACCATAGCTTTCTGCTTGCATCATGCTATGGAAGCGATAGCCAAGCAGGAGCAGAAACGAGGGAGGCGTATCTGCGCAATGGTGACAAAAGATTTTTACCCCGAAACGGTGGGCGTAGCTGATCAGTTGGAACGTTTCCGTTTCAAGAAGTTTCAGGTGGATCACAATATGGTCATGCCTGTGCTCGATGAGTGGAACACATTCGACGATTATCTTGAATCGCTCAATACGAAGTTTCGCACCAAGGCAAAGGCTGCATTGAAGCGCTCATCGAATCTTCGTGTTGTTGAAGCGAACGAAGCAGATGTGCTTCAACACGCAGAGGGAATGCAGAGGCTTTATGAGAACGTATATCGGAAGGCTGACTTTCGATTGGGAAGGCTACAAGCAAAAGCACTGGCTGAATTACTCAAGCGAATTCCGAATCAGTTTTTCGTGCGTCAGTATTTTTTGAATGATGAACTTGTTGGCTTCATGACCGCCATGCGTTGCGGTGATGTGATGGAAGCGCACGTGATTGGAATTGATTATGACAGCAATCGAGAGCATGGAGTCTATCAGCGAATCCTTTATGATTACGTGGAACTGGCAATTCGCTTGCGTTGCACGCGCATTGTGTATGGTAGAACAGCAGCCGAAATAAAATCAACCGTAGGTGCATTCCCGGTCAATTTAACTTGCAGTATTAAGCATCGTCGAATTATATCGAACGCCTTGCTTTCAATGATCATCAATTACGTTAAGCCTTCGGAGTATCCACAACGTGATCCGTTTAAGGCTGAAACAATCACTAAGATTCATACACAGCCTTTATACAAAAATCATGAGTGGAATTCAACGAAGTGAGCGTGCGCTGCTGGTCGTTCTGGCGGCCATACAGTTCACGAACATTGTGGATTTCATGATCATGATGCCCATGGGCGACATTCTGAAGAAGGAGCTGTCGATAGGGCCACAGGAATATGGTTTTCTTGTTTCGAGTTATGGTATTGCGGCATTCGCTACGGCGTTTGCCGGCGTGTTTTATCTTGATAATCTCGATCGAAGAAAGGCTCTTCTGACAGCATACTTCGGTTTCATGATAGGCACACTTTCCAGTGCGATTCTGCCAAATACGGAAAGCGATTCATTGAATTATGCTCTGTTTATTTTGACGAGAGTAATCACCGGGCTTACGGGAGGTTTACTGGGTGGATTGGTGATGTCGATTATCGGTGATGCCATACCCTTGGAGCGAAGAGGAAGGGCCATGGGTATCGTGACTATGGCGTTTTCACTTGCCGCTATCTTAGGTATGCCGATAGCACTCACGCTCGTTGATGTGTTCGATAATAATTGGCATGTTCCGTTTTATGGTGTCACGCTTCTTGCTGTGCCAATATGGATTATGGCTTGGAAACGAATACCACCTATGCGTGAGCACATGAAGAGTAAAGCGTCTTATGATCGAACGGCTGCCATACGTTTGGCGTTCACATCGCGTGAGCAACGCAACGCCTTGCTCTTTACCGTGTTGCTGGTGCTTGGTCAGTTTACAGTCATTTCATTCATGACACCTTACTACATCAATAATGTTGGGTTGGCGCAACACGACATCAAATGGATTTATCTGGTGGGTGGAGCGGCTACCGTAGTGAGTGGATTTTTTATTGGACGTATGGTCGACAAAGTGGGTCGCTTTCGGGTGTTTACAATAGCAGCATTGTTGAGCATCATTCCTGTTCTTGTCATAACACATTTGCCAGTAGTACCGTTGTATGTGGTGCTTGCAATTGCAGCTTTTTTCTTTGTGCTTGTTTCGGGTCGAATGATACCTGCCAATACCATTGCAACAACGGTTGTAAATCCACAGCAGCGAGCGGGATTCATGAGTTTGAATTCGGCCATGATGTCGCTGGCAAGCGGTTCATCGGGCATCATTTCCGGCGCTATCATTACCCAGGTGGATGAAAATGCACCACTCATGAATTTCGAGTATGTTGGTTATCTCGCAGCGGCCAGCACGCTCTTTTCACTTTTGATTGTTCGCGTTCTGAAACGCATCGCAAAGGAGAAAGAAACCTCCCTTTGAGTGCAGATTATTCGCCCTTCTCCCCTCGTCCCTCGTCCTTCGCCCTTGGTCCCTCGTCCTTCGTCCTTCGTCCTTCGTCCCTCGCCCTTCGCCCTTCGCCCCTCTTACTTATTCTCCCACCACTTATACCCTTCCAACACCATCAGCATAGTGCCGGCAGCAACAATCGCAGGCAGAAAGTGTGCGAATCCGGGGTATTCAAAATTGAAGATGAAGTTGAGGCCCGGAATAGTCAAGGTTGAGAACAACAGTGTCAAAGCGATGCCGATAATAAGAAGCGTCACTTTGCTGCGTTCCAGGAATACAGAAACGAAGGAGCGTGTATGAGAAAGATCGGTGAGTATCAGGAATATGTTGCCTATGATTAATGTTGAAAATGCAATGGCTCTAACCTCCCCATCACTATGACCTTCTTGAATGGAAAGACCGAAAACAATCAATACCGTCACGAGTAACATCAATCCCTTGAAAATGGCAAATGTGATTTTTTTTCTGCCGAAAAACTGTTCGTTGGCCGGGCGAGGAGGCCGCTGCATGATACCACTTTCTTCTTGTTCCGATTCGAAAGCAATAGAACAGACAGGGTCGATAATGAGTTCCATGAACACTATGTGAATGGGGAACAGCAATACCGGCAGTTCACCCATGAATGCCGGAATAAGGGTAAGAGCAATGATCGGAATGTGAATGGCCAGAATATAGGACATGGCCTTTTGCAGGTTATCGAAGATGCGTCTGCCTGAGCGGATTGCAGCAACGATGGAAGCGAAATTGTCGTCCAACAAAACAAGCGATGCCGCCTCTCTCGCTACGTCGGTTCCTTTGGCCCCCATAGCCACCCCGATATGCGCAGCTTTCAAAGCGGGTGCATCATTCACACCATCACCCGTCATGGCAACCACTTCACCCGATGCTTTGAGGGTATTCACAATGAGCAGCTTTTGCTCAGGAATGACACGGGCGAATACAGATGTTTCTGCAATGCGTTTGGCCAGCTCGTGTTCGGGTAGTTGGTTCAACTCCTCTCCGGTGAGCACTTTTCCTTTGTGATCCAATCCAATCTTTTCGGCTATGGCCAGCGCTGTTGCCGGATAGTCGCCCGTAATCATGCAAACACGAATACCGGCGGCGTTGCATTGGGCCACAGCTTGGGGTACTTCTTCGCGTATGGGGTCTTCGAACCCGAGTAAGCCCAGCAGTTTGTAGGTGAATCCATGCTGTGATTCCGGCCAATCATTACCCACATGTATCGCTTCGGCAACCGCAATAACACGATAGCCATGCGTTGCCATCCTTTTAACCAACTCGAGTTGTTTCTGTTGATCTTCTTTCGAGTAATTACAAAGTGTAAGAACCGCTTCAGGGGCTCCCTTGGCCGTTAGGTAGTAGTTGGTGTGTTCGTTTGTTCGGTATGCTCGAGTCATCATGAGCAAACCTTTGCTTAGGCTGTACTCGCGTTCAAAATCGAGTGCCGACTTTTCGTAAGCCATGTCGGTGTGCAATGCGAAAATGGCTTTTTCCATGGGGTCGGTCGTGTCGTGTGCGGATGCTAAACAACCGGCAGCAACCAGTTGTCGTAACGTTTCGTCGTAGGGCTCGAAGGCAGGTTTTTCAATTATTTTACCATCGAGAGCTACTGCTGCCACAATCATTTTGTTTTGCGTGATGGTTCCGGTTTTATCGCTGCACAGCACTGTGGCTGATCCCAAGGTTTCAATGGCACTCGAGCGACGGGTAAGCACGTTTTTCTTGGATAATCGCCATGCTCCCAGGGCCAGGAAAATGGTAAGCACAACAGGAAACTCCTCGGGTAAGATGGCCATGGATGCGGCCAATCCCGTGAGCAGCGATTCAAGGAAGTTGCCTCTTGAAATATAAAAGGCGACAACGACCGCGATACTTAGGAAGATGCCAATAAGCGATAAGGTCCGAATAAAGACCTTCATCTCTTTTTGCAGCCGAGTCTCTTCATCTTGTATCGACTGGAGCGAATGCCCAATCTGACCAAAGCGGGTGTTCATACCGGTAGCAGTTACTTCTGCAAGAGCGGAACCTTGCACAGCAAGGGTGCCACTGAATACAGTGCGATTGCCGTCATCGGTGTTTTTTGAAACGGGCATTGATTCACCTGTGAGCAGCGACTCATCAACCGAGAGATGGGTGCACTCAACAATCGTTGCATCAGCTGCAATGCGGTCGCCCTCATGCAAAACCAGGATGTCGCCGGGTACTACTTCGCGTCCTGCAATTCGCACTTGTTTGCCATCACGAATAACCAAGGCGCGTGGTGTGGCAAGGTTGCGCAGTGCTTCTAACGATCGTTCGGTTTTTCGGTATTGGGCGAATGTGATACCGATAATGATGAGAATACTCGATACAAGCACTATTCCTTCACGGTAGTCGCCAAGCATCAGATAGAGCGTTCCACATGCGATAAGGAGCAGAAACATAGGCTCCCGAACAACTTCCAATGCAATTCGCCAAATATTTTTGGGGCCTGCACCTGCGAGTTCATTGTAACCATGTTGCTTCAGTCTTTCGCCGGCTTCAACAGAGGTAAGATCGCTTATCATCCGCGTAAAGTTAAACGCGGTGCAAGCTTGTAGTTCTTATTTTTGCATCCGACTAATGAGAATCATAGCCACCATACCACACCCTCAGCTCAAGATTTCTATTTTTCTGTATAATGAAAAGTACATTATCGAGTTGGAAGCAGGTCAGTACAAGCAAACATTTAAAATCAGCGCAGATAGTGTTGAAGGATTGGAAGGAGTAAAGAAGTTGATTACAGATGAGTTGCTTGCTAATTGCCTGGACCGTTTTTCCGGTATGCATGCCGATTTCAAAAAGTCATTTGATCAAACAAAACAAAACACATGATTGCAAAGATTTCAATGGCCGTTTCCATTGTGCTCGCCATTTTAGTTGCTGTACTTTGGTTTAAGGTTTCCGGTCTTTCCGCAGGTAGCAGTGCCGCCGATAGTGTTCAGGTAGCGCCTGCCTTTGCCGGCGACAATGGTCCCAGAGCAACTGTTGTGGCCTACGTTAATGGCGATTCACTGAATACGAAGTATAATTTTATTGTCGAGAAATCCAAAGACCTCGATCAGAAAATGACCGCTGCCGAAGAGCGTGTAAAGAAAGAATACGGCCCGCGCCAAGCTCAGTACGAACAGAATATGCGCTATGCACAGGAGCATCCGGATATGTCGGAAGCAGAGGCCATAGCTCTTCAGCAAGATATGGAGCGTCTACAATTGGAAATGGATGAAATTCAGCAGCGCGAAGTGGGTGTTTTGCAAAAGAAGGAGGCACAGTTGCAAGAGGAATTGCTGAATCGTGTGAACCAGTATCTCGCCAAGTTCACCAAAGAACGAGGTATCGATTACGTAATCAACAAGCAGAGCGAGTTTCAGGTGTTGCTATACGGTAATTCCGATTACGACATTACTTCAGAAGTTATTGCAGGATTAAACGCAGAGTACGAATCGGAAAAACAATCGAAATGAGTTTAGCGGCAAAGAAGTTAAAGGAGAATGTTTCCGAGTATATCATCTTCCTCTGGCAGATGGAAGACCTTTTGCGTGCTGTTCATTTCGATGCTAATGCTTTGGATGAATTCATTCATTCATATGCGCCTGATGCAAGAGCATTTGAATCAGAAAAGAAATGGTTCAATGGTTTAGTGAGTAGTATGCGCAAGGATGGAGTAGAGCAAAAGGGACATGTGAGCGAAATTCACGAGCTTGTTTTTGAGCTGAATTATCTCCATAATACGCTGCTTAATATCGTTCGTGATAAGTCGTACTCTGATTCCTATTTGCAGGCACAGCCTAATATCAAGGAATACTTGCAGCGCACAGATGGCAAGTCGACCAACGACGTGGAAGTGTGTCTAACGGCGCTCTATGGTTTGATGGTACTGCGTTTACGCAAGGAGCCCATTTCAACAGAAACAGAAGCAGCCATGAAGACGTTCTCCGGTCTATTGGCTAAACTCTCACATCACTATCGTCTCATGAAACAAGGAGATTTCAATTTTTCGCTGAATTGATTCATCCCTCTGAATTTTGTGCGCTGATATAATTGCGCCAGCGATCAATAACCTTCTGCATATCGTCTGGAAGTTCTTTTTCGAAATGCATCCATTCGCCTGTTTTTGGGTGGTGAAATCCGAGCGAACGCGCGTGCAGGGCCTGGCGAGGAAGGATGTCTAGGCTGTTCTGCACAAATTGCTTGTATTTGGCGAAAGTGGTTCCTTTTAATATTTGATCACCTCCGTATTCGAAATCACCAAACAGCGTGTGCCCGATGTGCTTCATATGCACACGAATCTGATGCGTGCGACCTGTTTCAAGTTTGCACTCTGTGAGCGTTACATAGCCAAGTCTTTCCAGAACCTTGTAATGCGTCACGGCATGTTTTCCATAATCTCCATTCGGAAAGACGGTAAAAACTTTTCTGTCTTTCAAACTTCTACCGGTATTACCGATGATGGTGCCATCTTCTTTCACGTCGCCCCATACCAGCGCAACATATCGTCGTTCAATGGTGCGATCGAAAAACTGCTTACTCAGATTTATTAGAGCCTGGTCTGTTTTTGCAATTACCATTACGCCGGTCGTGTTTTTGTCGAGGCGGTGCACCAGTCCCGGATGCGCATCTGATCGCACAGGCAAATTTTGAAAGTGATAAATGAGCGCGTTTACCAGCGTTCCCGAATAATTGCCATGACCCGGGTGAACGACCATGTTGGAGGGTTTATTCAGAATAATCAAATCGTCATCCTCATACAAAATCTCCAACGGTATGTTTTCCGGAATGAGCTCTATTTCACGAACAGGATATGGCATCTCGATGGTAATGACATCGAGGGGCTTTATTTTGTAGCTGCTCTTAACTGCTGTTCCGTTGACACGCACGAATCCATTATCGCACGATTCCTGTATGCGTGTTCGAGACGTTTTTTCAAGTCGGTCGAAAAGGAATTTATCGATGCGGACTTGTCCCTGGCCCTTATCAGCGACGATTCGATGGTGTTCGAATAAGTCGTCGTCCTGTTC
>CANIAA010000060.1 GCA_947465255.1 Flavobacteriales bacterium | reverse complement strand
GCATGTTTACGTGATTCTTTTCCGGTTTTGTAGTCGACCACTACAACACAATCCTCGCGGACAATAACGCGATCGGGGCGCAATGTGCTACCATCGCTGGCTATAAGCTCGCGCTCGCAAAGCGCAGTTGCTTTCCCGTCGTACCAGGTTGAAGAAATGGTATCGGAAAGAATTTTTTGCAAATCGTTCAATAGTCTCTGTCTGTAACTATCTGCATCGGACCGTCCTTGAAGAATGCGCTCAACGATGGGGTCAACATCGTCTTTATCGATAATTAACGAGAAGCATTCATGCAGGAGTTTACCGTATAGAATTTCCGGTGTGTCGCGTTCCCGAATGGAACGAAGTCTTAAGCGTGGAAAGAGTACTTCTTTGCCCTTCAATGTGGGCACATGCAAGGGCGTGGCTTTAGATAAATCAGTGATGTAATGCTCTGCAACGCCTTTTTCTGCAACACCCGTTGATTTGTATTCGGCGAATTGCTCGCAGAGTGTTTGATCGAGAAGATTGTTGAAAGTAGACAGCCCCTTTTCCTGAATGAAATACAACCGCATCACTGCGCGTGTGCATGTAACATACAGTGCATTTATCTCATCCAGGTAACGACGCTTTTTCTCCAAGGTAATTTCTGCGGTAAGATCTGTTCCTTCTTCGTCCTCTTCCAATGTGTCTTGTGCACTGTTGGCGTCGATCTTAATATACGCAGCAGGCAATTCGCAGAGGTCATCAGGCACGTTGACCCACAGATCGGAGGGTTTGGCCTTTTCTGCGAAATGGGGGAAAATCACAACGGGGAACTCAAGGCCTTTCGATTTGTGCACGGTCATGATTTGCACAGCATCGGGATTGTTGGCAGCCGCTGCGCTCAATTTGTGTTTATGTTCTTTCCACCAATCAATGAATCGGTGCAGGTCATGGTTTTTGCCTATGCAATGTTGCTTGATGAGTTCCAGCAGGTACTCCACACTGTTGTCGATGGGAATCTGCAGCACGCGAAGAAGGGAAATGGCCTGATGAAAAACGTTTTCTCCAATCATCACCGTATGCACATCACCGAATGTTTTCGCCAGAAAGCCATTCAAATCAACCGGCTTGTATTCTTTGGAATTGAGTTGCTCGGTGATGAAGTCGGCGAGCGAAACATCGTGGTGAATGGTTGCCAGACTCTGAACTACATCGAACGCGGCGTAACGGCGCTGTGGAAAAAGATGGAACTCGAAATATCCCATCACAATGCGCACAGTCGCAGAGTGAATGAGCAATGCGCTTTCGGCTGTTGTGAATTTGATGTCGTGCTCGCGCAGCATCTCGGCGCACTTGGTTCCTTGCTTGTGTGTGCGTGTTAGAATGGTGATATCGCCCGGTGCAAAGCCATCGTTCAAACATTGATGAACGGCGTTAATGAGTTCATCTTTTACAAATGTCTTATATGCCTCGTCTTTGCTGCTTAAGAGATGATTTCCGGCTAATCTAACATAACCTGTTTTTTTGCTGTTCTTTTCCTGGATTACTTCATTATACACTTCATTGTATTCCGGAATTTTGCCAGCTAGCACAGGAAAGAGCAAGTTGTTGAAGTCAATCACTGATTGACTGCTGCGGTAATTTTTTAGGAGCGGAACAATGTCTTTGTTGTCGTCAAATGTTTTTTCTGCGAAGTGCATCTCGAACTCTGGAGGCAGTTTTGGTAGGGAAATGAATTGCTCCACATAACCCGATCGCCATCGATATATACTCTGCTTAGCATCACCAACCACTAAACTCTCATGGCCTTCCGATAGGCAGTTGTGGATGAGTGGAATCAGATTCATCCATTGCATTTTGGATGTGTCTTGAAATTCATCTACAAGGATGTGCTTGTAGCGTGCACCTATGCGTTCGAAAATAAAGGGTGCATCGTTACCGCGAATGATTGCGTTGATCATGCGATGAAAGTCGGATAGCAAGACCATGTTGTCTTCCGTTCGTATCTCAGTAGCATATTCATTCATCCGGTCGATGAGACCAAGCGTGTACATGTTGTCGGTAATCTTTCTAATCAATGCTAACCGCTTCAGTGTTTCATCGGAGGTTAGTTCTTGAAGGCTGTCTAGTAGCTCATTCGCATGGGCAATGGATGGTTCGAATCGAGATTTTACCGATGAATGTGCTTCATTGTGTATCCACTTTCGATCTGAGTATAATTTCTCGAGAGACTTAAGTGGTTTTGCTATTTTACCTTTAACAGAGTATTTCGATATAGCGTTGATGTAACCGTTTTTTTTACCGGGTGTATCTTCTCTCTGAACACCCGCAGCATCTAACAAAGTGAGAATGCTCTGAGCTTTCTCATTCGTTTTGCTTTCGTGTTCTTTCAATATCCTGCGAAGCTTCTGATGCTCTTGTTGTATGTGTGACAGATCGACTGCCTCCAACTTTTGCAGTGGCTCCTGACCATCTTCTGTGAAAATTTCCCGAGCCATTTTAATGAGCGCCTCGCGCGGATTCCATGTTTTACCATCGTCTAGGAGCTCGGAACTATAACGATGCAGATAGCTCGTAAGCAGCTCGTCTTGGCCAATAAATTCGAGCATGCGGTCTACCGCTTTTTCCTGAAGCGTTTGCGGATTCAGTTCAATGTTGAAGTCGTTGTTGAGTTGCAGATCTTTCGCGAAGGAGCGAACCAATCGATGCGTAAAACTATCTATGGTCAGTATGCTGAGTTTGCTGTAGTGGTGAAGCATGTCGGTGTAAGCCGCGGAGGCACGAGCCTTCAAAACGTCAGCGCTTATGCCTAACTTCTCCTGCAACTTGGTTGACATTTCCGAGGTATCGCTGCCATCGGCTATATCGCGAAGCTTCGAAAGCACTCGGTGCTTCATTTCAGCTGCTGCCGCTGTGGTGAAGGTAATGGCCAGAATATGTTTGTAGTATCCCGGATTTTCAAAGCGCAACGCATAACTGAGATAATGAAGCACAAGCTGAAATGTTTTTCCGCTGCCTGCGCTGGCCTTGATGATGGTAAAACGTTTGGTGGATGTCATAGAGAGGTGATTCGCGAAAGCAACTAATATCGGTCATTTTCCCTTTTTTTGAGAGTTGTTTCGGGTTTCTGTCGGTTAAATTTGTATCACATTGAAATAGAGAGAATCATGAATCGTTCATTCTGCCTTTTTGCGTTGGTCATCATTTCCCTTGTTCTACAGTCATGCAAGGATGAAGAACCGACTCCCGTGCCCGGAAAGAGTTCGGCCACTATTACATTTGATGCACGGTGGGAAGGAACTCCTTTCCAAATACAGCAGGTATATCTGGATGATTTTGGCAACCGAATCCGCTGCGATAAATTCATGAATTATTTCTCTTTTATAAAGCTCGTTGCAGAAGATGGGTCTGAAGTGCTCGTCAAGGATTTTGTTTTGGCCGACTATACAGGTGATAACAGCTACACCGCCGAGGTGCCCAGTGGTAAATACACCGCGCTGAAGTTCGGAATAGGTGTCGATCGTGATTACAATAAGGATCAGGATCCCGCTCAGTATCCAAGTTCTAGTCCACTTAGCGTGGCCGGTTCACAGGGTATGTTCTGGGTGTGGAATACCGGCTACATCTTTGCCAAGTTTGAAGGCAAGGCCGATACTACGGGCACAGCGGGTGTGGAATTGTTGTCGCCTATTGCCATTCACGCCGGCGACGATTTTAGCTACCGAACCTTTACGTCGCAACCTTTTAATGTGACGATAGATGGAGCAAACCATGTGTTTGCTGTGCACATTAACGTCGATCGTATTTTTTCGCCGGATCAGGGTAATGTCGTTAACATAGCGCAAGACGCCATAACACACGGAGGAACTAATCCTGATCTCACGAATAACTTCATGGATAACTACCTGGCGGCTATTAGCCTTGAACCATGAGGTGGTTTTCTGTTGTTGGCATCCTTTTCTTAGTGGGCTGTGCGGAATCGATACAGCCAACGTTGACCGATAGCGAATGGACGGGGAGAGTGCCTGCAGGCTTTCCGGAGGTGGTTTATCCCGAAGACAATAAGCCCACAAAACTGAGGGTTGAGTTGGGGAGACGTCTTTTTTATGACAATCGACTTTCCGGAGATGGTTCGCTTCATTGTGGTTCTTGTCATGTGCTCAGTGCAGCTTTTACGGATGGAAGAACAACCAGCACAGGGCTGCACGGAATAGCCGGAAAACGAAATGCCCCTACACTTGTCAATCTTGCATGGATGAAGCGTCTCATGATGGAAGGAGGGGTGCCTACACTTGAGACCCAGGCTCTAGCGCCTTTGCACGATAGCACAGAAATGGCTGCGAGCGTGATGCCTTTGTTGGTCAAACTGAATGAAGACTTGTTGTTGAAAGAGCTGACACGCGCGGCATATGGTCGCGATAGCATTGATGCATATGTTGTAACGCGAGCTCTGGCTTGTTTTCAGCGCACACTTATGTCGGGCGATGGCCGATACGATCGTTATAAACAGGGCCGAAAGGATCAGTTGAATGAAAAGGAGGTTCGTGGCATGAATCTATTTTTCTCAACACGAACTCATTGCAGTGAATGCCATAGCGGAGTGTTTTTCACGGACATGGATTATCACAACATTGGTTTAGCGGTGGAGTATGCCGATGAAGGAAAAGCTCGTGCTACTCATTTGCCGGAAGACATTGGTAGGTTCAAAACACCCACGCTGCGCAACATCCAGCTCACATCACCCTATATGCATGACGGAAGTATCGCATCGTTGGAAGAAGTAATCACTTTATACAATCAAGGCGGTCATGAACATCCTAACAAGGATAATCGAATTGTACCACTGGGTTTAACCGAAGAGGAGCAAGCGGATTTGATTGCATTCCTGACAACCCTCACTGATTGGAATTTTGTGCAGAATAAAGACTTATTACCTTTGATGAGATGAGGAATTATTGTGTCTTCAGTATGTTGTTTGGCTTGCTAGTGTTTGCAGGCTGCAAACCCAATGAACCTGAGCCACCGGATCGTCCTACGGTCTCTGCGACTCCATACAACTTGGTCATTCCGCCACTTTTTCCTCCGATGGATATTCCTGCTGATAACCCATTGACCGTGGAAGGAATTGAACTCGGGCGATATCTTTTTTGGGAGAAGAAGCTAAGCGCGGACGGTACTCAGAGTTGTGGCTCATGCCATTTACCGGAGCATGGATTCTCGGATCCCAACCAGTTTAGTGTTGGTATAACCGGAGCCGTTGGAACGCGACAGTCCATGGCCTTGGTAAACCTGGGTTGGGCATACAACTATTTTTGGGATGGTCGTGCACCATCGCTCGAGGTGCAAGTGCTTGAGCCGATTATCAATCCAATTGAGATGAATAACACGTGGGAGAATGCGCTAGATGCTTTGCGCGCTGATCCTTTGTATCCCCCTTTGTTTGAAGCCGCTTATGGTTCGCCTGTCATAACCCAAGATCTCGCAGCAAAGGCAATGGCTTCCTTTCTTCGAACTATGATAAGCGCCAACTCCAAGTTTGATCGGGAACGCGCGGGTACCTACACCTTTACCCCGTTGGAAGAGGCGGGTTTCAATCTATTCCTTACAGAAGGTGGAACAAACCCCAATACAGGGCAGCCCTGGGGTGGTGCTGATTGCTTTCATTGCCACGGACCGGCCGGCATGCAAATGGGTGATTATCTGATGCACAATAATGGATTGGATGCAGAGTTTTCTGCCGACCCTGGTTTAGCCGGTGTAACGGGTAATCCGCTGGACAGTGGAAAATTCAAGACTACCTCGTTACGAAATATTGAACTCACGGCACCTTACATGCACGATGGTCGCTTTGCTACCTTGAATGAGGTCATTGCGCACTACAATACCGGCGGACAAATTAGCACAACCATTGACCCATTTATGGAAGCAGCAGGAGGTGGATTGTTCTTGGACGAAGTAGATGAGTTGGCGCTTATAGCTTTCTTGAAGACGCTAACCGACACCTCGTTTATCAATAACCCCGCATTCAGCGACCCTCACTAATGAGCAGTTCACTACCGGAGGAGTTGCGCAAGCACCTCAACAAGGCCAATCAATTCAAGAAGGAAAACAAAAAGTTCCTGCAGAATTTTGCTCGTAAGAAGGATATTGATAGTGCATTTCACACGCTGCATGATGAAGCCTTTCGGAAAATGGACTGCCTCGATTGTGCGAACTGCTGCAAAACCACGTCGCCCATTTTTCGCGATGTGGATATAGATCGCATATCGAAGCACTTGGGCATGAAACCATCGCACTTCACGGAAAAGTATCTGCACATTGATGAAGACAATGATTGGGTGCTGAACGTTTCGCCATGCGCGTTTTTGGGATCCGATAATTATTGCAGTATTTACGATGTTCGACCCAAGGCATGCCGTGATTATCCGCACACCGATCGTAAAAACATGCACCAGGTAATGGATCTTACTTATAAGAATACTATGGTGTGCCCTGCGGTGGCTTCGATTGTGGATCGACTCCGCGCGGAGCGTGGCTAAGCCGACTTCTTCGTTTTTTCTTTAGCATGTTGCCGACGAATACGATATGCCATTTAGGCATAACTTGATTCTGCGCGTGGTCGGAACGTTGGCGAAAATTTAATCGCCATGAGCTACGTAACCGATTTTGGAACCTTGTTTTTCCCCAAGTATTGCTCTTCCTGTAACCGCAATTTGATGCATTACGAGAAGGCTGTTTGTATGCACTGCCTTGCGCATTTGCCTCGGTTGCAAATGCACGATGAATGCGACAACGCAGTGGACAAGTTGTTTTGGGGAAGAATTGAACTGGAAGCAGCAACGGCATTTTTGAGTATGCCGCGAAATGGTATTTCCCATCGGCTTATTCATCGATTGAAGTATCATGGCGACCAGGAAGTAGGCGAACGCTTGGGTGCTTTGTTCGCTCTTGAGTTGCTCGAATCGAAACGCATGAAGGGCGTTGATGTTATTTTACCTGTGCCGCTCCACCCCAAGAAATTACATGTGCGTGGTTACAATCAATGCGATTGTATAGCGCGCGGAATGGCCGAAATTCTTGGTGTGGAGGTATCGCTCAATAATCTTACTCGAACACATTTTACGGCTTCTCAAACACGTCGCGGACGCATTTCCCGCTGGTCGAATGTGAAGGATGTTTTCTGGGTGCGCGAACCGGAGAAGTTGGCAGGAAAACGAATACTGCTAATCGATGATGTTATTACTACCGGCGCAACTATCGAAGCATGCGCTGTTCCGCTGCGGAAAATTCAAGGCGTGCAGCTTTCGGTCGCGGCATTGGCTGTTCCTGCCTGAGGCAGGTGAGATTATATTTGTTCATGATTATCCGAATTTTGGCAACGTGCGTAGCCTACTTGATAACACTTGTCGCAACAGCGCAGGATACTGTATTGCTCATGAACGGCAGGCAAATGGAGTGCGCCATTCTCGCTGATACAGGCACAGTGCTGTTGATGCAGATTACCAAGCCAAGTGGAAAGGTTATAAGGCGTGAAGTTCACAAGAACGATGTTTTTAGTGTGACAAAGCGCGGTGAAGCAGAGCAAATTCTCTATCTGCAAGATGAGATGATGGGCAATATTTATTCTTCGGATGAGATGCGTTATTACTTGGCCGGTGAGAATGACGCACGACAGAATTTTGATGCATGGCCAACTTTTGCTGTCGGGTTTGCATTGTGCACCGGGATTTCGCTTTGGGGTGGCGATGGCTACATCACCGCTGTCGGCCCCCCGATTCTTTATGCACTCGTTCAACTTGCACCCAAGATTAAGATTCGCGAGAAAACTATGAGCCACCCCGAGTATAAGTACAATGATATTTATGCAGATGGGTATGAACCGCCCGCGCGCACACGAAAACTTTCACGTGCTATGCAAGGTGCGTTTTTGGGTTCGGCAACCGGAGTGGCTTGTTGGCTTTTGTTTTTGCAGAAATGATTGTAGTGCGGTGGCTTGTTAATTCACGCATATGGGTCGCTCTGGCGGCAGCCGCCTGGAGTGCAGAATCCTTTGTGCGCTGCGACCAATGGGTGCGATGGACGTTGGTCATACACATTTTTTTTCTGACCTGGAGCGCCTATCTTTTTTTGAGCGATGACGCTATTCGTAAGTATCGATTCTTCGTCCTCACAGCTTTGACTGGTGTATGTGTTTCTTTTCAAGGATTTGAATCGATGCTCATTCCTATGCTGTGTGTTCTGCCGGTCTTGTTTTACCGAACTCATTGGATGCCTCGCTCGTGGAGTCTATCGCGTTTTGAATTGAGGAATATTCCCATCATAAACAATATGGTAATTGGCTATTGTTGGATAGTCCTATGCATGCTGTGGCCGTTGCATCGAAGCATGGTGGATATCAGCTTGCAGTTACCATTTGTCATTGCTTCTTTCTTCTGGATTACTGCTCTTTCTATCAGTGAAGATCTTTTTGTGGAAGCGACACCTGACGCTACGCTACGCTTACTGGGGCCTGTTCGTTTAAGAGCACTGGGCGTGATGTTGATTATCGCAGCAATGCTAATCAGTTATTGGTGCGAAGAACGACAGTTGTCTGTCTGGGTTTCAATGGCAGCCTCGCTGCTGCTTTTATTACTCCTGCCGGGTGGAAAAAGAACGGTGCATAAATCATGGCTCATCGATGCCATGATTGTCCTGCGATTTCCTTTCTAGTTTTACCCCAACACAACATCAAGAGCATGCTGCATGGCTGCAATGGTTCGATCAAGATCTTCCGTGCTATGTGCTGCTGAAACAAAGCCAACTTCGTAACCGCTCGGACCTAAATAAATTCCTTGTTCGAGCAGTGATCGGTGGAACGGAGCAAACTTCTGCATCTCTTCGCTGTCAATTTCATCGCTGCGGCGAATGGCTTTTTGATCGGAAAATGTGACCCAGAAAATACTGCCCATGCTGAACATATTGAATTTGTATTGCTTACTGCGTGCGTAGCTCAGCACATTGTTTACGAGGTAATCTGTTTTCTCTTTTAGCTCTTCGTAGAATCCCGGGCGCAAACATTCTGTCAATTGAGCAATTCCTGCGGCCATTGCAACCGGATTACCGCTCAGTGTTCCGGCTTGATATACGGGACCTTCCGGAGCAACATGGCTCATTACTTCTGCAGTCGATGCGTAAGCGCCCACGGGCAAACCACCTCCGATGATTTTACCAAAAGCAAGTACATCAGGTTGAATGCCATAATAGCCTGAAGCGCCTTCGAAACCTACACGGAATCCGCTTATCACTTCGTCGAACAGAAGAATGATTCCTTCGCGCGTGCACACTTCACGCAAGTACCTCAGAAAATCGCCTTCCTGCAACAACAGTCCATTGTTAGCCGGAATCGGTTCAATTGCGATCACGGCAATCTGTCCGCGAAAGTCGCTAACAGCCTTATCTAAAGCTTCTTTGTCGTTAAGTGGAAGTACAATGGTTTCTTTCGCATAGGCTTCCGGAATACCCGCTGAGCTCGATGTGCCTAACGTAGCAAGGCCGCTGCCGGCCTTCACCAGCAAGCTATCTACGTGTCCGTGATAGCATCCTTCAAACTTGATGATCTTGTCGCGTCCGGTGTAGCCGCGCGCCAGGCGTATCGCACTCATGGCTGCTTCGGTGCCGCTGCTCACGAAACGAATCTTTTCGAAGTAAGAGTGGTTCTTGAGGATGAGCTCGGCCAATTCATTTTCCAATCGCGTAGGCGCGCCGAAGCTGCTGCCATTGGCTACTGTTTCCTGCACGGCTTTCACAACCGACGGATGCGCATGGCCAAGAATGAGCGGCCCCCAAGAGCAGCAGTAGTCTATGAATTCATTGCAGTCCTCATCCCAAACGTGCGACCCTTGTCCCTTCGCAAAAAACAGAGGAGTGCCGCCTACTGAGCGAAACGCGCGAACGGGCGAGTTTACACCTCCCGGAAAAAAGGTTTTTGCTTTTTCAAATAATTCGGCTGAACGGGATGTATTCATTTTTTCGAGATTGAAATTTTTTGCAGCACTTGGAATGCCTTTGTTTTGCAGGGCTAAAATGCGCTGCGCAAGATACCTTCGCCAACTCAAACACACTGTCATGAATTTTCAATACGATTTAGCTTTTGCACAATCGCTCGATAGCTCCGATAAGTTGTCGGGCTACCGTGAACGTTTTTTGTTCCCGCAACACAACGGAAGCAATGTGTTGTATTTCACAGGCAATTCACTTGGCTTGCAACCGAAAGGTATGAAGGAAGCTTTTGTTGCAGAATGCGATGATTGGGCTTCATACGGTGTGGAAGGGCATTTTCTGGCGCGCAAACCCTGGTACAGCTATCATGAGCGTTTTGCTGCGGGCGCGGCCAAACTGGTAGGCGCAAAGGAGCACGAAGTGGTAATGATGAACCAGCTTACAGTTAACTTGAATTTGTTGCTGGTGTCGTTTTATAAACCCGAAGGAAAGCGCCGCAAAATGTTGTTTGAAGCAAAGCCTTTCCCTTCCGATCAATATGCGTTTGCCTCACAGGCGCGCCTTCACGGATTGGAGCCTGATGATGTTTTGGTGGAGCTTCTCCCGCGCGAGGGTGAAATGACCTTGCGAAAAGAAGATATTGTGAAGGCCATTCACGAAGTGGGTGATGAGCTTGCGCTGGTGTGTTTTGGAGGCGTCAACTACTTCACGGGACAGTTGTTCGATATGCGTGAAATTGCCTCAGCCGCTCACGAAGTGGGCGCCATGTGCGGGTTTGATCTTGCGCATGCTGCGGGTAACGTGCCTTTGGAGTTGCATGAATGGAATGTGGACTTTGCATGCTGGTGCACCTACAAATACCTCAACAGTGGTCCGGGCAGCGTGGGCGGCGTATATGTGCATGAACGTCACGCAACCAACCGCGAATTGTTTCGCCTCGCCGGGTGGTGGGGACACAATAAGGAGACGCGTTTTCAAATGGGACCTGACTTCGACCCAATCCCAACAGCAGAATCGTGGTCAATGAGCAATGCGCCTGTGTTCAATATGATTGCCCATGAGGTGTCGTTGTCCATTTTCTCGGAAGTGGGCATGCATGCATTGCGCGAAAAGTCGCTTCAATTGACGGCATATCTCGACTTTGTATTGAACGAAGTAATGCAAACGACCGGACAAAAACTGACGCGTATAACTCCTGGCGATCCTGCGCAGCGTGGTTGTCAGTTGTCCGTAATTGTGGACGGCTATGATCGCAAACTTGTGGTCAAGCTATACGAGCAAGGTGTAGTGGTCGACTGGAGAGAACCCAACGTCATTCGCTTGGCTCCTGTGCCACTCTATAATTCGTTTGAAGATGTGTATCGACTCGGCAAGGTGCTCGAGCAGATTTTCGCACACTAATTACAATCCAAGCAATACTTCTTCGGCACTCTTACCGCCGAATAGCATGCGCTCCGGATTTTCCAGCATGTCTTTCACTTTCACCAGGAAGCTTACGCTCTCACGTCCGTCGATGATGCGGTGGTCGTAGGAAAGCGCAACGTACATGATTGGACGAATTACTACCTGACCATTTTCTGCTATCGGACGCTCCACGATGTTGTGCATGCCGAGAATGGCGCTTTGCGGAGGATTGATAATGGGTGTTGAAAGCATAGAACCGAAAACACCACCGTTGGTAATGGTGAATGTGCCGCCCTGCATTTCATCGACAGTGATTTTACCATCGCGTACCTTCTTAGCGAGTTCGCCAATGCTGCGTTCAATGTCGGCGAGGCCCATCATCTCCGTATTGCGAACTATAGGTACCATCAATCCTTTTGGTGATGATACCGCAATGCCGATGTCGGTGTAGTCGTGGTAAACGATTTCTCCGTTTTCAATACGCGCATTTACTGCCGGGAAAGCGAAGAGTGCTTCTGCACAGGCTTTGGTAAAGAACGACATGAAGCCGAGGCCCACACCGTGTTTCTCTTTGAATACATCTTTGTATTTGGCGCGCAAGTCCATGATAGGTTTCATGTTCACCTCGTTGAACGTGGTAAGCATGGCGGTGTTGTTTTTCACACTTACCAATCGCTCTGAGATCTTTTTGCGAAGGTTGGTCATTTTTTCGCGGCGCTCGGTGCGTGCTCCGCTATGGCGTGCAACACTTGATGTGTCGAAACCGGCTGCCATGGCTGCAAGTACATCTCCTTTTGTGATGCGTCCACCTGGGCCCGTGCCGGCAATCTGAGAGGCTGTTACGCCTTGCTCTGCCATCAGCTTGGCTGCTGCCGGCGATGGTGTGCCGCTGGCGTATGAAGCAGCCGGAGCTTTCTCAGCCGCTTTGGGCGCAGGTGCTGCCGCTGCTGCTTTAGGTTCTTCTTTTTTCACCGGAGCCGCAGGAGCGCCGGCAGGTTTTGCAGCGGCCGTATCGATGATGCATGCCACGCCGCCAACCGCAACCGTGTCGCCCGCTTGTGC
>CANIAA010000059.1 GCA_947465255.1 Flavobacteriales bacterium | reverse complement strand
GGTTGAACCACTGGAGACAACCGTATATCAGTTGGTTGTTCTGACAGGTATTTGTTACGACACCACCTATATCACGGTTGAAGCAATACCATTGCCCGATGTGAACACCAACAGTGACACGACGATTACGCTGGGCGGCGAGGTTCAGCTGATTGCTACCGGCGGCCAAGAGTATTCATGGTCTCCGGCAACCGACTTGTCGTGCTCTACTTGCTTCAACCCAATTGCAATTCCGTCCGAAACTACCGTGTACTGTGTTGAGGCTATTTCGGATCGCGGATGTGCTGATACGGCTTGCGTGAAAATTGAAGTGACCGACGAGTGTGAGACCTTCTTCATACCAAACGCATTTGCACCGGAAAGAGGTGGTCATGAAATGAACGATTGCTTCCGCCCGTTTGGTGAAGAGTGCTTTGCTTCGATGCGCTTGCGCGTGTTTGATCGCTGGGGTGAGCTTGTCTTTGAATCAGACAGTTTTGAAGACTGCTGGGATGGCAACTATCAAGGTAAGAAGGTAAACTCAGGGGTGTTTGTTTATTACTTCGAAGGTGTGCTCATCAACGGAGAACCATTCTACAGAAAAGGAAACGTAACCGTGATACGCTGATGAAGAAACTATTACTCATATTCGGCTTAATCGCTTATCTGGGTTCTGCCTCGGGCCAGGACTTGCAGTTTTCGCAGTTCACTATGTCGCCGCTCGTGCTGAATCCTGCTTCGTCAGGAGCAATTCTCCCCCGCGATGTTACGGTGACTCATCGTAATCAATGGAACTCGATTTCCAACCCGTTTCGCACCTTTGCAGTGGCTGCCAACTCTCGTTTTGGTGACTTCGATAAACAACGTCGTGGTTTCTGGGGTGCCGGTTTATTGGCATATAATGATCAGGCTGGCGACGGTAATATGCGCACCAATGCGGCCGGTTTAAACTTGGTCTATCACATCCGATTATCACGATACCAGCATATTGGATTCGGAATGCAAGGATTGTACACGTCGCGATTTGTGGACTTTTCTAAGTTTCAATGGGCAAGTCAGTATGATGGAACAGCCCACAATGAGTTTCTCCCGACGGGTGAATCAGGTTTTGTGCAGAATTTCGGTTTTATGGATGTGAATACGGGCGTTTATTATTCGCTCAATAACACGGCCGCTGAGGTAAACGTGGCTGAGAACAACTATCGACAAATCAACGCGGGTTTGGCATTTCATCATATAACAACTCCGAAGTACGCATTCGGTGCCGAGAGCTTTGAAGAGAATTTGTACGTGAAGATGGTGCTGCACGCAAACGCGTTATGGAGTTTACCTAATTCTTCTTTGGCCTTAGCGCCCAACTTTTGCTTCATGAAGCAAGGGCCGCATGAATCGTTGAATGTTGGTTCTATGGTGAGATTGGGTATGGCCGGCAATTCGAAATATACCGGATTGGTTAAGAACTACGCGGTATCGGGAGGTGTGAATTATCGCTTCCGTGATGCCATTGTTACCACCGGTATGCTGGAGTATGGCAACTATCAATTCGGCCTGAGCTATGACTTTAATGTGTCGCGCTTGGCCAGTGCCAGCGCGGGAAGGGGAGGGATAGAGTTCAATCTGCGCTATGCCGTTGCCGGAACAAAGGCCCGTGTTATGACATCGGGTTTGTAAGCGGGTTGAATTTGCGTTAGGGTGAAACCTCGCAAGGCCTTAGTCCCACTTCTTATGAAAGTCTCCTCGAGAGAAGTATTTCTCAATAAAGCAGTAGCAAAGGATAAAAAAGTAACGGCTACCCATTTCACGGATTTTCAATTTCGATTCACCGTATTTCCTATTGTGCCATGAGTTAGGCACGACGGCATAACTATAGCCGCGAATAATCGCCTTTAAGGGTAATTCGATGGTAAGGTTGAAGTGCGGTGAAATAATCGGTTTCAAGCCTTCAATCGTGTGTTTGCGATAAAGTTTGAAAGCATTTGTTGTGTCGTTGTATTTGATGCGCATGACCATGCGAATGATCATGTTGGCTATGCGGTTAATGATTTTTTTCGTGAATGGATAATCCACAACTTCGCCGCCTTTCATCCACCTGCTTCCAAAAACGCAATCCACCTTTTTTTCCATCATCGTTGAATAGAACTTGATGAGGTCGTAGGGGGAGTCTGATAAATCGGCCATCATAATGGCTACACAATCGCCGTCAAATCGGTCCAACCCATAGCGGATTGCGTAGCCGAATCCATTGGGCCCCGGATTAGTGACGTAACGCAGGGAACTGTATTTTTTGGAAAGTTCTTGAAGTACTCCTTCCGTATTGTCTTTGGAGTTGTCGTTTACAACCAGAATTTCATGCTCAATTTGAATAGTAGAAAGCGCATCTTCAATGGAGCTAATCGTTTCGGAAATTGATTCTTCCTCGTTATAAGCGGGTATAACAATGCTTAGTTTCATGGAGCCGGTCTAGTTGATGGCCCAAACATAGTCATGATAGGCGATTGCGCCGTCGCTGAATAGGAAAATAAAAGGACTTTCGCTCGGCAGGCTTCTATTGGTAACGCTCCAGCATATTACTATGCATCTCTTCGAGTGTGGCAGGAAGGTCAAACGCATAGTTCCACTCTGGATAATGCGACTTGAATTTCGATACGTCACTGATGTACCAAATATGGTCTCCTATGCGATTTGTTTCGCTGTAGCTGTAGTCCATTTTGTTGCCGCTGATCTGCTCGCACATATCAATCGCTTCAAGCATACTACAGTTCGAGTGCCTTCCTCCTCCGGCATTATACACTTCTCCTTGACGTGGATTATTGTAATAATGCCAAAACATGTTTACCAAATCATAGCTATGAATATTGTCGCGCACTTGCTTGCCCTTGTATCCGAAGATGGTGTAAGGAGTACCGCTGATGGCACACTTCATTAAATAGGCAAGAAAGCCATGAAGCTGTGCTCCGGAGTGGTTAGGCCCAGTTAGACAACCTCCTCTGAACACGCCTGTATTCATATTGAAATAGCGGCCATATTCCTGTGTGAGGATATCTGCTGATACTTTGCTGGCTCCGAAAAGTGAATGCTTACTTTGATCGATACTCATGAATTCATCAATACCATCTTTGAAATAGGCATGATCACTGCTTATTTCCCAGCGTTTTTCCAATTCGACCAGCGGTAATAAGTTGGGAGTATCACCATAGACTTTGTTTGTCGAGGTGAAAATGAATACAGCTTCCGGGCAATAAAGTCGTGTGAGCTCGAGCATGTTCATTGTGCCTGTCACATTCACGCTATAATCAGTTAACGGTTCTTTGGCAGCCCAATCGTGGCTGGGTTGCGCGGCAGTATGTACGATCAATTTGATCGCAGTTCCATGCTGCTTAAAGAGTTCTTCCAGAGATTGATAATCACGGATATCGATAGCGTGATGCTCGAAATTGGATGTCGTTTCCTGGAGTCTTTCGGTGTTCCATTGGGTCGATGCGTTAGCACCGAAAAAATACGCACGCATGTCGTTGTCAATTCCGATTATCTGATCGAATTTGTCGGCAAAGAATCTAACTGACTCACTCCCTATTAGTCCGGAAGATCCGGTTATCAAACAAATGTTTTTCATCAATCTCACTTTATTGATTGGCCCTGTCGGGTAGATGTCTTCCGAACATGGGAACCAAGCGGTAATTTTTTATTTCAGAATTGCTTCCAGTTGTTTTTCGTCCCGTTTCATCCATTCATAAACATCGGTCAGCAAACTACGAATATCACGCTTAGGCTTCCATCCGCAATGAGCCGTGATAGCTGTATTGTCGGTGATATAAATACGTAAATCGGCTGAGCGGTTTTGAACCTCTTTGTCAATGTGTATCGTGTTGCCTGTAATGTCTCTGCAATGTTCGGTAAGTTCTTGCAGTGAAACGCTATTGTCTATTCCGCCACCGGCATTGAAAACGTGGCCGTTGAATTTCTCTATGTTGTGAATTTGGAGGTCAATCAAGTCAATAACGTCTTCGATGTGCAATACATCGCGCACCTGTTTACCCTCACCGCCGAAACCGATGTATTTCAATGATTGCTGCCAGTAGTGTTTGGCCATCCAGAGTGTTACAACGCCTTGGTCAGTTTTTCCCATTTGACGGGGCCCTGCAATAACGCCAAAACGAGTAATCGCTGCCTGCAGGTTATAGAATTCAGAATACTCCTGTATGAGTAATTCCGAAGCCAGCTTCGTGGCTCCATAAAATGAACGGGCACCGAATAAATTCAGTTTTTCGGAAACTCCTAATCCTGAAAGTCCTTCGACGCTTTGCTGATGGTTCAATTGAAAGCGAGTTTCCGTTTCCGTATACAACGCTTTTTCAAGTGTATGAATGGGGTATACACGGCTTGTCGATAGAAAAATGATTTTGGCATTGTGAGCCAAACAAGCGTTGAAGCAATTGACAGAGCCTGTGAGGTTATTGTTGATTACGTAATCCGGCTTACTTGATAAACCGGAAAGAACAGAAGGCTCCGCAGATGCTTCGACCAACACATCGAAACCACCAACGGCATCCAAATCTTCGGAGTTGCGTATGTCGCCATGAATGAATTCAATTCCGCTACGGCGCAGCTCTGACAAATTAAGTTCTGAACCTCGTCTTTTGAGGTTGTCAAACGCGATAATTGAATATTGCGGATATTTCTCCTTGAGTCGAATACAAAGAGACGAGCCCACAAATCCCGCCCCGCCGGTGATTAAAATTCTCATGATGATTTTTTTCCGACGGCTAACTTAGGATTAATCACGTCTTCCACCAAAAACACGCAACAAGAACAAGAAAAGGTTTATGAAATCCAAATAGAGACTCAACGCTCCCATGAGTGCCAATTTACCTGCGGTAGCAGTGCCATATTCAACGCCTGCTCCGATGCGCTTTACCTTTTGAGTGTCATAAGCAACAAGGCCTGTGAAAACTAAAACGCCCACACAGCTGATGAGGTAGTCAAATGCGGCACTTTCCATGAAGTAGTTTACAATGGATGCAATTACGATTCCCAGAACGGCCATCATCAGAATTGAGCCCAGCTTGGTAAGGTCCGTTTTGGTAGTGTATCCTACTACTGCCATCGTAGCGAAAAGTCCTGCTGTAATGAAAAATACCTTGGAAATGGAAGCTGAAGAGTATATGAGGAAGATGACACTTAAGCTTATACCATTGACAAGCGAGTAGGCGAGGAACAGTCCCATTAATGCACCGAAGGAAAGTCGGTTAAATGCAAAACTCATAATCAGAACCATACCGATAGGAGCCAACATCACACCCCAAAGGAGAATCGAGGATCCTTGCAGAAGAGCCAGAATGTTTCCACTAGCGGCAAACCAATAGGCCGCAACCCCGGTGATGACAAGGGCAAGAGTCATGTAAGAAAACACGTTGGCCACAAAAGAGCGCGAAACTGCGCTGCTGTCGACATTGATCGTTTGATCGTTGTAGTTATTCGGAAAGTTCATAGTGAGTGAAATTTGTGATGCGAAGATAGAATCATTCCCACCGATGACAATCGTTAAAAAGGAATAAGCAGAAGGGATGAGTCTGCTGTCATTCTCCATTGTCCATTACTTCCCCCCGAAGTACTCGACGATATTGTTCTCTGTCTCATACAACTTGATACTATGGAGTTGATGCTCCTCGTTGCTCAAGTAAGGCTCCAGTTGCTCCCAAATGGCGATTACTACTATTTCGCACGAGGTCATTTTACCTTCCAGAAAGGGAACGTCGAGGTTGAGGTTTCGATGGTCCATCTTGGAAAGCACATGCTCTTCAATGATGTCGCTCATGAACTTCAAATCGATGCAGTAACCGGTATCTTCTTGCGGCTGCCCTTTCACCGTGACAAACAGGTCATAGTTGTGACCATGCCAGTTCGGGTTGGCGCATTTTCCGAATGTCTTCAGGTTCGTGGCTTCGTCCCATTTGGGGTTCCACAACTTATGGGCAGCGTTGAAACGCTCTCTTCGGGTAACGTATACGGTTTTCATTGCAGTTGTTCTGTATTCAAAGATAGCCTTGTCTTGCGGCCGACTTCCTTTTCGTAGTAACATTGCAGAGTGGGTTTGGTTCAGAACCGCTACCCGCACGAATTACTTTCTTTTTATGATAGTTGTAACAGGAGCCTCCGGTTTTATTGGCAGTTGCCTTATTGGCCGACTCAATCAGGATCGGTTTAACGACATAGTCGCTGTCGACGATTTCAACGGGTTGTCTACTCATCCCTCGCATGAAAGAACGGGCGTGAATTTGCGTGACAAGCAAATCATGGTACGTGTTGATCGGACCGAGTTTCACCAGTGGCTGCGCGATAACGAAGACCAGGTTCAGTTCGTGTTTCACATTGGAGCACGCACGGATACCACCGAGTTCAATCAAGACGTTTTTGATGAATTGAATCTCCATTTTTCGCAAGAATTGTGGAAGATCTGCTCTGAATTTGCGATTCCACTCGTTTATGCATCTTCGGCGGCAACCTATGGAGGCGGTGAACATGGATATAATGATGACCATGCCATTATACCTCAGTTAAAGCCTCTAAATCCTTATGGCGCATCTAAAAACGACTTCGACATTTGGGCGCTTCAACAAGATGCTTCACCATTTTTCTGGGCCGGTCTAAAGTTTTTCAATGTGTATGGCCCCAATGAATATCACAAGGGGCGAATGGCGTCTGTGATTTTTCATGCTTACCATCAAATTGAGGAGAAGGGTAGTATGAAACTATTTCGCTCCCACCGTCCGGAATTCGCTGACGGCGGTCAAATGCGCGATTTCGTGTATGTGAAGGATGTTGTTGAAGTATGCATGTTTCTGATGCATCATCGAAAGGATAGCGGCATCTATAATTTGGGGTCCGGACAAGCCCGTTCGTTTCTCGACCTTGCTCATGCGACTTTTAAGGCTATGGGCAAAGAACCTTCCATCGAGTTCATCGATACTCCAGCCGATATCCGTGACAAGTATCAATACTTCACGGAGGCCAACATGAGCAAACTCAAATCGATTGGATACAATAAGGCATTTCACACGTTAGAAGAAGGCGTGAGTGATTATGTTGGCGGTTATCTTTTACATGGGCCGAAGTATTATTAGTGGCGAGTGACATGTGACCAATGAGGTCTTCAACCACTTACCCCTTACCCCTTTTCCTGCCTATCTTCGCTGAACCAAACCCCTGTGCCATTGTTCTTACAACAAATCGCACGCAATGAACTACATGATTATGGATCCGGAAACTCCCAAAGAGTTGAGCCCCTCAGAAAAGAAAGTAGCTGAAAATGTTTACTCTATCCTCGAACACATTGGGGAGGATCCGTCGCGTCAAGGTCTTCTGAAAACACCGGAGCGTGTAGCGAAGGCTTATTCTTTCATCACCCAAGGCTATGAGCAAGACGCTCGTAAAATTTTGCGCAGCGCGATGTTCGATGAAGACTACAGTGAGATGGTCTTGGTAAAGGATATTGAGCTTTATAGTTTGTGCGAGCATCATATGTTGCCTTTTTTTGGTAAGGCTCATATTGCTTATATACCCAATGGTAAAATCGTTGGCTTGAGTAAAATACCACGCATCGTTGATGTTTTTGCTCGTCGTCTGCAAGTGCAGGAACGACTGACTATTGAAATTCGCGATGCAATACAGGAAACACTTGAGCCGGCTGGTGTAGCAGTGGTAATCGAAGCTCATCACTTGTGCATGCAAATGCGTGGAGTGAGTAAACAGAATTCTGCAACTACCACCAGCGCATTCAGTGGAGCATTCCTCGAAGATATCAAAACTCGTAAGGAGTTTATTTCGCTCATCGGTTCTAAGCTGTCCTAGTTTTTTGTGATTATGCAATCGGCTCGGCTCATGCTGTGACCGAATTTGTCATAGGAAGAACTATCTTTGTCTCGTGAAAAAGATAGCTGTCATTGATTGCGGGACTAACACGTTCAACCTGCTGGTCGCCGAGGTTACTCGCGAAGGATGGTCTGTCATCTTTCACAATAAAGTCGCTGTAAAGCTCGGTGAAGGCGGTTTCGAAGAAAAAATCATACATCCGCATCGATTTGTACGTGGACTAGATGCATTACTCGTGCACAAATCAGCAATAGACAACCTGGAATGCGACCAAACATTCGCTTTTGCGACGTCTGCGTTGCGAGAAGCTTCCAATGGTCAGTACTTTATTGCCAAGGTGAAGGAGCTTTTCGGAATTGAAATCGAACTAATAACCGGTGACCGCGAGGCAGAGCTCATTTGCGAGGGTGTTCGTCGTTCGATGGATTTGGGTGATGAACCTGTCTGCATTATGGATATAGGCGGAGGAAGCACTGAGTTCGTAATTGCCAATGCACGTGAAATTTTCTGGAAGAAGAGTTATTTGTTGGGCGTAAGCCGACTTACCGATCGTATTCAGCCTTCAGACCGCATTGAAATGGCCCAGTTGCGAGAATTGGAGGGAATTCTGCATCACGAATTGGCTGACTTACGCGAAGCTTTGAAGTCTTTTCAAGTATCCAGACTTGTTGGTTCTTCCGGATCGTTCGATACATTGAGGGCCATGCATTATCGTGATTCATTGGGAGAATCCATTATTGCTTTGCACACTGATATACCGCTCGCCGGTTTTCAAAACATCCATAACTGGTTATTGAAAAGCTCGTTAGCCGATCGCGCCAAGCATCCGGCCATTCCCGGTATACGCGCTCAGTACATGCCACTAGCCGCTCACCTTGTCTATTTTGTTTTGGGTATACATCCATTCGAACAGCTTACGCATTCTGCCTACAGTTTGAAGGAAGGGGCTATTCACTCCATCATGAATGGTCTCGAATGGCCTCAAACTGCTGAAGCATAGCGCTTCGTGAGGAGTGCTTCATTACCTTCGCTCCATGGTTCGTTTTCTTCTCTTTTGGGCAGTTCTTTTCATTTGTGCGGATAGTATCGCACAGGGAACTGTGCGCGATACATCGCTCTTTGATCCGCACGTGACCATGGGTTATGCATACCAAGTGCCCGGAGGCGATATGGCCGATCGATATGGCAATAACAGCAATCTATCCCTGGGCTTTCATATAAAGTCGCGCACGAACTGGTATTACGGAGTTCAAGGTCAATTTCTTTTCGGTAGCAAAGTCATTCAAGAAGAAGGGTTTCTTCAAAATCTGATGGTCGATGGCAGCTATGTGCTCGACAACGATGGCTATCCTGCCACCCTGGTCATTCAGCAGCGCGGATTCGCTCTATCGGCCGACGTGGGGCGCTTGTTTCCGGTGATTGGTCCCAATATGAACTCCGGAATTTTGATGAAGGGTGGCGCCGGTTTTGTACAGCACAAAATTCGCATTGAACACCAGGAAACGTACATCGCTCAACTCGAAGATGAATACCTCAAAGGATATGACCGCATGGCCAATGGCCCTGCTGTCACTGGTTTCGTTGGATATTATCACATGAGCAACAACCGATTTATCAATTTCGTGATTGGAGTAGAAGGATGGCGGGCATTTGCTGAGCCTCGCCGTGCCATCAATTTCGACACTCAGGTGATTGAGGCGGGAGTGCGTAAAGACGTGTTGTTGGGCATTCGTGCCGGCTGGACACTGCATTTATATAAGCGGATGTCAGATAATTTTTATTACTACTAAGAGCCTATCGTCCCGTGCGAGTTTTTTATTCCATGCTTGTTTCCATTGCCAATGTTTTTATGCATGCGGTGGCCCTTGTGCATGGTAAATCGCGCAAGTGGGTGGATGGACGCAAGAATTGGCGTGCGCATATGCGCCATTGGCGCGCGGCCAACCCGGGAGAGTTGTATTGGTTTCATTGCGCCAGTTTGGGAGAGTTCGAACAGGGCCGGCCCGTAATGGAGCGCTTACGACGAGAACGTCCTGAAGTCGTCATTTTACTCACGTTTTTTTCACCTTCCGGTTATGAGATTCGGAAGAATTATGCTGGAGTAGATGGTGTGTTTTATTTGCCTATTGATTCACGTTCGGGGAGTGGCGATTTTCTAGATATCATTCAACCGAAAGGTGCCATTTTCGTGAAGTATGAGTATTGGCCCAACTATTTTCTGGATTGCAAGAGCAGAGGAATACTCTTGATCATGGTTTCAGCCATTCTGCGACCCGACCAACGTTTTTTCGGATGGAGTCGTTTTTTCTGGACCCCGGTGCTGCAGTGTGTCAGTCATTATTTCGTGCAAGATGAAGGCACCTTGAATCTGCTGGTAGGAATTGGTATTGATCGTGTGACGCTTGCGGGTGATACACGATTTGATCGGGTGTTGGAGATTGCAGCAGGAGCGAATGAGCTTCCTGAAGTGCGCCAATGGTCTCAAGGTGCGCAAATGTTGATAGGCGGGAGTACTTGGCCGGCTGATGAGCAGGTGCTGCATAGTTGGTGGCAGAAGGCACCGGACGATTGGAAGATGCTGTTGGTGCCTCACGAAATTGGGTTAGCGCATATACAGGCAATTCAACGCCTCTGGCCCGATGCGATGTTGTGGTCGCAACTCACTGAAGTTGGATGGGCAAGGTCGCGGGTGGTCATTATCGATGAAATTGGAGTGCTATCGACGCTTTACCGTTATGCGACTGTTGCCTGGATAGGAGGAGGCTTTGGTGCGGGCATTCATAACACCTTAGAGGCTGCAGCTTGGAGTGTGCCTGTGGTCTTCGGTCCACGCTTCGAGAAGTTTGCCGAGGCGCGTGGACTTATCGAGGTTGGAGGAGCATTGGGGGTGCCAAATGAGGCGGAAGCGACCCAACTGCTTCTGAAAATTACATCGAATTCAGCTGAAATATCGCGAATGGGCGCCTCTGCGGGAGGTTTTGTTGTGGCAGGCCGCGGGGCTACCGATAAGATTATGAGCTTTTTAGGAGCGTCTTGAATTTTTTTTCGGAAAAACACGCGAAAGTATTTGCCATAACGCGTTGCTTGTATAAATTTGCGGCCCTCAAGTTCTTTTATCAAGCGGGAGTAGCTCAGTTGGTAGAGCATAACCTTGCCAAGGTTAGGGTCGCGAGTTCGAGTCTCGTCTCCCGCTCAAATCCCGATCTGGTCGACAGGTCGGGATTTTTTTTGTACGGTGTTTCAATCCGCCCGGGTGGTGGAACTGGTAGACACGCAGGACTTATAAGTTCTTTGAAATTTTTTCTCGATATTGTAGCCATGAACTGGCGAATTAAGGATCGAATATCAGACTCTGACTTTGTCGGAGTTTGTAAGGAGTCTAAATCAATGGCTGAGGCGGCAGCAACCTTGGGCTTGCATTTTAATAGTTTTAAAAAGCGTGCCCTTGAATTAAGTTGCTATCAAACCAATCAATCCGGTATAGGTTTTCCTAAGTCCGTTAAGGAAAAAGTGCCATTGCAAGAAATATTGCAAGGTTTGCACCCGTACTTTCAAACTTATAAATTGAAAATAAGGTTGCTAAAGAGTGAAGTGCTTGCAAATCAATGTTCGATTTGCAGTGTCAGTGATTGGAATGGTAAATCTCTCAATTTGGAGTTAGACCACATTGATGGCAATCGTCAAAATCATATTCTTTCTAACCTTAGATTACTTTGTCCCAATTGTCATTCACAAACGGATACGTATCGAGCTAAAAATAAATCAAGGAAAATTTGAGTGCACCTTCAGTAATGAAGGATGTAGAATCGCTTAAATTCGGGGAAACCTCTGTGAATACGTGGCAATCCCGAGCCAAGCTCTTTTCGGAGAGAAGGTGTAGAGACTTAACAGGCGACATCCGCTGAATCGGATGAAGAGAAAGTCCAGACCACAAACGCAGCATCGGTTGCGGGTGGCGAAAGCCATAGTGGTAAGAAAATCCTGTGGCCATTGCGGCTGTACGGGTTCGATTCCCGTCCCGGGTACAAAAAGGAAAGATGGTTCGCGAAAGCGAGCCATTTTTTTTGTGGGTTATTCGCTCCAGAAACGACTTTCGCGCCAGTGTTGCTGTTGACCACGGTCGAGGAAGGTCCAGGCTAATATTCGGCTGCTTTTTTGGCCTTGCGACATTGGTATAACATGCACTTCTGTGGGGCGCACGCGGTTCAGGGCGCGTCGCAATTCGTGAATATGCTCCTGACGGGAAACCAGTGTTGTGAACCAATAGACTTTGCGGGCGAAGAAAAAGCTTTCCGCTACCATGTCGCGTATGAACTTCAACTCTCCTCCTTCGCAGTATAACTCGTGCGACATGCCGCCGAAGTTGCGGCCGGTGGTTTCCTTTTTACCGAGGTTTCGCCACTTGCGGCCGGAGGCCTCTTGCGCTTCTTGTTCACTCCCGTAAAAAGGCGGATTGCACACTACAAGATCAAAGACTTCATCTTTACCGATGATGCCTTTGAAGAAATGCCCGGCATTCTTCTGCGCGCGCAGTTGAACGTCTTCTTGCAAGCGCTCATTGGC
>CANIAA010000058.1 GCA_947465255.1 Flavobacteriales bacterium | reverse complement strand
GACCGTGCTTCAGGAACTCGAAATCACCGATGGCAATCAGCAGGTGATAGCCGATGACATGATGATTTACGATGCGAATTAGTTTGCTCATTGCATTGTTGGTTGGCGCGGCCCGAATGTTTGCTCAAACAAAAGATGCGGGCTTGTGGATGGATGTCGGCTTCAGTCAAGAAATGGGTGATCGCTTCGAGCTGACTGTCAGTCCCGAGATTCGACTTGACGAGAACCTCACGCGCTGGTCGCGACTCTTCGCAGATGCTTCCTTGGAATACAAATACAATAAAAACATTTCGTTTTCAGCCGCCTATCGCGGAGGAGTTGGGAATGATGGTATCCACGTTGACGGCAGACATCGAGTTCAGTATGGGCTTGCATTAAAGGAGAAAAAAGGTGACTGGACTTTGCAATATCAATCGCGAGTTCAATTCGCCTTGAATGCAGCCTGGAGTGATGCGGATGTTGACTTCAATACTACCTGGCGCAATCGCGTCACAGTAAAGTATGGTGGGCTGAAAAAAACAGATTTGGCAACCGCTTATGAAATTTTTAACTCGGTTTCTGCTTATCAGGAGTTGGCCATGACCAATTGGCGTTGGACAGCTCAGGTAGCCCGTAAAATCAACAAAAAGCAGAGCGTAGCGTTGGGATATCTCATTCAACGCGATTTGACTGAATCGCCTCAGCATCTTGATTTCGTGTTTTTGCTTTCCTATAAGGTGGAATTGTAGCGCTACATTCGCGGCGCAAAATTCCTCCTAAACATGTCAAAGAAAATTACCTCCGCCCTTATTTCCGTATTCGACAAAACCGGTTTGGAACCCATTGTGCAGCGCATGATGGAGTTGAACATCATCATGTATAGCACAGGAGGAACGCAAGACTTTATTGAAAAGCTCGGTGGTAAAGTGGTCCCGGTAGAAGAACTCACGGGTTATCCGAGTATTCTGGGCGGGCGAGTGAAAACTCTTCATCCGAAAGTATTCGGAGGAATTCTGAATCGTCGCGCCGATGCAGGCGACCAAGCACAAATAGCCGAGTTCGAAATCCCGAACATCGACTGCGTCATTGTCGACCTGTATCCGTTTGAAAAAACAGTAGCGAGCGGCGCATCGCACGAGGACATTATAGAAAAAATTGATATTGGCGGTATCTCTCTAATTCGCGGAGCGGCTAAGAATTATGATGACGTGGTCATCGTTCCCGCTCAGCGTTACTATGGTCATTTACTGAATATATTAACGCAGCAAGCAGGTGAAAGCACCATCGAGCAGCGTCGTGAATTAGCGCGCGAAGCATTCAATGTTTCATCGCACTACGACGGAAAGATCTACTCTTATTTCCTGGGTGAAGAACCGGGTTCATTAAAGATTAGCGAGAACAATTACCAGGTGCTTCGCTACGGCGAAAACCCTCATCAGCGTGGGGTTTTCTATGGTGATATGGATGCGTTATTCACCAAGCTGAACGGCAAGGAACTTTCCTACAACAACTTGCTGGATGTCGATGCTGCGGTAAACCTGATTGATGAGTTTACGCATGAAAATCCAACATTTGCCATACTGAAGCACAACAACGCATGTGGAATTGCTACGCGCCCAACAATGAAAGAAGCGTATGAAGCAGCGCTAGCATGCGATTCTGTTTCTGCATTTGGAGGAGTCCTTATCGCGAATGGAAACGTTGACGTTGCAACAGCAGAGCTCATTCACTCGTTGTTTTGCGAAGTAATCATCGCTCCATCCTATGATGATGCCGCCGTGGAATTACTAAAGCAAAAGGCAAATCGCATCATTCTTGTGCGTAACCACGTAGGCATGCCCAAACAACAGGTGCGCACAGCCTTAAACGGTTACTTATTCCAGGATAAAGACTCGCATTCCGAGTCAATCGCCGACTTCAAAGTGGTAACAAATCATACTGCCACTGCACAGCAATTGAACGACTTGGTATTCGCCAACAAGATTGTGAAGCACACTAAAAGCAATACGATAGTGCTTGCCAAGAATGGTCAGCTTTGCGCTAGTGGCACAGGTCAAACTTCCCGCGTAGATGCATTACGTCAAGCCATCGAGAAAGCACGTTCATTCGAGTTCGACTTGACCAATGCCGTGATGGCCAGCGACGCATTCTTTCCTTTTCCTGACTGTGTGGAAATTGCGAAAGAAGCGGGCGTCACTGCGGTTGTTCAGCCCGGCGGCTCAATTAAAGACCAGCTCTCAACCGACTACTGCAACGCGAATGGTGTCGCGATGTATATGACAGGGGTGAGGCACTTTAAACACTAGTGGCGAGTGGCGAGTGGCGAGTGGCGAGTGGCGAGTGGGATTCAAGCCAAATGAGCCAAGGTAACTACACTGTGGAAGATTTCGCATTTGTGGCAGCCCCATCGGGGCGAAATGTCATTAGCAAGAAGGATGTCGTTGGCCAAGGAGCCCCATCGGGGCGGCACACGAGAATGGGTAGATCCATATTATAAAAAAGGCCCGCTTTGGATTTCCAAAGCGGGCCTTTTTATTCGCCACTCGCCATTAGGCACTAGTCACTATGAGTTCTTCTGAACCCTCACACTCTTCACTTCATTGTTTGAACGAATGTTGAGTGTGTAAAGACCTTGAGCAAATGCGCTTAGATCTATTGTTGTCATGGAAGCATTCGGATTGAAAGTCGCTACTCGCTTGCCGGTGATGTCTACAACTTCGATAAGTTGTATAGAAGCACCTTCTTGCTGTGCAATGGTGAGTAATCCATTTGTTGGATTAGGATATACGCTGTAGAATGCGCTTATTTCTTCAACCGAAACAATACCCTGGCACTCACAGTTAGCGGTATAAACATCATTGAAGGTATTCGCATTGCCATCGTCGCAAGAATCACCAACGAAATAGCATGAGCCATCGTCTGTGTTAGCGCTGCTGTCATAGTTACACGCATCAGCATCGGTGCATCCCAACACGAAGACAGTCGTACCAATGCAATCACAGTTGTTGTCGAGTACGTCGTTCAGTGTTTCGTCGTTACCATCGTTGCAAGGGCTACCGGGGAATTCGCAGCTGAAATCATCAAACACTGCATCCGGGTTGTAGTTGCAAGCGCTCATATCGGTGCAGCCTACAATCATACCTGCACACACACAATCTGCCCCAAGTGCATCGTTTATGGTGTTGGGGTTATTATCATCGCAAGGGAAACCAGGCAATTCGCAGGTGCCATTATCGAAATTAGCTGCCGGATCAAAGTTGCAAGCCTCAATAGCAGTGCAGCCTTCTACGATTTCAATCGCTTCGCCCACGCAAATGCAGTCGGCAGAAACCATATCGTTGAAGGTGAACATATCGCCATCATCACACATATCGCCAATTGCGAAGCATGAGCCATCATCAATGGTAGCTGCCATATCGTAGTTGCAAGCGTTCATATCCATGCAGCCGGCAATCAAGCCGTTGTCTTCGCCCAGACACACACATTCAGCAGTGATGATATCGGTGCTAGTCGTTAAATCGTTGTCGTCACATGCGTCGCCTACGAAGAAACATGATCCATCGTCAATTACTGCCGCTGCGTTGTAATTGCAAGCGCTAATTTCCATACAACCGGTAACCTCACCCATGCATAAGCAGTCAGCGGTGTATATATCATTGATAGTTGCATCATTCAGGTCATCGCATGAATCACCGGGAAGAATGCAGGAGAAGTCTTCGATAGTGGCTTCCGGGTTGTAGTTGCAAGCTTCGGTAGCCGTGCAACCTGGTGTGCCTGTTATTTCAGTTCCTGTGCAAACACAATCGGTGTTGTATACATCGTCAATAGTAAAGATGTTCTCATCATTGCAGTTGTCACCGGGGAATAGGCAGCTGCCATCGTCTGAAACAGCCTCCATGTTGTAGTTACATGCATTTGTTTCAGTGCACCCAAGTGTTTCCCCTGTACAAACGCAATCTGCGTTTAACAGGTCATTAATGGTTCCCTCGTTCATGTCATCACAAGGTTCACCGGGAAGAGTACATTCGCCGTTATCGACATTTGCTTCCGGGTTGAAATTACATGCCTCCGGAGCTGTGCAGCCTTCAATGATAGTTACAACTGTTCCTGCGCATGAGCAATCAGTTTGAATCACGTCATTCGTCGTTGCTTCATCGGCATCATCACAATCAGAGCCGATGATGATGCAGCTGCCATCGTCGATTGTTGCCGTTGCATCATAGTTGCAAGCCCCCATTTCCATACAACCGGCAATCAATCCGTTGTCTTCACCGGCACAAATGCATTCAGCAGTATAGGCATCGCCGTTTGTGGTGATGTCGTTGTCATCGCAGGGATCATTTGGGAATACGCATGAGAAGTCATCTACAAGGGCATCTGCATTGTAGTTGCAAGCCATCATGTCTGTGCAACCGGTAAGAATGCCGACACAAGCGCAATCAATAGTCCAACTATCATCGACTGTGATGGCATTGTTGTCATCGCACGGAAAGCCCGGTAATTCGCAGCTTCCGTCTTCGACATTGGCTGCCGGGTTGTAGTTGCATGCATCCGTTGCAGTGCATCCTTCGATTTGAGGAATTACGCCCTCGCATACACAATCGGCATTATATACGTCATCAATAGTTGCGGCATTATCATCGTCGCAGTTGTCACCGGGGAAGAAGCACGAGCCGTCATCAACAATTGCGCTCTCGTTATAGTTACAAGTCCCAAGCTCTGTGCAACCGGTAATTAGTCCCGCACAAACGCAATCGCCACCTAATAAATCGTTGACTGTTGCTTCGTTACCATCATCGCAAGGTTCTCCCGGGAGTAAGCATGAAAAGTCTTCCACGTTAGCATCAGGATTATAGTTACAGGCTTCGGGCGCTGTGCAACCTTCAATGCTTACCGGAGGCTCACCCGCACAAACACAATCCAAGCCATAGACATCATTATTGGTGAAAGGGTCACCATCATCACAGTTATCGCCCGGCAGCATGCAAGAGCCGTCATCAATGCCGGCGCTTGCGTCGAAGTTGCAAGCATTGTTTAGCGTGCAACCGAGAGTAAGCCCGGTACAAACGCATTCTGCAGTGTAAACATCTTCGAATGTGTTCTCATTGTTATCGTCACAAGGTTCTCCGGGGAATATGCACGAACCGTCATCAATGGTAGCGTTTAAATCGTAGTTACACGCATCAGCAGACAGGCACCCTGGTATACCGGCAATTTCTTCTCCTTGGCATACACATTCAGCGGTATATGCGTCGCCTTCAGTGAATATGTTATCGTCATCACAAGGCTCACCCGGGAATAAGCAGGAGAAATCTTCGTCTATCGCGTCGGGATTATAGTTGCAAGCCAATGGGTTGGTACAGCCGGTTAGGATACCGGTGCAAATACAATTAGCGTCAATTACATCAATTGTTTGTGGGTTACCATCATCACAAGGGAGTCCCGCAAAAAGACATGAACCGTCATCTTCGGTTGCTGTAGGATCGTAGTTGCAAGCAGCCGGAGCAGTGCATCCGGCACCACCTGCGGTCATCCAGAAAACGATGGTACTATCGGTTCCGTTTCCGGTATACATCCAAGGGCCTGTGCCGGGAAGGAAGGTACCCGCAACCCAAAGGCCGGCCTGTTGAGCCACGCCTTCGCGACCCTGACCGAAGTCGCCATACTGCATGAAGTCAACCATATTGGCCTCGTCGGCGAAGCTGCCCATTGGCAGATAGAGTCCTAGATCACTCGCAGCCGTGTTAAAACCGGAATTGGCGTTCCAGTTAATGGTAACGCTAGCGCCTCCTGCAAGATTAAGACTGCCGCTGGTAACGGTAACATTGCCACTTGAAAGGGAAGCGTATTCAAACAGCGCGCATAAGCGATACTGTTGAATGTCGACGCCCATCATACCAAAGTTGCGAATGGTAATTTGCGCATTGACCGGATCCACCATGGTGAAACGGATTTGCGCAGTGCTGCCCCATGAGAGAAGAGCTAATCCGATTAAGAGTAGAAGTTTATTCATGACGAGGTTAAAAGTTTGCTGCAAGTTAACCTCGCTTATCAGCCATAAAACTGATCTGAGTCTTTTATTCCAAACCGTTATGTTAAAAACACCTACATAGCAAAAGAGCCGCATACGCGGCTCTCTGATTCAGTATTCATCTTCGTTGAAGAAGAAATCTTCTTTGGTCGGATAGTCCGGCCAAATATCTTCGATGGTGTCAAACACCTCTTCGTCGTCCTCGATTTGCTGAAGGTTTTCTACCACTTCGAGCGGTGCGCCGGTGCGCATAGCAAAGTCAATCAATTCATCTTTCGTGGCAGGCCAGGGAGCATCTTCAAGATAAGAGGCCAATTCGAGTGTCCAGTACATAGTATTGTCGGATTATAAAATTCGTAAAGGGTTAACGTTGCGCGAAAATAATTGTTTCACTCTTTTCTGCAACAGATTTCGATTTTTATTGAAAAATATCCTGACAGCCTTTATTGACGGGGAATCCACGGGGTTTCTATTGACCCTGTTTCTAGCGAGACCATCCGGGATAGTGTAAAAAGATAGTCGCTTAAGCGATTCATGTATTCCATGATGAGGGTTTCCACCTGCTCTTGTTCATGCAGGAACACGATACTGCGTTCGGCTCGGCGACAAATACAACGAGCAATGTGAATGTGTGATACGGTTATATGTCCTCCGGGAAGCACGAAGTTCTTCATGGGCGGAAGGCTTTCATCCATTTCATCCATAGCGTTTTCAAGCGCGGCTACATCAGCCTGAACAAGCGTGGGGAGCTGCATTTTGCCTTGGTGTGAAGGGTCGACTGCAAGGTGACTTCCAATGGTGAACAAGCGGTCTTGAATGGCTATGAGGAAATCGGCGTATGTGCTGCCCACGAGTAAATCACGCAGCAGGCCTAAATACGAATTGAGTTCATCGACATTGCCATAGGCTTCGATACGAGCGTGGTGTTTCGAAACACGCACTCCCCCTAGCAGGCCGGTAGTGCCGTCGTCGCCTTTACGAGTATAAATCTTCATGCATCAAAGGTAGGGGCATCGCCAATTATACTGTTCATTTGCATTCCAATACTTATCATCAAGTGCAATCGAATTTCAGCAAACAAGAACGATACGACAGGGCCTATTTGAAAATGGCCGTCGAATGGGCAGCTCTTTCTCATTGCACCCGCAAGAAAGTTGGTGCATTGCTGGTGCGCGACAACATGATTATCAGTGATGGCTACAACGGCACCCCCAGTGGCTTTCCCAACCCATGTGAAGATGCAAATGGTGATACACATTGGTACGTTTTGCATGCCGAAGCCAATGCAATTTTGAAAATTGCCCGTTCGGCAAATGATGCGAAAGGATCAACGCTCTACATAACACTCTCGCCGTGCAAAGAGTGCTGTAAGCTTATACTTCAGGCCGGTGTTCGGAGAATGGTGTATATCAACGAATACAAAGACATCACAGGGCTGGAGTTTTTGCGAAGTGCCGAATTGGAGATTGTGCAAATTCCGGATATCGAATAGGGCACTCATAAATTGTCCAAACAATGTTGCACACGGCCAACGGCTATTGCATGTGACTGATTAGATTTGTCGCACGCTATGAGTCAAGAAATTCAGGAGTCTTTGCACTCTAATCCCCACAATCAAGATCGTAAACCATCGCCGGTCCAGCCGTTGCTGTTTGCGTTGACGCTTATTGCGGGCATGTTTATCGGCACCAACTTAGGCGACAAGAATCTGCTGCAAGTAAAGCCCTCGGTTGAGCAAAACGCCAACAAACTGGTTAGTCTTATTGATTTCATAGAGGATAACTACGTAGACAGTATCAACAAGCAGCAACTCATTGAAGATGCCATAGCAAGTGTGCTGAAGAATCTTGACCCACACAGTTACTACATGGGTTCGGAAGAAGTCGCAATTGAAAAGGAACGCATGAAGGGGGAGTTCAGCGGAGTAGGTATTGAGTTTCTCATTCTGCGTGATTCGTTAATGGTCGTGAAAACAATTGCTGATGGCCCATCAGAGAAGGCAGGCCTTCAGTCTGGCGACCGCATTGTGATGGTCGATGGCCAACCCATATCCGGTAAGGAGCTCGATGGTGACAAGGCGCAGAAGCTTTTGAAGGGTAAGCAGGGAAGTCAGGTGAAGGTTACTGTTATTCGTCCGGGAGAGCAAGGTGTAAAGGAATATACCATTGAACGCGGCAGCATACCTATTGAAAGTATAAACGCATCGTTTATGGTAAACGATTCGGTCGGTTACATTCGAATTGATCGTTTTGCTGAAAAGACCTACGACGAGTTTTTAAAAGCCACTGAGCAGTTAGAAGAAAAGGGATGCTCATCGCTCATACTCGATTTGAGAGGTAATGGCGGCGGTCTGCTTAATCAAGCAGCAGAGATAGTAGAGGAGTTTTTGAATGAAGGTAAAACCATTGTGCGCACACGCGGCATTCATACCGGTGAGGATGAGATTCGATCAGGTAAGAAGGGAAAGTACCGCGATTTGAATGTCGTGGTCATGATTGACCAGAACTCTGCTTCAGCCAGCGAAATTGTAGCAGGCGCCCTGCAAGATTGGGATAGAGCGGTAACCGTTGGTCGACGTTCATTCGGCAAAGGACTGGTGCAGCATGAGATGGAATTGGCAGATAACAGTGCGTTACGTTTGACAGTGGCGCGTTACTACACGCCAACCGGACGCTGCATTCAAAAGCCTTATGGAGATTCGATCAACTATGATGATGATTTTCAGAAGCGATTGCTCAAAGGAGAGTTGACAAGTGCGGATAGTGTTCATTTCCCGGATTCGCTTGTTTTTCGCACTCCCGCAGGAAGGCTCGTATACGGCGGCGGCGGTATTATGCCCGATGTATTTGTACCACTCGATAGCATATACTTCTCCGGACTATTGTCGGAAATAGCGTACAGTGGTATTATTCGAAATTACTGTTTTACGTATCTCGATTCACACCGCAAGGAGATGCGCAAATACAAAACAGCAGATGAGTTTATTGCTAAGTTTACCGTTACCGATGCGATGTTGTCAGGGTTGATTGAGACCGCCGAAAAGGAAGAAATCAAAATTAATCGTCAGGTTGTTAAGAAGATTTCTCCGCAGCTGAAGTCGCGTCTTAAGGGTCAACTAGCCAGAAGTTTATATGACGACACAGCCATGATTCGCGTATCACTTGAGTCGGATCCTGACTTCAAGAAAGCGTTGCAGGTAACTCTTGATTACAAGGAGTATGCTGCCTCGCGCAAGCCCTAATTACTGCAAACTTTGACGAGCCAATCAGCGGCTGCCTCTCGGCACTCTATGTGCCCCATATGCCCCACGTGTCTTTCGAGTTGCACAATGGCATTTGGTATTGCTTCTATTTCCGATGTGATTTGTTCATAGGGAATGGACTTATCGTCTGAGCCAAGAAAATAATAGATAGGGAAACGGGCTGTTGCTAAAAAATCTACGTTATCAGGCCTTTCGATCATCACCTCGTGTGAGGCTGCTATGCACTCCGGAGTGATATCGGTTTTGGCTGACTCAATCATACTCTGTAGCTCGTTCCGATAAAGATCCAGATTTTTCTCAGCTAGTGTATTTCGCAACATGGTATCCAGATACAAATCTTTGTTTTGTGCAGCAGCCGAAATGGCTCTTCTTCGATCTTCTTTTTTTTGGGCGTTATCTGCTCCTGCTTTGGAGTGAAAAAAGCCCAATGCCGCTATTCGATCGGGCATCATCGTTACAAGACTCGATGCTAGATAGCCTCCCATGGAGTGGCCTACGACAATCCAGGGAAGTGAATCATCGGGAATCTGCTTTATGATTGCTGTGCAATAGGCTTTTGCTGTTCGTTCACTCGGCATTGCAGGAAGATTACCGTGGCCGGGTATGGAAGGAGTTGATATGGATAGTGTTTCATCATGAAGGCCTGCAATCAGATCATCCCACATAGATGGTCGTTCTGTAAATCCATGAATCAATACGAGCCTTCGTGTAGCGTTCATACTGCTTCAGCAACTACCTCCTCAACAATGTCAGGCATCTTGGCTTTCAACAGATTTTCGATACCGCCTTTTAATGTTGCTGTAGATGATGGACATCCGCTGCATGAGCCTTTCAGCTGTACGTATACTTTTTTGTCGCGATAGGCCATAAAGTCGATTGCTCCGCCATCGCTTTCCACTGCAGGTCGCACATATTCATGCAGAAGGAAGCGAATCTCATCATCATACTCAGTTGGCTCGAACGTGGTATAGTCGGTTAGCTCTTTGTTTGTTTTTGTCGTGTCATTCCCCGCTGCAGCTTCCCGCGTGCGGTTTACCAGTTCAGCTGGTATTGCGCTTACTGCCACTTCGTGCTCCATCAGCCATTCGCGAATGTATTCGCGCAGTTGTTGCACAATCATTTCCCATCCCAACGACTCGTCTTTCAATATGGTGACGTAATTGCTGCTGATAAATACACTGGTTACAAACGGGAAATTGAAAAGTTCTTCAGCAAGTGCTGACGAGCCTTTAGCTTCTGCTTTACTTCGGTATTCAACTTGCAATCCGCCTGTAATGAGAGCTCGGTCGGCTACAAACTTCATAGCTGCCGGGTTTGGAGTCATTTCGGCGTAAAGAGAGGTGGGAATTTTCTTGGGAGTTTCCATGGCTGCAAATTTCGTGTAAGATGGCCATGAAATCAAAGGGTTGGGCAACCTTATTACAGGCGAATTTCCTGTGATATCACATTACTTAACTCCACTAACGACAACGACGAACTCTCCACGTGGTTCGTTGGTTTGGAAATGAACAAGTACGTCTGTGGTTGAACCACGAACAGTTTCTTCGAATTTTTTACTGATTTCGCGGCTTACGGATATGCCTCGTTCGGGTCCGCAGAAGGTCACGAGCTGTTCCAACGTTTTCAGAAGTCGATGCGGACTTTCATACAACACGGTGGTAACCTCGCTTATGGCAATCGCTTTGAAGCGGGTTTCGCGTCCTTTTTTGTGGGGAAGAAAGCCGATGTAGTGAAATTCCTCGCACGGAATGCCGCTTACCACAAGCGCGGGAACAAAAGCTGTAGGCCCCGGTAAACACTCTACCTCTATACCTGCTTTGATACACTCGCGAACCAGCAGATATCCGGGATCACTAATAGCAGGTGTGCCCGCATCACTTACTAAAACAGCCTGTTGCATCGACTGAATACGGTCAACCGTTTTCGAAACAACTGCATGTTCATTGTTCAGATGAAAGGAGCTGATAGGCTTGTCGATGCCCAGATGCACTAATAACTTACGTGTTTCACGCGTGTCTTCAGCAAAGATGTGATCACACTCCTTAAGCACGCGAATGGCGCGCAGCGTGATATCTTCTAAGTTGCCAATCGGAGTTGGCACTACAAAGAGCTTCAACGGATGTATAATTATGAGTGGCGACGATCAACCAACGTGCGGAAATCGCGAACCACCGTCGACCCTTCACTCCACTGATACTTTGACTCGAGTGATTTCACGTATTGCAAAGCCTCATCACGGGTAGAAGTGTTTAACAGGTCGATAGCAACTTCATAGTCTTGATTGTTGCCTTTGAACAGCTCACGTGAAAACTGGAATCGTTGATTCAGTGTGATGGCTATTTTAAGGTCTGCTATCGGTGTGTGGGTATGATGCTGAGCCACTGTTTCCTGCTGAACCATGGTGCGCGCAAGCATTTCGTTAACGCTCGGCGTTGCAGGTAAGGCGGCAAGGTCGAACAAGGTATTAGCAACAGGAGACGGAGCAGCCGGAGCTTCCATCGTAAACAATGGCTTTTGCTCTACCGTTTCTTCTGTTTTGGTCACCTCTTCAATGGCGTCTATCAGAGATACCTGATTGGTAGGCTCCGGTTTTTGTTGTTCTTGACTGATAGTAAATGAGGCTGTTTCCTGCAAAGGTTGAACAGCTATGGTTCCATTCACGGTGTCATCAAAAGCCTTATAACGAAGAACGACGAGTCGCTCATACAATTCGCGGCTTTGCTCAGTGACCATTTCAAGCTCTTCCAGTGAAAGTTCACCGGCCTTGAGACGCTCCATTTGCAGCAGGATGTTTTGCGCGATTTCATTCAGACGAGGATACTTGCTCGATTCGTTCATGGTATAAAGGGGTTTGTTTTCAAATCTAGAACGTCTATTTGGCAAGAAATTGAAAAAAAACTAAAGTTTTTCACGTTCCTTTTTTGGCAAACTCGATTTAACGAGTTCGTAGCTGTGATCAATAAGCTGAACAAAAAGAGTGTCGGGTACATCGCTTGCGGCCGCCACTGTGTTCCAATGCTTTTTGTTCATGTGATAACCGCCGGTTATGCCGTTGTATTGCTCTCGAAGTTCCACAGCCCTTTCCGGGTCGCACTTCAGATTGGCACCTTCGAACGATTCAATATCACACAGGGCAAACATTTTTCCCCCGACCTTAAACACCAGCGTCCTGTCATCAAATGGAAGGTGCTCGCTGACGCCTTTTTTGCGCAAGCAATATTCACGGAAGGTGATGACGTCCATGGTTTAATCGTAGGCTGCGCAAGGCACATACAACTTGCTG
>CANIAA010000057.1 GCA_947465255.1 Flavobacteriales bacterium | reverse complement strand
CAGTGGAATAAACACATCCGTTCGCATCGGTGACTGTGAGGCTGAAATCTCCCGGTTCATCGAGTCCGGTAATGGATGAACCCGTTGCGCTGAAACCGTTCGGACCAGACCACAAATAGGAGTAGGGCGCTGTGCCGCCTGCAACGGTGCTCTCTATGAAACCTGCACCCGGTGACGAAATGGATTGGTTGTTCAATGTCACTAGTAGTTCTTCAGGTTCAGTAATAGAGAATTGCGCCGAGAGTGGCTCACTGCAATTTGACAAGCCGGAAATCAGAACCGAGTAATCACCCGGCCCCAGTTCGTCAATTGTTTCACTTGTATTGCCGTTGTTCCATAAATAAGTAACACCTATTTCTTCGGTAACATCTACCAACTGAATGCTGCCGTCAAAAGCGCTGTTACAGGAAATGGAGTTAACCACGACTTCGTTAATGACAGGTGATGTTGTGGCGGTAATCTCCAGCGTGAGTGTATTCGTTGCACAGAGCGAAGGAGAGGCGTTATCGCATACCTGCATCTCAATGATCATCTGGCCATGAAACAGTGGAGAGGGTTCAATGGTTAAGGACTGATTTTCCACATCGGTCGTGAAGTTGGAGGGCACGTTCGAAGAAAATGCATACTGAAGGTAACCGGCTGCATCGATTTCGTCAGAAACAATTTGACTCAAATCGAACGATGCCGATGTGCCTTGGCAGATCTCTGCTTCAGCGCTTTGAATTACGGGCGGTTGATTGGGTGGTAATACGTTTACAATGTAATATAGGTCGATGCATGCATTGGATGTATCACAAGCATGAACGAACACCGTGTCTTGACCCAGGAAGTCTTCGAGTGGCGAAAAGACAAACAAACCATTCGGAGCAACATCGAGAGTTCCGAAGTGAGCTTCACTTTCAAACGTAAGCTCGGAATCATCGATATCGAAAATATGATTGTACCATGAGCCTATATAGTCGATGTTCTGGAAGGTGTTGAACGAAGTTTCAAAGCCGTAAGGATCGTCGTTCACCGGAGTAACTTCAATGTGGATTGTATCTGTGAAACAGTCGCCAAGAATGTCGCAGGTAGTTAACACAACGAATGCATTGCCGAAGTAATTATCGGAAGCTGTCAATGTGATGGTTCCCTCCAGTGCATTCAGCAAGGCTTCCACACCGGATGCTGTTACGATCGATTGGTAGAGATCCTGTCCTTCAATGTCGAATGCATAACTGAGTGCAGCGTAATCTGATTGCATGTCTTCCTGCACTGTTGCAGGTGCAAAGTCAACAATGGGCGCGTCGTTTACATCCAGTATTTCAATAGTAACCGTGGCGGTATCGCACGCGCCCGCATTATCACATACACTATATTGGAAACTAGCAGCGCCATTGAAATTGGCGGGGGGCAGCCATTGCATCATTCCGCCTGCGTCGAGACTAATGTTATAAGGATTGTTTTCCGTTAGAACGGAGAAGATTAATTCGGATGAATCAATATCTTCATCGTTGCCACTTACATTGGCCTCAACCCACATGTCTTCATCACCATAAAAAGTGTCGGATGCGGCCATAGGCGCATCGTTTACGGCATTCACCTCAATAGTAAACACGCCGCTGGAGCATGCACCGTCATCATCGCATACTTGATAGTTAAAGGAATCGACACCTACGAAATTGGCGTCAGGAGTATAGGTCTGACCTGAGAGAGTTCCCGAAGTGGGTTGATTGAGAATAGAAAACTCAAGACTTTCGCTATCGATATCGGAGTATTCAGCCAGCCACTGTGTAGTGTTGTCCTCGGCTACGGAAACGAAACCTGCAGTTGTAATAGGAGCATCATTAACGGGTGAAATGGTCACGGATAGTTGTGCAGTGTCGCATAGGTTACCTGTGTCGCAAACCCGATAACTTAGTATGAAGATTCCATTCACATTGTCAGCAGGATTGAATGCGAAGCCAACATTGGTTATGTTTTCAAAGACGCCAAGTTGGGTTGATTCATTCAGCGAAAACGTGAGATCACTATTGCCGAAGTCGAACGTAAAATCGGATAGGTTCAGGATGCTTGCCGCGTCTTCGTTTACACTGGCAATCGCATTTTCGGCATCCGGCGGTAGGTTTACTAATGTCACTGTAACGATTAGTTCTCCGTTGCTGCAAGCCCCAAGCCCATCGCAAACGCTGTATACAATTGTGTCTTGTCCGAAAAAGTATTCGGTAGGAATGTATGTGTAGGTTCCATTAGCATCCAGTTGAATAGCTCCATTACCGGGTGTCTCCAGTAGTGCAAAGTTTAATTCATTTGTGGGGCTATCGATGTCGGAAGCATTGGCAGCGAGGCTTCCTGACAGTATGCCGTTAATCAGCAATTCGTTATAGTCGGTCTCTACCTGAGGAGCGTCGTTGATGCTGCTCACCACAATGGTGATTGTTGAAACATCACAGAGGTTGAAAGCGTCACAGCTGCGGTATGAAAGGATGTCTGTACCGGTGAAATTTGCGTCCGGTGTATAGGTGAGTTGTCCGTTAGAACTGATGACGGCTTGACCATGTTGTGATGCGGACTCCAAGGCATACGTTAATGCGTCACCGTCGACAGTATCCGGGAATGCGATGCTCGCGTTGAGTGGAGTGTCCTCAGCGCCTGTGTAGCTTAGTGTTGGTGCAATAGGAGCATCATTGTTTGCATTGAGAACTTCGAAAATTATTCGTGCGGTATCAGTTTGTCCTACAAGGTCCATGACCTGATAATACAGTGTGTCAAAGCCAATGAAGTCATCTGCGGGCGTGTAGTTGATAGCGCCGTTATATGCGATAGTGGCCGTTCCGTTGTTGGGTTGTTGCGCGAGAGAATAGGTAAGGGGGTCGTTTTCAGGATCGGTAACGGCATTGACAATTGCAGACTGGAAGAGCGCTTCTTCCGGGATGGCTCCCATATTGACATCAGCAGCGATAGGGTTGTCATTTGGGCCGGTTACAAAGATGTGAACAGTGGCGATATCATCCCATCCGCATGGATCAAAGGCGGTATAAACGAAGGAGGTCCATCCCTGAAAATTCGCAGCAGCACTATAACTGTAGACCCCACGTAAAGTCATGTTATTTAAAACTCCGATTTGAGGATATATCAGTGGATAATAATTGAGGTATGGACCTCCTGGGTCACTGATAGAGTCTTCATCTGTGTCATTAATGCTGGCATTTCCAAACCGGGTAGATCCCTGTTCTATGTAAAGTGTATCATCCCGGGTAATAGGGAATTGGTTAAGGTGCCTGAGGTTAATTGTATACAAAGCTGTGTCACATACTCCTTGATTACAGACCTCGTAAAACAAGGAATCGTCATCATTCTCATACAGCGCTACGTTTTGAGGTTCTACCAGATAAACAAGCGTACCTTGTTCGTCATCAATCCATGCAACTGAGCCATAGATTGGGGAGTTTAAAAATCGAAAAACGTTGTTTCCATCGGGTAGAATGTCGTTTGTACTGACGTCGCCATAAAACAGTATGTAATCAAAGGCTGTGTTATCTGTGTCATCGTTAGCAATGACCTGAGCGCTTAAATGGTTGACCATTAGCGTGAATAGGGCAACCATTAAAAGACGTGTACATCGATATGTCATAAACAGGCGGGTCATCTTTTGTCTATGTTTTTACCTTTTTAGTCTAATCAATCCATGCAAATATCGAAAATTTCCAGCGAGATTTTGTATAAAAGTAACCCATTTTCATTAAGTTGTTGATTATTAGGGTGATAAAATAGCAAAGGCCGGTTTAACCGGCCTTTGAATCAATTACGATAGGGTAACTGTTACAGTGATAAGATTTTGAATTCTGTTCTGCGATTTTCTTCGTGTTGCTTTTCGTCGCACTTCACGCCATTCTTGCACTTGTTGAGGAGTTCCTTTTCTCCATAACCTTTCGCAACAATTCGCTTGCTGTCTATGCCTTTGCCTACAATGTAAAGTGCAGCACTATTGGCGCGGTCGTCTGAAAGTTTCAAGTTAAAGTTGTCGTTACCACGCGAATCGGTGTGTGAACGCAGTTCAATACGCATGTTTGGATACTTGTTCAAAATCGCTACGATTTTGTCGAGTTCCAGAGCGGCATCCGGACGAATGTCGAATTTCTTGTAGTCGTAGTAGATATTATCAATGGTGATCACGTCGTTTTTGCACAAGAGGGGTATATCCATCGTAATGGTTTTAGTTCCCACTATTCCTTTTGTGTTGAAGGCTTCGATAGGCTCCCCACAATCTGTTTTTTTCGTGCGTACTTCGTAATCACAGTCGATATCAAGTTTTTCAAATCGATACTTTCCGGCAGCATCTGTTGTTGCTGTTTTCGTTTCGCCTGATTTTTTGTTCACCAGCGATACCGTGAGACCGGCTACACCCTGCTTGTCATCGGCATTGAAGACACGACCTTCTACATGAGCAATACTATCAGGAATGCGTTTCATACTGATACTGGTAGATGCGCTTCCTGAACTGGCTGCCAGCTGGCTGCTGCTGAGAGTAGCTTTACCGTTGTTGTATTTCTCGCGTTCACAAATGAATTCGTAGTTGCGTGATGGGTTCAAACAACGGTTGATGATACCTGTGTCGTCGGTAAGCACATTACCTATGTCAACACCGTTCTCAATTATTTTCACACTGACTCCCGCCAGTGGTTTGCCCGTTTCTTCATCAGCGACAGCGATGTTGGTGTTCGTGCAAAGCTTTTCGTAGAAGTAAATATCATCATTGATGCCCTGATCGTTTCGATTGCTGCTGAAGTAACCGGTTTTCGATGCAGGTATGTAGCAAAAACCGAAGTCATCTTGTGAGGAATTTATATCACCCCCCAAGTTCTCGCTACGATTCCAGGCACCTCCATTTTTCTCGCTCATGTATACATCGAGCCCGCCAAGACCGGGTAAGCCATTGGATGAATAGTACAATACATTTTCACTGGTAATGAATGGGAATACATCGTCGCCGATCGAGTTGACCTTGTCGCCAAGGTTCACCGGAGCTCCCCATGAAGAGCCATCCCAGTTGCTTTGCCATATATCGATACCACCTTGTCCGCCGGGCATGTCGGAAGCGAAGTAGAGTACTTTTCCGTCTGCAGAAAGACTAGGGTGCATGCATGAGTAGTTGGTGCTATTGAATGGCAAAGACACTTCTAGCCCCCAACCTTTTTCGCCTTTAGCAGAGGAGAATATTTGCAGTCGAATCATTCCCTTTTCGTCCATAGCTGCTTTGCCATCGGCTGTATTGCTTCGGGTAATCATCATTAAACTACCGTCTGCACTAAAGCAAACAGGTCCACTGTGATAATGGCTGTTTTCGTAGGTTTCTAATTTCGTCGCGATGTCGAATGAACCTGCTGTTCCCTTCGCGTAGAAAGGTGCATAAAAGGAGCGATTAGTTGCTGTATTCGTTGTTTTACGCATACCGACAGAGCCTCTGTCGCTGATGAAAACTATACCATCTCCGTAGGGTACAGGACAGATGTCTGAAGCTGTTCCGTTTCGATTTATAGACTTCACGGAGTAGGAGTTCTTCTTCTGTAGGTATTCATCGAGATTCTTTGTGCAGCCTTTTAGCATCACAATGCGTTCATCACCGGTGTATCGTTTTTCGAAAGCAGTTATCTCGTTTTTTGCTTCCGAATAGCGTTGGTTTGAAAACATAGCAAGAATGTACAGGTAGTGTTCGTCAGCGCTGCCCGCGTTTGCCGCAACCACTTTGTGATATGCTCTTTCTGCGTTGCGAGAGTCACTGAGGTTTCTATAGCAGTTGCCAAGTTTAGTCCATGCCGCAAAGTTGCTCGTGTCTTTTTTTAGTGCATTTTCATAAAGGCCGACGGCTTGTTGATAGGCCATCTTTTCATATGCTTTGTCGGCTTGTTTCATCTGAGCCGTGGCATGAACGGATAGGATAGCTCCGAAAAGGAGTAGGAATATGATTTTGGTAGTATTCATGTTTTCGGAGATTAGAAGTAACGAGGTGAAACGACTTTATCCTTGTTGAAGTTCAAGTCATAACCAATCATGATTTCATGTGAACCGGTGTTGTAGTCTTGAAGCATCGAAAGTGTATAGTCATAGCTGTAGCCAATGCGAAGTTGTTTGTTGATGAACGCGCCAAGCATGAGGTTCACTGCGTCGCCTGAGCGATATCCAAGACCGGCCCAGATCATATCGTTGAAAAGTAGATTCGCGTTAAGGTCTATTTGTGCAGGTGCTCCTTTCACAATTTTCATCATTGCGTTAGGACGTAGCTTAACCATATTCGATAGGCTCACCACTCCACCTCCTGTTAGGTAGTAGTGGAAGTAATCTACGTTAAAGGAGTTCTCCAATTCAGTGCTGCCGCTTGCCACGTCGATGCGGTTATAGATCATGCGCGGAATGGAAAGCCCGCCATACCATTTCGAGGTGCTATAGTACATCCCGAAACCAAGATTTGGCGCTGTTTTTTTGCCGCTGCTGATCATGAATTGCTGATCGTTTTGTAAATTCAGCTGGCTGAGATTCTCACTCAAACTTACCAAACCTAATTGCAGACCAAATGATAGAGTAGCATTGTCCAGTGCAAGACGGTACGCTCCATTGGCACTAACGGCTGTGCGCTGGGCCACCCCGATTTTTTCGTTAACGAAGTTGATACCCGCACCTAGTTTTCCCCCCATTATGGGAGAATGTACACTGCCGGTTAATGTGGTAGGCGCACCATCGAGACCTACCCACTGTTGGCGGTACAGCATAGTGCCCGATACGCATTCGCGCGAACCTGCATAGCCAGGATTGATAATTGCCTCGTTGAACATGTACTGTGTGAAGTTGGGATCAAACTGGCCTTTGCTCACAAAACATGTAGCCATGCTAACAATGAGCAATAGGCTTTTGCGGAAGTTCATGATGTTTTTCATTTTCCTTTCTTTTTTATACATGTTTATTGATTGTTCGAATATTTGATTACAATGAAACCGGAGAGGTTTTCAGGAGCCTTGGCTGGATTCACAGCGGATTGTCCTGTTTCAAGCACGTAGAAGTATGTGCCTTCAGGGACTTTTGTATCTCCCATGGAACCATTTTCATCAGCGTTACCATTCCATTCTGCATTTGAAGTGTATCCTGTCTTTTCGTAAACCACATTACCCCATCGGTTGAAGATGATGAGCTTGTTTTGCGGGTATGAATCGATGTTCTCGATGTGAAGTGTTTCGTTCACATTATCTCCGTTTGGAGAGAAACCGCCGGCAATGGTGATTTCATCATCACCTACAGGAGCTACGATTATCGTAACTGTTGCCGAAACACAGTTGCCTTGATCATCACAGGCTTGGTATGTAAACTCATCGAAACCGTTGTAATCAGGGTTAGGGGTATAGGTAAACGATCCGTCACTGTTGAGTACTAATGTTCCATTGGAAACATTGCTTTCAATAGTGTATGTCAATCCATCGCTGTCGTTTTCACTGACATCTCCGTTGAGAATCTCATCTTCATTCACTGTATACTGGTCGTTTTCTGCAGCGATATCCGGACCCGCAATGACTGTGATGTAAACTGTAGCCTGATCGGTACCTCCATTTCCATCGCTTACTTCGTAAACGAAGGAGTCGTTTCCGCTGAAGTCAATGTTAGGTGTATAGGTAAACTCACCGGCATTGTTTATAGCCACAACATTTCCGCTTGACGGTGATGTAACGACTGAATATGTCAGAGTCGAGGAATCAAAGTCAACATCGTTGTCCGAAACATCGATATCAATAGGAGTATTCTCGTTGGTTGTGTAGTTATCGTCGATAGCAATCGGGCTGTCGTTCAACGGCAACACAGTTATGGTTACCGTTGCGTCAACGCAGTTTCCATTGTCATCGCACGCTGTGTATTCAAAAGAGTCCGTGCCGCTGTAGTCAGGGTCCGGAGTGTATGTGAATGTTCCATCGCTGTTCAGAATAACAGTACCATGCTCCGTGTCGATAGTTCCGAAGGGAGAATACACGAGTATGTCACCATCTTCATCGGAGTCATTGTTGCTTACGTCCCCATTCAGAATATCATCTTCATTTACCGTGAAGCTATCATCAGCGGCAGTTGGGAAGGTGTTCAGGTCGATGATGTTGATAGTGACAATAGCCGTATCGCAGAAATCCGGATCGCACACTTCGTACTGGAAGAAGTCTGTGCCCGAGAAGCCTGTGTTCGGGATGTAGGTGAATGTACCATCTGCGTTCAGTGTGAGTGTTCCGTTTGTGGTAGATACAACAATGTTATAAGTAAGAGTTTCACCGTCAATGTCGATATCATTTACAGAGGCGTCTTCTTCTACCGTTGAGTTTTGAAGAGCTTCAAACAGATCATCTACCGCGATTAATCCATCGTTGATTTGAGCAACATCGATAGTAACAGTTGCTGTATCACAGCCTCCTTCATCGCAAGCTGCATAAGTGAATACATCCGTTCCATAATAGTTTGTGTTCGGTGTATAAATGAACGTTCCATCTGTATTGAAGATAAGATTTCCATTGGAAACATCACTAACCAAAGAGAACGTGATCGGATCGTTTTCGGCATCCGTGTCGTTTGTTGCAACAGTGTTAGAAACCACATCATCTTCTTCGGCCGCAATGAAATCATCAACTGCGTTTGGAGCATCATTGATTGGAGTGATGGTAATAGTCACGTCGGCATAGGCGCAAACCCCGGCCGGATCACACACTGAGTAACTGAATGAGTCGTTTCCTGTATAGTCTGTGTTTGGCGTGTAAGTGAAACTTCCATCACCATTAAACTGTAGTGTTCCGTTGAGGGTGTTAGTGGTAACGGCAAACGTGAGCACATCACCATCAGCATCGGTGTCATTAGATCCCACATTTGCATTGAGTACCTCATCTTCTGCAATTGTATAGTCATCGTTCGTAGCAACCGGACCTTCATTGGCAGGAACAACCGATATGTTCACCGAAGTAGTATCGCAGAGACCGGTGAAATCGCAAACGAAGTAGGTGAAGTTATCAGATCCCAAGTAATCGTTGTTTGGCGTATACGTGTAGGTTCCATCTGTGTTGAAGGTGAGTGAACCGTTTGTAACGTTATCAAGAAGACTGTAAGTAACGATATCGCCGTCGGTTTCGATATCATTGAATGACGCATCACCGTTGTACGTTTCATTGATAGTCACGTTCACGTTATCGTCTACTGCAATAGGTGCAGTGTTAACAGGGAAGACATTGATCGTTACGATTGCTTGATCGCACACACCGAATGGATCGCATGCTTCATAGGTGATGATACTTGTACCGAAGAAATTAGTGTTCGGAACGAAAACAAAGCTTCCGTCATTGTTCAATGTGAATTGACCATCGAGAGATGGGTTTACTACGCTGTAGGTGAGAACATCACCATCCGGATCGCTATCATTGGTAGCAACGGTGTTTGTCAGTGTTTCGTTTTCGGATATATTGAAAACATCGTTAACGGCTATCGGAGGATTACTTGGTAGGACCACATTGATGTAAACAGTTGCCTCAGGGCAGAAACCAAAACTGTTGCATGCGAAGTATGTCAGTGAATCGAGCCCTATGAAGTTAGCATCTGGGGTGTATGTCAGTGTACCGTTCGCATTGAGAGAGGCGTTTCCGTTTAGAGGGCCGTCTGCTATGAAACTGCTAAGAGCAAGTCCCTCTGGGTTGATGTCGTTGAGCAGCACATTGATTGTAATGGGTGTATTCACCAGCGTAGTCAATTCGTCATCGACCGCTGTATGAGGATCAATAACCTGCGTGACGGTAATGTTTACCGTAGCTTGATCACATTCGCCCAGGTCGTCACAAACAGTGTAGGTGAATGAATCTGAGCCGAAGAATTCGGCATTCGGATTATAGCTGAATGTACCATCCACGGTGAAAATAAGTGTTCCGTTTGCCGGTTCATTGTTGAGAGTAAACGCAAGAACGTCACCATCAGGATCCGAGTCATTGTCGCCCACGTTTCCATTCAATGTTACATCTTCAGCAGTGGTGTAGTTATCATCAGAAGCTACAGGCGGATCATTCGGTACTTGAACTTCGATTGTAACGAGGGCTGTGTCACAGCCGTCATTATCGCAAAGCGAGTATTCGAATGAATCGAAGCCGAGATAGTCAACAGCCGGAACGTAGGTGTATGATCCGTCGATATCCAATGTTAGTGTTCCAACAGTAACATCGGATACGAGTGTAACGGTTAGAGCATCACCATCTCCTTCAATATCATTGAATGTGATGTTACCGCTGATAGTTATGTTCTGATCGGTTTCAATGTTGTCATCGTTCGCGATTGGTACATCAATTACAGGGTTCACGTTAATGGTAACGTTAGCTATATCACAAATAGGTGTTGGGTCACATGCAGAATAGGTAAAGCTATCAGTGCCATTGAAATTGGCACTTGGAGAATACGTAAATGTGCCATCAGCATTGATAGTTACATCACCGTTGTTTGGAGCCGTTATCAGAATGAAGGTGAGTGGGCTGCCATCGGGTTCCACATCATTCAGTCCTAGGTTGCCGCTAACTGCTGTGTCTTCATCTGTCGTGAATTCATCATCTTCGGCTACTGGCGGCGCAGATTCTGTTACTGTAATCGTAACAACTGCGTTATCACACAAGCCCGGTCCACCACAAACGTTGTAAGTGAAGGAATCAGTACCTAGGAATCCGGTGTTAGGAGAGTAAGTGAATGTGCCGTTACTGTTTAGGGTAAGTGTTCCATTGCTTACACCCGTGGCAACAGTGAACGTCAACGTTACTCCGTCTGTATTAATGTCGTTTTCTCCAACGTTCGCATTCAATGTGCCGTTTATCACTACAGCGTAGTTATCAGAACCTGCAAATGGTGCGTCCGGAGTGTTGGATACGAAAACAGTCAGAAGGTGTGTGTCGCATACAGGACCTTCACATACTTGGTAAGTGATTTCTTCTGTTCCTTGGAAGTTAGGTCCGGGAGTGTACGTGAAAGATCCGTTAGCTGCCATTACAATGGTTCCGTTTGCAGCTCCGTTCGGTACGGTGTATATCCAGCCTGTGTTGGCAAACCATGTTTCAGCAACTGATCCGCTTACTGGAGTTTCTTCAATCGTGTTGAATGTGTCGTCCAGATCGCAGAATACTTCCGGTGTGAAAGGGGAAGGGTTGCAAGGGTTGAGCGGATCGCTGCCGTTGGTCACTTCAGTACCATCCGATAAGTTGTCGTTATCGGTATCTGGGTCTGCAGGGTCAGTTCCAATTGCAATTTCCTGGTCGTTGGTAAGTCCATCACCATCACAGTCATCAGAGCCGGCTGTAGGAGGGCTGCACTCATTCAATGGGTCTGTGCCATTATCTACCTCCTCACCATCTGTAAAGCCATCACCATCGGTGTCAGGGTTAGTGTTGTCTGTTCCTGCCTCTGTTTCTCCGTCGTTATCTAGGCCATCGTTGTCACAATCATTTGTTCCAAGCGAATTGATGTTTGGATCACAAGGGTTCACAGGGTCAGTTCCTGAGTCTAATTCATCGCCATCGTTCACACCATCATTGTCTGTATCTGCATCGCCAGGATCTGTTCCTGCTGTTTCCTCTTCGGTGCTGGTGAGACCATCATTATCACAGTCAGCAGAGGCTATAGCACCTGCATCCGGATCACAACCATTGGCCGGATCACTGCCATTGTTAGTTTCATCTTCGTTACTTAAGCCATCACCATCACAGTCTGCCAATGGATTAGCCAAGCAGTTGCCTACATCTACAACGACTGTTGCATTAACGCACGTGTTAGTAGCATCACATATTTGATAGGTGAATGAGTCGAGACCTTCGTAGTCGGTTGCCGGTGTGTAGTCTACCGTGTCATCGGTAGGATCGGTTGCTGTTCCATTGTCGTTTACAACGGCAGCACCGTTGCCGCTGGTAACAATGGTTATGCTGCCTGTTGAAGGACCATTCGGACCGAAATCATCATTGGCGAGAACGGCGATATTAGTTGGAGTGTTCAATGGAGTTGAGGCTGCATCGTCATTGGCAACCGGTCCGTTGCACGCTGCTGCATTAGGATCACATGGATCCAATGGATTCGTTCCGCCCGATACTTCCGTACCATCGAGTATACCGTCGCCGTCGGTATCCGGGTTGGTGCTGTCTGTTCCGGCAAGAATTTCTCCGTCGTTGTTAAGACCATCAAAGTCACAGTCATTAGTACCTATGGCATTAGGATTCGGATCACAAGCATCCAGTGGGTTTGATGCTGAGTTCACCTCCTCACCGTCGCTAAGTCCATCATTGTCTGTATCTGCTACAGCAGGATCAGTGCCGTAGAATGTTTCTTCTTCATTGATCAAACCATCATTGTCGCAGTCGTTTGTGCCAACCGCATTGGCATTGGGTGAACATGAATCGAGTGGATCACTTCCGCTCAACACCTCATCACCATCGGTGAAGCCGTCTTCGTCGGTATCCGGGTTTGTGTTGTCTGTGCCGGCCAATTCTTCACCTGCATTGTCAAGGTTGTCCGCGTCGCAGTCTGCTGTGCTCACTGCGTTGATATCAGGGTCACATGGATCTACGGGATTGGTACCAAAAGATACTTCCTCACCATCGTTGAGACTATCGCCATCAGTGTCCGGGTTATTAGGATCTGTACCTGCGAGGTTTTCTTCATCATTAGTTAATCCATCCAGAT
>CANIAA010000056.1 GCA_947465255.1 Flavobacteriales bacterium | reverse complement strand
TCGCAGCCTTCCGATATTTTGAAATAGGCGTAATGCGAAGGCGTGGTAAGCAGGCGCTCGCCAACTAGTTCATGCTTGTAGTCTGCCTTGAGTGTTTTCAGAAGACGAGGTAAATCGCGCGTTCCGAAAAATGCATCTACCTCCGGGATATCCTTTTCCAGTTCGGGTTTATAGCGCTCAGAGAGGCATCCGGTGACGTACAACTTGTGCACGTTTCCCTTTTCCTTCTCTTTGGCCCAAGCCAATATGGTGTTGATGCTTTCCTCCTTAGCGTTATCGATGAACCCGCAGGTATTGACAATGACAATTTCTGCATCGTGTTCCTCTGATTCGTGTTCCACCTGAAAGGCGTTCGCCTTGAGCTGTGCCATCATCACCTCACTATCGAAGATGTTTTTGGCGCATCCCAGTGTTACTACATTAACCTTGTTTTTTTGAAGCGTTTTCGTTTTCATGAGCATTGCAAAGAAACAACGATTCTTGCCTTGAAAAGCGCCTCGGCGGTAACCTTTCAACACCTTGGTCGTAGAAGCACATACTTAAACTGTGTGGCTTCGAGTTTCGAGGCCAATAAACTGAAAAAGAATACGCTTATGATTGACAATGCGCTGAGGTATTATGGGAAGATTGACGAAGGAGGAATCGTTGACTTTGTTGATTTACTATCGGGTGTTCTTTACAAGAATCTGGGCCCGCGCAAAGACATTCGAAAGATGTGCAGTTTTGCCATAGAGCTACTCGATAACGGCATGCGCTACAGTATCGACAACCGCGTATCGTTTACGTGGACCATCGAGAAGGACCGACTAACCTTCGAATTGGAAAATCAAGCGAGTGAAAGTGACGCTCTTCGGCTTCAGAATCATGCCCGTGAGCTTCACGGCATGGACGATGCAGGAAGGAGGCAAGCCTTTCAAGATCAAATAAACAGTGATCAGCTTGGCGCGAGGGGCGGAGCGGGCTTAGGTCTTCTTCAAATATTACGTAAAGGTGCTCTCTCCATCGATATTCAGATTCATAGGCAAGCCGATCAAACGTTTGTTTGCGTTAGTCGCATCCAGACGCCACTTCAAAAGACAGATAAGCCATGATTACCATCGTCAGCCCACCAACTAAAAGTAGCCCTTCCATATCCTTTGATGCGGAAAGCAAAATCTTTCGGGTCGAAGGTATTTCCACGATTGTAAATGCCGTTGAGTTTTACGATAGTGCCATCAGTTGGATTAATCAGAACGAATCAACGCTCACCGGTGAGATTGACTTCCACTTTCATCTCCCCTACTTTAATTCTGCCAGTATGAAAGGAATACTAATGCTTATGCAGCGTATCAAACAGAGCGCGGATTCAGGTAACTCATGGAGTATTCACTGGAATGTGGAAGACGACGACGAGTTTCTGCTCGATGCGGCAGAATCGTTCGAGGAGACACTGGGATTTCCGGTTCAAATAAAACGAATGTAAAACATCACGACTTCTGCTCCTCGGCAGACTTAAAGAGAGAGTCTACGAACTCATGTCGATTGAATACCTGTAAATCACCGATTTTTTCCCCAACACCAATGTATTTAACAGGGATGCTGAACTGATCGCTGATTCCGATAACAACACCACCTTTAGCAGTTCCGTCGATCTTGGTAATGGCTAATGCATTCACTTCCGTTGCAGCAGTAAACTGCTTGGCTTGTTCAAACGCATTCTGTCCGGTAGAACCATCGAGAACAAGCAAAATCTCGTGAGGTGCATCGGGCGTTACTTTTTGCATTACGCGTTTAATTTTTGACAACTCATTCATGAGTCCCACCTTGTTGTGCAAACGACCGGCAGTGTCAATGATTACTACATCCATTTGCTGAGCCACGGCACTTTGCAGAGTGTCGAAAGCCACACTTGCCGGGTCAGCACCCATGCCTTGCGCCACAATGGGCACACCGGCACGTTCACTCCACACTTTCAATTGGTCGACAGCGGCAGCCCGAAACGTATCGGCTGCTCCGAGCATTACTTTTTTATCTTGATTCTTAAGCTGATTGGCCAATTTGCCTATGGTCGTTGTTTTTCCTACTCCATTCACGCCTACGACCATGATTACGTAGGGGCCATTCATTTTCGGAATAAATACCTCTTCCCCATTCTCCCCCTCGTGGCCTTTGAGAAGCGTGGAAATCTCTTCTCGCAGAATACCATTCAATTCGGAGGTATTCATGAATTTGTCGCGCTTCACGCGTTCCTCAATACTGCGAATGATTTTGAGGGTTGTTTCCACGCCGACATCACTGCTTATGAGCATTTCCTCGAGGTTATCGAGTACTTCTTCGTCGACCTGGCTTTTACCCACGATAATCTTTGCCAGTTTGGAGAAAAAACCGGTTCGGGTTTTCTCCAAGCCCTGATCAAGACTCTCCTTCTTTTCTGACGAAAACAGGCGTTTAAAAAAATTCATGATAGCGAATTGGGGTAAAACAAAAAAGACTTTCCCCGGAAGAGAAAAGTCTTTCTATACGTTGATGAACGAGTGATTAGGCCTTGGTAAACCAAGTCTGCACATTGTCGTTGTGTACGATCTCTTCTTTGAATGTATAAGCACCTGATTTAGGCGACTTCACCATTTTGATAACCTTGGTGTGGTTCTTACCACTACCGGTTTGCAGGGTTGCAACTACCTTCTTTGCCATGGCTTATTCTTTATTTAATTTCTTTGTGTACGGTCATTTTCTTCAGGATCGGATTGTACTTTTTCTTCTCCAAACGATCCGGAGTGTTTTTACGATTCTTGGTTGTGATATAACGGCTGGTGCCCGGCATGCCCGACTCTTTGTGCTCGGTGCACTCCATAATCACTTGAACTCGATTTCCTTTCTTTGCCATTGTCTTAAAAATCTTGAATGGGGCCGCGAATGTACGGCCTTTTTTCCTCTAACCAAGCAAAATTGTAATGTTTTTTTGACTAGTCAGTGTTTCTCGAGAAAAGCCAGCGCAAAAGCAATGCTGTTTTTCAGTGATTTAGAAAAAAAAAGCAGCGGTTTAATCGGTAGATAATCAGCGAATCCGACCGAACATAAAGATGTTGAAAATACTCCGAACAATTCAAAACACCGGCTCGTGCAATAAATAGCTTTGAAAGTTCGTCAATCTGCACATCCGCAGCCTAACCTCTTTTTAACTGAATCGTACCGTGGCCAGAAACACCAGTAAACATACAGAAGAAACCGAAATCGCTGAACCTACCTCGGACACCAAGCGCAAAGGAAAATCGGCCGCCACGGGCAAATGGGCCCGCTTCATGAATTTTCTGAGCGACCCGCGAGTTCAGAAGATTTTCGGAATTTTCATGGTGTTGTTCAGCGTATTCACACTGCTGGCATGCGTTTCCTTTTTGTTCAATGGCGCCCACGATCAGCGTTTGGTGCTGGAACAATATGACGACCAGTTAAATCAGAACGAGCCATACACCAACTGGATGGGAAAAATGGGCGCACACGTTGCCTGGTTCTTCATGAACAAGTATTTCGGTTTAGGTGCTCTGTTCTTACCACTCATTCTATTTGTTTGGGGCTGGCGCATTTGGTGGGGCCGCGACGCACTGCCATTTTGGAAAACCATCCGTCTTTCAGCCCTTGGCATGTTCTTCTTTCCCCTGGCTATTGGGTTTCTTTTCCATCATCGGGTGGAGGGACTGGACCGTACTATTGAAATAAGCTGCAATCCCAACCTGGTAGGTGGCTTTGGTCACCTGGCAACCGTTTGGTGCGTATTTACAATCGGATGGTGGGGTACATTGATGCTTCTGCTTTTCACCGTCGGGGCTTTTCTAATTTTCAATTTCAATCACCAAGTGGAGGCCGCTTGGGTCCGTTTCAGTGAATGGTGGGCAGATATTCTCAAGTCGAATCCAAAAGAAGAGGAAGAGGAGGAAGAGGAAGAGTCAAAGCCCATTCCGGCTGCAGCCCCTGCCGTAGTTCGTAATGAAGTTGCTGCACCACCCGCAGTAACGACCATTGAAGTGAAAGCGCCGATTATCGAACCCGAAGCCCCTTGGGAAGAAAAGTCAGTGGTATTCGAAGATGAACCCGAAGAAGAGCCAGAAGAGGTAGAAGAGGATATCGAAGAAATAGCCGAATTGCCCGAAGAAGAAGAGTTTGAGGAACCCGAAATACCGTTGGCTGCGGAAAGTCTGGAACTCGAAACCGAGCTTCCGGTGATGGAAAGGAGCGCATCAGGCGGAACAACGACTTTTCAGGTAGATGACGATTTCTCCGTTGAACTGAATCAGTCTGAAGAGGAACTGGACGAAGAAGAAATACATCGCAGCATAGAAGCACTGGGGCCTTTCGACCCGAGGTTAGATCTTTCACGTTACACGTTTCCCCCGGTCGATTTGTTGAAAGCACACGGCGGTCAGGGCCCTCAGATTGATAAAGAAGAGCTGGAAGAAAACAAAAACAAGATTGTCGAAACGCTCAATCATTACAAGATTGAAATCGCCAAAATCAAAGCTAGCATCGGTCCTACAGTAACACTGTACGAAATCATACCGGCACCGGGGGTACGTATAAGCAAAATCAAAAACCTGGAAGACGACATCGCTCTGAGCCTTGCTGCACTTGGCATACGCATCATTGCGCCTATTCCGGGCAAAGGAACCATCGGTATTGAAGTGCCCAATTCGAAGCCAGATGTAGTGAGCATGCGTTCGCTCATCAACTCCGAAAAGTTTCAGAATGCGGAAATGGAGTTACCCGTTGTATTGGGCAAAACCATTTCGAACGAAAATTTCGTGGCTGACCTAGCCAAGATGCCTCACCTACTGATGGCCGGTGCTACGGGTCAGGGTAAGTCCGTTGGGCTAAATGCCATTCTCGTATCGCTGCTCTACAAAAAGCATCCGGCCGAAATCAAGTTCGTACTGGTCGACCCCAAGAAGGTCGAACTCACCCTTTTCAATAAAATCGAGCGACACTTCCTGGCGAAGCTTCCGAATGAAGCAGATGCGATTATTACCGATGTTCAGAAAGTAGTTCGCACACTTCAATCGTTGTGTATTGAAATGGACACGCGTTACGAGCTGCTCAAGACGGCCGGTTGCCGGAACATCAAAGAATACAATGGAAAATTTGTAGCTCGCCGTCTGAACCCGGAAAATGGTCACCGCTTTTTGCCTTACATCGTATTGGTCGTCGATGAGTTCGCCGACCTTATTATGACCGCCGGCCGTGAAGTGGAAACGCCAATTGCTCGTCTGGCACAGCTCGCCCGTGCCATCGGTATTCACCTGATCATTGCTACACAGCGCCCATCGGTGAATATCATCACCGGAACCATCAAGGCGAATTTCCCGGCGCGCATCGCCTTTCGAGTGACCTCAAAAATCGACTCGCGCACCATTCTCGACACGGGTGGAGCGGAGCAGTTGATAGGACGAGGTGATATGCTTTACTCTACCGGCAATGACCTCATTCGACTTCAGTGCGGATTTGTTGATACTCCGGAGGTTGAAGAGATCACCGACTACATCGGAAATCAGCAGGCTTACCCCAACGCATTCTTCCTGCCCGAAGTAGTAGATGAAAATCAGTTGGAAATGGGTAATTTTGACGCCGGAGACCGTGACGAATTATTTGAAGATGCAGCTCGCATTGTAGTGATGACCCAACAGGGAAGCGCTTCAATGCTGCAAAGGAAATTGAAACTGGGATATAACCGCGCAGGCCGACTAATCGATCAACTGGAGGCCGCCGGTGTGGTTGGTCCCTTTGAAGGAGGCAAAGCCCGGAAAGTTCTTTTTCCCGATGAAATATCTTTGGACCAATTCTTGAAATCGGGCGCTTCGAACGATTAATACTTATTTCATGAAACATTTCTTTTCATTCGTGCTCGCACTTGTAATTGTTGGCACAACCTCCATCCAAGCCCAAACTTCGAAGGACATTCTCGACAAGCTTTCAGCGAAAGCCAAGACTTTCAAAACCATTACAGCCGATTTCACTTACACTCTGAATAACCCCAAGACCTCTACCAATCAAACCCTCAACGGTAACGTGAAGGTGAAGGGCTCGAAGTACTATGTTTCGATGAGCAGTTACCAGATTTGGTGCGATGGAAAGACTGTTTGGAACTACAACAAAGACAATAACGAAGTAACCATCGATAACCTGGCAGACGTGAAAGACGGCGGCTTCGACCCATCTGAAATGTTTACCATCTGGGAAAAGAACTTCAAACATGAAATGAAAAACGCAGCGGCCACAATCGACGGTGTGAGCTGTTATCAGATTGCCCTCTACCCGAATGATGCAAAGAGCAAAGCATACCACACGGTGATACTAAACGTTGACAAGACCAAAATGGAAGTTACCAAGGTTGAAATCAAAACGCGCGACAATGCGACGATGACCTATAAGGTGAAAAATTTCAAGACCACCACAGAATTAGGTGACGGAGAATTTATTTTCAACAAGGGAAAATTCCCTGGAGTTGAAGAAGTAGACAATCGAATCTAGAAATATCTCAACCGGTAGAAAGGGCCTTCGAGGCCCTTTTTTCATTAAATATTTTCCGACATCACCCAGTCAATTCCCTTTCTGAGTTTACCCAATGTAGCCGCTTCATGCGACCCTTCCTTGGGTACGAAGTTGTACTGCCAGGAGGCATGTTCAGGAAGACTCATCAAGATGGATTCTATGCGACCTCCCGTCTCGAGCCCGAAACGTGTACCACGATCATAAACCAAATTGAACTCTACATATCTCCCTCTTCGCAATAATTGCCATTGTTTGTTTTCGTCTGTGAAGGTCTTGCTCTTGTTTGCAGATACAATCGGCAAGTAGGCCTTTAGAAACGTTCGTCCAACATCTGCTGCGAAATGAAATAGATTCTCCTTCGACATGGCATCCGACGGACGCAGGTAATCGAAGAAAATACCTCCAATGCCCCGCGTTTCATTGCGATGTGTAATAAAAAAATAGTCATCAGCCCATTTCTTAAAACGCTGATAAAACTCCGGGTTATATCGACCGCACACTTCCTTCATTTCGGAGTGAAAAAACTGCGCCTGCTCATCGTTCACATAGATGGGGGTCAAATCGATGCCTCCGCCAAACCAGCAGTCGCCGGCATCGGTTTCAAAGTATCGAATATTCATATGAATAATGGGGACCATGGGAGAAAAAGGGTGAATGACAATACTTACACCTGTGGCGAAAAAACGAGTGGCATCGGGATTCACCTTGTCTTTCATGAAAACAGGAAGCTCTCCTTCCACTGCGCTGAAGTTAACACCGCCCTTCTCAATAACATTACCTGCAACAATTACGCGTGTTCTGCCTCCGCCGCCATTGGCATGTGACCACGCATCTTCCGAAAATGCAGCCTTCCCATCTTCCATCTCCAGTCCGCGGCAAATCTCATCTTGGATCTTGCGAAACTCATCTGCAATAGCATTTTTATCAATCATAGGCTTGAATTAAGTCAGACAAGATTACTTCTGAGCACGAAATCAATGTGTCATACAATTGAAATCAATTAGCGCGATGAAGCTGGTAGTTGTCAGTACGCACGATTTGGATAGCCGCATTTTCGAAACCGCTATCAGCAGAAGTTCTGAAAAAATCAAAGTTGCTCCCAATAGTTTTTGCTCCAATCTCATTCCAGTGCTCCGGGAAGTTCGAACCGAATTTGAACAGACCGGTGCCGAAATAAAGAGCTACATCATAACCGGTATAGGAAAAATCGACCGGCTCGGTTTTGAATTTCTTTCGATAGTTTTCCAACCAGCGGCGCGTATTCACATCATCCAATTCGGGAAATACATGCTTCGGAAAACTGACGTGATACTTATTGCGCATTTCAGTAGAGATAGCATCCATCTCGTCCCAAGATTCTAGCACAATCACTTCCACATCCGTTCTTGAACCGAGAGATTTGAACACAGCCGCTATAACTTTTTTATCGGCGGTGGGAACAGCTACCAGGCACTTTCCTGCGGGAAGTACAGTGGCTAATTTCATAGTAGCAGGATCATGACAAACGACCACATTCTTAAGGCTATCCTTCGTTATCTTGAACCATTCCTCTTTGAATGACTCGACCAATTTTCGATCATCCAAAATTTTGGAGTCCACCAGCACGACATTTTCACGAGCGAAGTTTTTACGGGCATAACGAGCAATGGACATCCATTGAGTTACAGATCCTGCAATGGCTTTGCTGAGTGCCGGGGCATTAAGGAGAATGCGATTTGGTTGCTGAACCGGCACAACCATATGTGCGCCATTGGCAGCACACCAGGCAGCAACTTCAGGCACAACGTCTTTGAATAATGGACCAATCACTAAATCGACTCCCTCCATCTCCTTCTTCTTCAATACAGCGTGAATCGACGCTTTATTATCCAGCACGTCCATAACACGAATTCGCGCCTTTAGACCAAGGCTTTCAAGTGAGTCAGCCGCAGCCATTATTCCGCGATACATATGAACGGCCGCTTCACGAAGCCTCAAATCACGCGAAACCAAGGAATCCTTTGTTGTTGTATAAAACGGAAGCATAACCGCAATATCATACACGCCATCAGACGCAATAGCCGGTTCATTCCGTGGCGCAATTGAGGCGGGTTTTACATTGGGAACAACGATAGTATCACCCGGAATTAATCCGGATGGCATCCCATTATTTAATGCTTTCAGTTCTTCAACAGAAATTCCATATACGCGTGAAATACCATAATACGTGTCGCCCGCCTTTACCACATAGGCGCCTTTGGATGGGGTTACTTCGCCTAGTTGGGCAATTCGAAGCTTTTGTCCAACCTTCAAACCGTTATCTACTCCCGGGTTATCAGCAACAATGCGATCTACCGACAAATTATACTTTTTGGAAATGGAATACAGTGTTTGACCGGCTTCAACAGAATGCTCTATGAATGCACCTGAACCAGCACCCGGCTGAGTACGCGCAATCATGCATAAACATATAGAGACTATTAGGAAAATGTATTTCATGAGGAAGCGCGCAGCAATATTCGGGCAAATATCGGAAAAGGAACTAGTCGTCTTACTCCCACTCGATTGTAGCAGGTGGTTTGGAGCTGATATCATAAACAACACGATTGACTCCCTTCACTCGATTGATGATGTCATTGGAAACCTTTGCCATAAACTCATGCGGCAGTCGCGACCAATCCGCTGTCATACCATCGGTGCTGGTTACAGCGCGCAAAGCGACCGTTCGCTCGTAGGTTCTTTCATCGCCCATTACACCGACGCTGTAGACCGGAAGTAGAATAGCTCCGGCTTGCCAAACCTCGTTATACAACCCATGATCTTTCAATGACTGTATCCAGATATAGTCTGCCTCCTGCAGCAATTGAACTTTCTCTGGAGTGATATCGCCCAAGATTCGGATGCCTAAGCCAGGCCCGGGAAATGGATGTCGTTCAAGTATAAAAGAGGGTATTTCCAGTGCTCTGCCTACTCTGCGCACTTCATCTTTAAAGAGAAGGCGCAAAGGTTCCACCACTTGCAGCTTCATATAATCGGGAAGGCCTCCTACATTATGATGGCTTTTGATTGTTTGTGATGGGCCACCGCTGTGAGAAACGGACTCAATCACGTCGGGGTAAATTGTACCCTGACCCAACCAGCGTGCACCAGCATGCTTCTTTGACTCCTCGTCGAACACCTCTATAAACGCCTTACCAATGGCTTTTCGTTTTAACTCCGGATCCGAAACACCTTCCAATGCCGAATAGAAACGAGCAGAGGCATCAACTCCGGTAACATTCAAACCAAGGTGCTTGTAGCTCTCAAGCACCTCTTGAAATTCATTCTTACGCAACAAGCCGTTATCGACAAAGATGCAATGAAGATTATTGCCAATCGCACGTTGTATAAGGACTGCAGCTACGGTCGAATCGACACCACCACTAAGGCCCATGATAACCACGTCGTCACCGAGTTTCGATTTCAATTCGCCCACTGTTTCATCAACGAAAGAGAGCGGGGTCCAATCTTGCTTGCACCCGCAGACATCCACGACGAAGTTTCTCAGCAGCTGCGTACCATCGAGGCTGTGATAGACTTCAGGATGAAACTGGACACCGAAAGCGCGCACGTCGGAACGCGCGTAGCCGGCTACTTTTACATCAGAGGTAGAACAAATGATATGAGAATTGGGGCCCGCATCCAAAATGGTATCTCCGTGCGACATCCAAACCTGCGAATCAGCAGGAATATCCTTGAACAGCACCGAATGTTCGTCGCGCGCTACCAAATGCGCTCGGCCATACTCGCGGTGAGTAGAGCGAACTACCTCACCTCCATTCTGCTTGGCAAGGAGTTGTGCGCCATAGCAAACGCCCAATACCGGAAATCGCCCCAAAACGCCTGATAAATCGGGCATTGGCGCCCCCTCCTGATGCACAGAGAAAGGACTACCGGAAAGTATAACGCCTTGAATTGAATCATGCAATTCCGGAATTTTGTTCCACGGATGAATTTCGCAGTAGATATTGAGCTCTCTCACCCGACGAGCGATGAGTTGTGTAACCTGTGAACCGAAATCGAGAATGAGAATGGTCTGATGCATAGGGCGAAATTACGTCAGGCAAATAGCTTGAAAAGACACTATGGAAAGGTTGTGAAGAAAATTCGTGCGCGGATTTATGAAAAAACCAAAAGCATCGCACCTTGGAGGCATGTTCGAAAACCTTCAAAACAAGCGAATCAAACTGGCTTCGAAAAGTCCGAGAAGGCAACAACTTCTTTCAGGGCTAGAACTCACCTTCGAAGTATGGTCAAAGGAAGTGGATGAAACCTATCCTGAACATTTGGAACGGGAAGAAATACCCCTCTATCTGGCATCCAAAAAAGCCGATGCCTTCAGATCGGAGTTAACAGAGGGCGACATTCTCATCACCGCCGACACGATTGTTTGGATAGACGGCCAAGTGCTGAATAAACCTGCCGACCGATCGGAGGCCATTCATATGATTAGCATTCTCAATGGCAAAACGCATGATGTGTATACAGGGGTATCCATCGTTTCTCTCGAAAAAACCGAGCTTCTCTGGGACCGAACACGTGTTCACTTCTCACTACTCGACGAAGGAGAAATTGCGCATTATGTAGACAATTATTCCCCTTATGATAAAGCCGGATCGTACGGGGCGCAAGATTGGATAGGGCTAGTGGGGATTGACCGTTTGGAAGGTTCTTACTTCAACGTAATGGGACTTCCGGTAAACAAAGTCTTTCAGGCTTTGAAGAACTTTTAGTGAAAAATCAGACGCAAGCCGATCGAATTGCGAACGAGGCGATCTATCGAATAGGTGCGATAGTCATTGCTTTCGCCGATGAGATTATACCAGCCGTGCGAATAGAACAACTCGACGCGCATCACGCTTTTGTCGTTCGCAATCGGATACCCGATGAACACATCACTATTCAGATTCCAGGTGCGCATGACGGGTTGAGCATCATTCAGCGGTTTCACCGTCAGCACGGGTCGCACACTCAGACCAAATTCGGGTTTGGCCTTGGGACGTGGAAAAGACTTGGTTCGATAGGATGAATAGATCCACGAAATAGGCATTTCAACTGTAAGCGGAAATATGCGTTGCTCACGCACATTATTCATGTCTGACAGATACTCTATGGTAGACGGCAAGAACACCGCTTCAATGGCAGGTCTTACAATCGATCGTTTTCCTGCATAGAAATTATAGCAGAAGCCTGCTAGCATGCCCGGACTGTTTCTCAGCTCAGGTTGACCCACAAACGTACCCACGAAGTAGGGTGATGCCTGCATTTGCATCAGAGAATACACTCCTCCGATGTACATACCGAGATCTTTCGATGCACGCACCTCAACTGTGTCACTGGTTGCTGCTGTCGCAAGAGAGCAACAGCAGCAAACAGCAACCAGATTTAAAAAAATAGATCGTAACAACTGGGTTTCTTGGTTTATTCTACGACAAAGTCATTGTCGTTCAACTTCGGATTAATGCGCATTTCCGAGAAGGTAAACTCCATGGACTGCGGACCTGCCGACTGTTTGAATTTCGAAGGGAACTTCAACGAGCGCAGCGCCTTACCGTCTTGAATTGTAGCCGTTCCGTATTCGGTGTAACGTGTTTCGGCCATAACCGACTCTTCACCTTCACCCTGAAGAGATGTCGACATCAACTTCAAACCTGTTTTAACGCTGTAAAAATCAGTTGCGACATCACCTGTTGACTTTGTTACCTCCACTACGTATGCATCCTCTTCATCTACCTTTCCGATACCCTTCAGGATCGCCTTCGCACCATACTTCTCGTAGTTGGCTTCCACCATCATATCGATTTGCATCTTGATATCGACCAGTTCTTTTTCGTCCATGGGTTTCTTGGCGCCCATTTGAACATTCACTCCTTTGTTACCATCAAACACCTGCTTCATCATTTCGCTTCCATTCATGGTAACTACGTTCACCAACTTCGCATTGTCCTTCACCTTCATGTTAATAGAAAGTGCCATTGGTCCTACCTTCATCTCGCCTACCTGTTCGTAGGATTTTACCAGAGCAAATACTTCCTTGCCACCCATTGCATTCACATATGCATCGATAACTGTTTGAATTGTAACGCCGTCGGGCACAGACTTCAGATCGGAAAACGGAGTTCCATCGGCATTGACAATATTCACCTTGCCTGAGGCAGCGAACTTGGCAAGTTTATCGGCAACCTCACGATTACCAACTACTGTAATGTAAGCGTTGGAAGGGCGAAGAACGCGTTTTGCCATTGCCTGCACATCGGCCACGGTTACTGCATTCAGCTTTTGAAGGTACGTTTCATAAAAGTCCTTCGGAAGCTTGTACTTCTC
>CANIAA010000055.1 GCA_947465255.1 Flavobacteriales bacterium | reverse complement strand
TTTCTGCGACAAATGAGCAGGAGCGTGATGCCGCTGTGAGGGCCCACCTCGCGAGCGTACGAAGTCATGTTAGGCTATTGAGTGAAAAAAACTATCCATCGGCTAAAGGACTGAACACTCCGGATTTTGTAATCCTGTTCACACCAATCGAGGCCGCCTTCGCATTAGCCATTCAGCAGGATCAGGATTTATACAACGATGCTTGGGAGCTAAACATCATCATTGTTTCTCCAACGACACTACTTGCAACGCTGCGCACTGTCAGCAATATCTGGATGCAGGAACGGCGCATTAGCAATGTACAGGCAATCGCAGACGAAGGAGGGAAGCTCTATGACAAGTTTGTTGCGTTTCTTGTCAATATGAAAGAAATAGGTGACCGACTTAAGAGTGCAACCGGTGCCTATGAAAATGCAATGAATAAACTGGAAACAGGTCGAGGAAATATCATTGCAAGAACCCAGAAAATGAAGAAATTGGGTGCCAAGACCAGTAAATCATTGGACAACGAGAAAATTGAGCAGGCTGAAATTGAAGATGACAATGAAGACGAAACTGAAGAATAGTGTTTGGTTGTTGCTGACGGTTGTAAGCTTTTATGCATGCCAGCGAAACGCAATTGTTCCCACGGGTTCCTATCAGTATCTCTATGACTTGGAAAGCCGTGACTTGCATCCGGAATATATCGTGTATCATCATGCGGATGATTCTAGTACAATTCACTTTCGAGTTTTTTCAAGTGAGCTCTTGTTTACCCGTGTTTCGGCCGGTACTCCATTTGTCCTAAACATTCATGTGAAGGCCACTGTGAGCGATTTGAACGGAATGGCACAGGATACACTTTCCTTGGTTTTGCATGAGGCTGCTGAAGATCGTCAAGGCTGGCTCTTGGGGTCAATGGTTGTTCCCATGAGACAAGGGCAGTGGAACTTGTTGATGGAGTTCACAGATGTTTCGCGCAACCTTACGCAGCCATCGTTTATTTCTTGCGACAAATCTTCTTCACTGACGGCACAGAACTATTTGCTCACGAAATTCGAAACACATGAACCGGTGTTTGGGGGTTTTGTAACGCCCGGTCAAATGGTCGAAGTATTCAGCGAGCGAAATCAAGGCTCACCCGCCCCGGTTTTATGGAAGATAAATGCCGAAATGAAATTGCCTCCGCCGCCATTCTCTTCGAATTTGCCTGAACAGCCTGGTTTTTCCGGATCGCAGTCGAGCGAGATTAGAAGGGAAGGGCAGGGCGGCTTTGTTTTCGAGGTCGTTTCAGGGTTGTATTTCTTCACACATGATAATTCAAAGCGCCTGGGCATGACAATCAAAACTTCGAATACACATTTCCCACGTGTCAAGGAAGTGAGCTCCTTGGAATGGCCCATTCGTTTTATCACGACAAAGACTGAACATGAGGAAATCGTGAAGAACAATTATCCGAAGCTTCTCATCGATCGGTTTTGGCTTGAATGTGCAGGTAGTAAAGAACATGCACGTGAACTGATTCGAGTTTTTTACAGAAGGGTAGAGGAGGCTAACTTCTATTTCTCGACCTATACCGAAGGTTGGAGAACCGATCGCGGTATGATTCACCTCCTATTCGGTAACCCGAATCAAATTATTCGTTCATCACAGGCAGAAGTATGGAACTATGGCGAGGATAGCAATGCGGCATTGCTATCGTTCACTTTTAACAAGGTTGACTCTCCGTTCACGAATAACTTGTACATTCTTGAAAGAGAACCCGGCTACAAGCCTTACTGGGAAAGGATGGTTCAAACTTGGCGTAGCGGCAAGATTTATAGTGAGTGATCTTTCTTTCAGTTTCCGGGAAAAAAGAAATGGCGAGTGACACACTTGCCACTCGCCATTAGCCATTTCCCGCTATGTGCGGAATACTATTTCTTTTTACCGGTCACAATAAACTCGGTACGACGGTTTTGCTCGTGAAGTGATTCTTCACAGAAAACTCCATCTGTGCAGTTGTTGAGTAACTCGCGTTCTCCGTATCCTTTTGATACAATGATGGAGCGAGGTACACCTTTCTTCACCATGTAATCAGTTACAGCCTTGGCACGCTTAGACGATAAATCATCGTTGTATTCATAGCTGCCGCGGCAGTCAGTATGGCTGCGAAGTTCGAACTTCAAATTGTTGTTCTCACGGAAGAGTTTTACCAGGTTGTCCAAGTATGGATAGGCGTCTTCACGGATTTCCCACTTGTTGTAATCCCAATGAATATCGGGTAAATCGTAGATTCCTTTCGCTTTTACGCTGCTGTTATCCTTCTTACCTCCGTTGCCGTTGGCATCCGATACATACAATTCAGCCATTTCAATCATCTTGTTAATCGGGTCTTCATCACCACGGGTATTGAAGTTATCGGTTTGATTGAAATATCCTTCCAACTCACTCACCATCTGGTAGTCTTTACCTTTCACCAGCTCTGCTGTGAACTTACCATTACCATCGGTGATGTACATCTGCTCTGTGCCATCAGTAAGGTTCTTCAACACAATCTTAGCTCCGCCCAATGGCAATTTGCTGTCACGACCTGTTACAAGAGCATTAAACGTAACTTTACTATCGTCTTCAATGAAGCTGAAAATACGGTCAGAACCATAGCGGTCGCTAGAGAAGTAACCGGTCTTGTTGTCGGCGTTCCAGGCAATGCTGAAATCGTCAAAAGAGCTATTAAGAGGATAGCTCAAGTGAACAGGACGTTCCCAAATACCATTGCGATTTGCAGAGGTCAATAAATCGTAACCTCCAAGACTCTCGATGATGTCGCTCGAATAGTACAACTCATCATCTCTGCGCAGTGTTGGGAAAATTTCATTTCCTGCTGAGTTTACGTTACCTCCAAGATTCATAGGAGTGCCCCATACATTATCGGTCATTTTAACCACCCAAATGTCCATGCCACCGAATCCGCCCGGCATATCACTGGAGAAATACAATGTCTTTCCATCTGTTGCAAATGCAGGGTGGGCGAACATGTATTTGTTGTCGCAGAATGGCAATACAGTGGGCTTTTCCCAAGTACCGTCTGATGCTTTTCTGCTTGTATAGAGCTGCGTTGTGCTTACTTTATTTTCATTTCCTGCAATCGATCCCGACTCAAGTGTGAAGCTGCGCGTGAAAACAATCGTATTACCTGAAGGCGAAACAGAGGCAACAGCATCATGGAAGTTGCCGTTGATTCCGGTCATTTCCTGTGGTGCACCCCAAGAGGCTCCCTCACGCTTTGTAGTATACAAGTTAGCATATGTCATCTTAGTGTATGGGTCAACCTCCCCGTTTCCGGAAGGGCTGCTGAAGAGCAATCCACCGTTGTATAAGCGTGGTGCATACACCGGACCCGCTGAAGGAATGTTCATAGGCTCGATGATGTAGTTCACAGAATCTGCTTTCATGCGATCGATGTTCTTGCAACTGGCGAGCAATTGCTTGGCGTATGCATTCGAAGCATCACGGCTTACAATACCTTCCAAAATCGCTTTAGCATCAAGATAGCGCTCTTTGGCCATCAAAGCTCGTGCGTGATTAACACGATCCTTGTCGGTATTATCTGTATAGGTGCTAATCACTTCGTAATTGGTGAGTGCATTGTTATAGTCATTCACCTTCATATAACTATCAGCCAGCTTACGTCGTGCATCGGCTTCATCCTTTTTGCCTACGCCTTTGCCCAAGTAGTAAATGGCGTCGTTGTATTGCAAGTTATCATATGCATCCTTGCCTGCTTTGGTGTACAACGTTGCGCAGCTTCCCAGCATAAAACTGGCGAGAACAAATGCTGCAATGCGTGGTATCATATAGTTCTTTTTCATAATCTTCTTTTTGTTGTAGTTCACTTTCAGTTTTGATGTTAGAAATATCTAGGTGAACGTGCTTTCACCAACGCAGCTTTGCCTAAATCGTAACCGAGCATCACCTCGTGTGAGTTGTTGCTGTATTGCGAGATCGAACTCAACGTGTAATCGAAAGCGTAACCAATGCGAAGCTGTGGATTGATATTCCACTCCAGCATGGTTACCAGGGCATCACCTGTGCGATATCCTGCGCCAAACCAAAATTTATTCATGAACAACGCATTGCAGTTCAAATCAACGTTTACTTGGCTACCCTGTACTTTCACCAATACGCTTGGCTTAATTGCCAACTCAGGCAGAGGAGTAAACACCATTCCGGTGTTTACGTAAATGTGATTTTGATAAAAGCTATTCACTCCGGTCGTTGTGTAGGTTATCTTGTCGTCTACAGATAAGAGCGAAGGAATTGCCAAGCCCGCAAAGAAGTTATTCTGGTAGTAATACAAACCTGCACCTACACGCGGAATCATAGTGCCATTGATGTTGTTGGCATAAACGGGATCTTCCACATCTTTGATGATGGCATCGGTGAGTTGAGCGCTGTAGCGTGAAACACCTAAACGCAATCCGAAGCTCAGTTTGCCTTTACCAAGGTTCACGTGTGTTGCTCCGTTTGCATTTATGTCAAGCACATTCGTAACACCAAGAGCATCATTGCTGACATTGAATCCAAGACCCGCTTTGCCGGCCAGAATTTGCCCATCAGCACTTAAAAACTGGGTTCGAGGTGCATTGTCGAATTTTACCCATTGACTTCTGTGCAGAATGCTTGTGCTCCAGTAGTCATGTGTGCCGGCGTAGGCCGGATTCAATACCATGCTGTTGAACATGTATTGACTAATCATCAATTCCTGCTGTGCCGATGTTCGAACGGCAGCAATTGCGATGGCTATGAGGATGATATATTTTTTCATAGTGTTGTTGTCTTTATTGAGTTCTTGTTACCGTTCAGTTTTAGTTTCTGCGAAGATCTACGTAAGTATTAAACTGCTCTCCGCATCCGTCAAAGATCACGAAGTAGGTTCCATCAGAAAGGGTGTTGCCATCCATATCCTGACCAAACCATTCGTTCAAGTAACTGTCTTTTTCGTAAACAAGATTACCCCAACGGTTGAACACCTTGAATTGATTGTCCGGACAGTCTTGAACACCATCAATCACATACGTGTCGTTCAGTCCGTCACCATTCGGTGAAAGTGCCGTGTATAGTTTCAAGGCATCCGGATCAACAAGTGTAATCGTAGTATCCAAGGCACAACCATTAGCATCCACCAACTGCAGAATGTAATCGCCGGCAGCTAGGTTGGTTGGGTTGTTTTCGTCAGTAGCAATGGTATTCGGTGTCCAGTTGTAGACGTATACCGGAGTTCCACCTTCAACAGCTACATCGATAGATCCGTTTTCACCACCGGGAGTAGAGATGTTGTAGGAGTTGGTAGCAATGCTGTATTCACTTAGTGTAATTGCAACACTCAATGCCTGCGGAGCAGCAATCGTGAACTCTGCAATGGTATCACATCCGGAAGCATCTGATACAGCCACTTCATAAGAGCCGGCAGGAATGTTCGAAATCGATGACTCAATTCCAATTACATCACCTGCAGCGTTCGTCCATGAATAGGTGAACTCAGGTGTGCCACCATTTGTCGATACGTTAACCGCTCCTGTGCTGTCGCCGGCACACAATGCGTTAGTAATGTCAAGCGTAACGACTAATCCAATCGATTGTTCGATTTCAAAACTCAACTCATCGTTACAACCAAGTGCGTCTGTTACAATTACCGAATACAGACCCTCGCACAAATTGCTCAAGTCTTCAGTTTGCTCGCCATTCGCCCACTGGAAAATATAACCGGCAGAACCGCCAGTAACAGTAACATCAATGTTACCATTGCACGCTCCGCAACTTGCGTCTGTTCCTACACCATTGATTGCAAATGGAGCATCCGGCACATTCACGTTTACGTTAGCAGAGGCTGGTGGACAGTCATTGGCATCAGTAACAGTTACAGATAAATTTCCGCTTGCGGTAACATTCACGCAATCCAGATTTCCACCGTTGCTCCAGTCATAGGATAGGGGAGCTGTTCCGCCTGTTACCACAGCACATGCGCCTACGGTGCCCAGTGCGCAATCACCGCTAAGTGCGATATTCACGCTAATCACACCCGGATCAGCAATTGTGATGGTCTCTTCTAATGTGCAGCCACTTACAGGGTCAGCAACAGTCAATACGTAGTCACCTGCGCACAATCCGTCAATATCAGCATCTGTCGATGTGAATCCGTTCGGTCCTGTCCATGATATGCTGGATGTTATGTCTGCACTTTGAATATCGGTATCGATGGCAGCATCGCATTGACCGGAACAACTAACAGCAGTGATTGCAGGATTAGAGGTAATGGCTGGAGGAGCAGTCATCGTAAAGGTCAAAGGAATCTGACAGAAGTTGGCATCAATAACAACTACATCGTAAACGCCCGGGCCAAGATTGATTTGATTTTGAGCCCCGTCAATTACGTTGTCACCCTGCCATTCGAAAGTGTAAGGTTCAACACCACCGGTAACGGTCAGGTTGATGAAACCGTCTGTGCTGTTGAAGCATGCCAAGTTGAATTCAGAGTTGAATTGAGAGATTTCAGAAGTTACATCCAACGGAAACTCAGGTTCCGTGAGAAGAACACAGCTTTGAACTGAACAAGCATCACCATCAATAACATTCAGGCAATATTCACCGGCTGGCAATGAATTAATGTCTTCCGTCAAAGCGATGATAGTTCCATTCACATCAGTCCAGGAAATATCATATGGTGCGGTTCCTCCTGACACAGTGCCATTCACAGAACCTGTTGATTCACCGGCACACTGAATGGTGAAGAGTTGGCCTGGTTCCTGAACCAGGATTTCTGTAAGAACAACCAGTTCTGCTGGGCTGCCGATGGTGAAGGTTGTTTGAGTTTCGCAACCATTTGCATCCACCACACTCAACGTATGCGAGCCTTGGCAAATACCACCGATGATTCCCGGCACAACGTCGTTAACAACGGCGCCATCAATCGATACCGTATAAGGTGCTTGACCACCATCAACGGTTACATCAGCAGTGCCATCACAAATGTTGAAGCAGCTGGCAGGAGTTGTAGCATTTATAACTGCCTCCGGTGTAGAAACATCGCTGATCTCGTAATCAAATGTTTCTTGACAGCCATTTGAGTCTGTTACAGTCAAGCTATATAAACCGGCATCCAATCCGCAAAGGGTAGAGGCATCGGGCAAGTTAGCTCCGATATTACCGGTCCATTCGTAAGCAATGTAAGTGCTGCTTCCACCTTGTACGTTTGGCGTAATACAGCCTTCATCACTAGCACATGAAATGTTCTGAATAATAGCTGGTGATTGAATTGAATCCGGTGGAATCAAGTCGAAACAAGTGGTCGCCAAACATCCGTTAGCATCCGTTACATTGATACCATATGTACCACCAGGAAGATTGGTTGCGTTAGGCGCGTTCGGGTCATTGCCATATTGAGAAGGATCAATTTCAGAGCAATCGTTAATCCAGTCATACAAGTAATCAAACGGAGCAAATGCATCTGGATCAGGTGTTCCGCCTGAAACGAATACAGAGATAGCACCATCATTGGAATCGAAACAACTCAAGTTATAACCGCCAGAGAATTGTGAGGTTTCAATTGTCAACTCCATTACTTGAGGAGCTTCGAGTGAGATCGTTGTGAGAACGTTACAACCGGTTACCTGATCGGTAATGCTGACAGCATAATCACATGCAGGAAGGTTATTGACGTCTTGTGTTGTTGCTCCGAAGAAGAAGCAAGAAGGCTGAGGGATCCACTGATAGGTGAAATTTCCGCTGCCGCCGATTACTGCGATGTCGATGCTACCATTGTTTTGACCAAAGCAAGTTGGGTTAACCTGGTTGATAACGTCAACGGTAATTGGGTTTGCTTCAGGAACAGTGAAGAACAATGTTTCCTCGCAATCTCCATTGCTGATAACCACAGAATAGTCGCCCGGGCAAAGGCCATTTACATCTTGAGTAGTTGGGGTTGGTCCGAAGAATGGACCGCTCCATGTGTAGGTGAAATTACCCACCACCGGGTTGCCGCCACCGCCACCGCCGCCGCCGGTGCCACCACCTGTTGTTTCTACCTGGAAGATAGAGGCTGTGCTTGGACTGCAAGAGTTATCATTGATGGGAGAGTTAAATCCGACTGGTGTAGAATAACTAGCACTGATAGGATTACCGGTTCCGTCAACATCTGTAAAAGTTAAGGTTGCATCGGTGAGTGCACCTGTATCAATGCTTACACAGTCATAGATCTGAACAGCCCAACCGGGTGAGTTCGCGTCGCAACCTAGAATAGGTGTCCAGTCGATGATGCTTGCATCACTATATGCGCCATAGGTTCCGCTAAGTGGAGTAGGAGCTCCGCACACTGAGAAAGCATCTGCTGTTGCATTGGTAAAGCACAATTCTACGATGTTATTACCACCGTTGCATGATGTTCCTGGGTTTGGCGACAAAAGGATATCCGGGCTACCACAACTAGGAGGACCTACCAAGTGAAATGCGAGGTCGGATACGTAGCTGTGAGTGGCAGAAAAACAGATTTGAATAGTAGAGCTTGAACTCAGTGGGAATGGGGTTACACCGCCGCCACCTGAACCGTCGGTTATCGTGATGTCAATCGATCCGTCACACAAATCAGGGCAAGACTCGGCTGTAACATCACCTGTTGGAACAAACGAGTCATTTTGACCAATATTCGTTTCAGTTGTATCGGCACATCCCAGTGCATCGGTAACGATTAGCGTGTAGTCACCGGAGTCTAAGTTCGTGATGTCTTCCGTTGTACACGGTGAGCAACTTGGTCCTGTCCATTCAGTGTTGTAAGGACCGCCCTGACCGCCGCTAATTGATGTTACTTCAATCGATCCAAGGGATGCAGTAGGACTTCCGCAAGGGTTGTTTTGAACGTCGATAACTACATCTATCTGAGGTACACAATTCAACGTTACTTCTTCAGTAACCTGGCAGTCGTTGCCATCTGTAACTATTAATGCGTAAGATCCGCACCCAACACCCGAAAGATCCTCTACCGAGGAAATAACAGTGCCTGTTGTGGTGTTAGTCCATTCAAATGTGTATGGAGTTGTACCTGCACTTGAGGTAACATTAACGTACCCGTCTGCGCTGGTAGGGCAGCTTACATTGAAACCACCGGGATAAAGAGAGATTTCATCAATTACTACTTGCAATGGATCAATAGGCTCGTTGATCACAATCGTCACGCTGCCCGCACTGTTACAGCCATTCTGGTCTGTCACGCTTACTTCGTACGTTCCGCTACCGAGGTTAGTAGCCACAGGGCCGGTAACGCTTGCGCTATGACTCCATGAATAGGTGTAAGGAGAACAACCGCCTGTTGAGGCTACACTGGCTTCTCCGGTTTCAACACCTGAGCACTCCAAATCGACAGATCCTGCAACTTCAATACTTACTACCGAAGGTTCGGTGAGAGTATAGCTATTGGTATACTGGCAACCGGTAGCATCTGTTAATGTCAGTTCATATGAACCGGCACAAAGCAGGCTTACATCTTCTGTTGAAGCAAGAAAACCATCCGGGCCAATCCACGCGAAAGTATAAGGAGCAACTCCGCCGCTTACATTCATGTCAATGCTTCCGTCACAAACTCCATTACAAGAGATTTGATTGCAAGCGAAATCAGACAATACAGATGAAGCGGTTAGCTCGTTTGTTTCAATCACATCTACGCAACCTGTGTTTACGCATCCGGCAGCATCTGTAACGGTAACACAATATTCTCCTGCCGCAACTCCTGAGAGACTCTCAGCATTGCTGGTGAATCCATCAGGACCTGTCCAGCTATATGTGTAAGGCTCGATTGCATCTCGCACCAGAACTGTAACCGTCCCGTTTGCTCCGCCATCGCAGCTAACCGGTGTTGAGCTAAGTTCTACTGCGATGCTCGAAACGTTGATGGTTATTTCAGCTGATCCTGTGCATGCACCTACAGCAGCGTCTAATGTGTAGGTTGTCGCTTGAGTAGGGCATACTTGTACCGTCAGGCTATTGCCACTAGCTACATTTGATGACCAGGTGTAGGTAGTGCTCGGAAGATCAGGCACAAGACCACTAAGGGTTACGCAATTACCAATACATGTGTTGGACTCATCGGCTGTTAGTTCCACTTCCAAGAAGTCATTGATGTAAAAGTTAATGCTATCGGCGGCGCCACTCTCTAAACACAATGGATTCGCCAGATAAATGGTGATGTATTCCTCACCCTCTGCAAGATTTTCTGCTAGAGGTGTGATATTAAATGTGACGGATGCTTCATTCGGTGGAATGGTAACAGTATTTTGAGCAAATGGGATTCCGTTGCCGATAACAGGAGTATAGTCTATACCATTTGTAGCAGTTCCGCCAACCCAATAAAGAACTTGTGAGGGTTGGTCGTCTACGATTTGACGGGTGAAGGTAATGCTTCCGTTTGAGCAACCTTCCACCATGTATTCAAGACCATTGGAAGTGTTGGTAGAAACCAACACAGGATTGGACTCAATCGACTGAATGAAAACACCTGAATCATACACGTGGTCAGTTCCATCAGCGATTACTAGTTTTAAACGATAGGTTTCACAAGGCAACAATCCACCCACTTTAGCTACGAGGTTTCTCGTAAAACCATCATATTGTACGAATTGACCAAGAGGGTTCTGGTTGTTGTAATAGAATCCCTGATTAGATAAAGCATTGATTGTATTGATCGAAACCACCTGACCGGTGGTTGGAATCAAGGCTATGTTCACGTCGGTACCAATTCCGGGGCCGCTGATGTAAAAACCGAATACATCATTGAACTGTGAGCCTACCCACTCGTTATATTCTTCTGAAGCGAAAGTATACTTGAATTTGAGTGAGTCACCTTGAGGAATGATATCAAACTCAAATTGAGTAGCGTCATAGGTTGTTCTGTCTTGTGCTTGGTTGAGAAGAGCACTTCCCGGACAATCGTTGTCGAAGAAGTCGCAAGTTCCCGCACTTGTTGAACAGTTACCGATGGAGTTATTAGGCCCAACAGCGTAAAGAGCTTTTCCTGTTGTAAGCAATAAACCTTGTGAGGTTCCAATTTCGGTTGCGGCTGATTGATAATAACCATAACTGCTGTCGCAAGCAGTTACAGACACATTGGAAATTTGAACCCCGGTACCCACCAGGTTTTGCACCATTTGATCCGGTGTCAGCGAAATGTCCACACTCAATTGGGCATGTACTCCTTGAAACGCAAGCGCACTAAGCATTGCGAGAAAGAGATTTTTGTAGTTGAATTGTATCATAGTTGATCTAGAAAATGCGTTAATGAAGAATGTACTCGGTTTAGTTGCGGGTGCGGGCATCCAGACAACGTTCCTCGAAAGCTTGCATCGATTGTGGCGATTCAATTGCCGATAGGCCTGTTAAGGTGGCTAATTGCTTAAAACCGGAGATACTGGAATTTGCGTTTACTTTTTTTACGCAGATTACTTTGGCAGGAATACAGACGGTTTCAATTGTATAGTTTCCGTCTGCTTTCACCGTTTCATGTAATTCAGCATACTTGTTGAAATCGAGTGTAGCAAATTCAAAAAATAATCGATCACTGGCAGCGCTGGAAGCGGTTTGAGCCAATGACGATGAACCCCAGATTAGGGCGCAAGTTGTAAGAAGAATAACTTTATTCATAGCATTTAGGGTGTTGTCTTCAAAGAAGGCGAGACTGCTTACTTTGAAATCTGCAAATATGTTTCAAATTTTGGTAAAATAGCTAAAAATAAAAGGAATATGACTAAAGTTAAGTTGTCGGTATTTGGTCATCCAACAGCTTATGTTGACGCAAAACCTCGTATAGAATTATTCCCGATGCAACTGAAACGTTTAAGGAGGAAGTTTTTCCAACCATAGGAATACGCACGATTTCATCTGACTTGCGCAACGCTCCGGAAGATATGCCTGATTCCTCTGATCCAAGGATGATACAGGTTGGAGGGGTTAATGAAATTTCGTACAACTCCTTTCTTGTTTTTTCGGAACATGCGATCACACGAATACCGCTTTGCTGCAAAATATCCATAGCATGCTCAATCGATTTCACGCGGCATACCGGAATATTGTAAAGAGCTCCGGCCGAGGTTTTGATGGCCTCTTCGTTAATTTGAGCGCTACCTTTTTCAGGAATTAGAATGGCATGGGCGCCCATGCACTCGGCGTTTCGACAAATAGCTCCGAAGTTTCTCACGTCGGTCACACCATCCAGCATTAAGAGCAAAGGTGTATCGCCATTTTCGAACACCTCGGCTATAATATTTTCGAAATTCCCGAATGTAATGGGAGAAACAAAAGCAACGACGCCCTGATGGTTTTGGGAAGTAATGGAGTTTAGCTTTTCTTGTGGCACATATTGAAACGGAATCCCATTCTGTTGTATGAGCAGTTTCGTTTGTTGGATAATCTCTCCTTGAAGTCCACGCTGAATTAATACTTTGTCTATTTCACTGCCGGCGCTAATTGCTTCCTGCAAAGGCCGCAATCCAATAAGAAGTTGATTCCTCTTTGGTTTCGGTGGACGTTTGTTGCCGGAATACTTGGGTCTTTGAGAGCCGTGTTGATTCATAAGAAGAGTTTGAATGATATGAGTTGGCGAATATAGGTTGATGGAAGAGGCCGAAATGAATGAGCCACGTACTGTTTTGAGCTGGCAACACACGTGTTTTAAATAAACTTGAAATTATTTTTAATTTTTTTGACACTGGCAGTCAGTGATTAACGCAGGAGTCTGACGTTTTTTTTATTTAGGACTTGCGCGAATGAAAAAGAGGAGTACATTTGCACCCGCTTTTGAAAACAACAACGTTCTTTGGCAAACATCAAAAGCAGTGTAGTTAAGGGTTTCAGAAAAAAATATTTTCGACAACAACGAAAATAAATTTGGAAACAGCGAAGCGACCACAGTACATTTGCCGCCCCGAATCAAAAAGTGAAACGGGAAAAGTTGAAAAGTTCTTTGATATAATGCAGCAGCGAACAGGTAAATTATTTTAAGAAGCCAAGAGATTAAACATCTTTACAATGGAGAGTTTGATCCTGGCTCAGGATGAACGCTAGCGGCAGGCCTAACACATGCAAGTTGAGGGGCAGC
>CANIAA010000054.1 GCA_947465255.1 Flavobacteriales bacterium | reverse complement strand
TACGAAACCGAAATTCTCGCAGCGAGCGTAAGACACCCGATGCACATCATCAAGTGCGCTGAAATTGGCGCCGATGTAATGACCGGTCCTCTCAGCGCTATCGTCGCTCTCATGAAACACCCGCTAACCGACAGTGGCTTGGCACAGTTCCTGGCCGACCACGCGAAAGCGAGTAAATGATTACCAATTACGGATTACGGATTACAGATTAATCCGTAATCCGTAATCCGTAATCCATAATCCGTAATCGACAATGCTTCTCCCCATCCACCCCGCCAATCCTGACCCGCGCAAAATTGCGCAGGTGGTGGAATGTTTGCGTCAAGGCGGAATTGTGGTTTACCCGACAGACACAGTATACAGCATGGGGTGCGACATGTATAACTCGAAAGCACTGGAGAGACTCGCACTCATCAAGCAGATTAAACTGGAAAAGGCCAACTTCTCACTGGTTTGTCACGATTTGAGTAATCTCACCGAATACAGCAAACAATTGAGTAACCCGGTATATAAACTTATTCGAAGTTTGTTGCCCGGTCCATACACATTCATTTTAGAGGCAAGCAAAGCGATTCCAAAAATATTTTCCGATCGAAAAAAGACAGTTGGAATTCGTGTTCCGGATAATGCTATTGCCCGAGCCATCGTAGAGGCCTTAGGAAACCCTATCGTTTCGACCTCTGTGCATGACGACGACACCATTCTCGATTATACGACTGATGCCGAACTGATCCATGAAAAATGGAGTAATCGTGTAGACATGGTCATTGATGGTGGCACCGGTGGTCTGGAGCCCTCGACCGTCATAAGCTGCGTGAACGATGAAATAGAAATCATTCGTATCGGAAAAGGAAGCGTTGAAATGCTTTAACCTTCCGGATGATTGATGCCTCTTAAATGCGTAAAGGCATCACCAATAAACTCAATGATGTCGCGTGCGATAATTGAATCCATACTCCTCGCCTCGGCTGCTACATCTCCGGCAAGTCCATGCATATACACTCCTAACAGAGCTGCGTGCAATGGCTCATAGCCCTGAGCCAGCAAACCTCCAATCATTCCACTCAACACATCGCCGCTTCCGGCGGTGGCCATTCCCGGATTGCCCGTTGAATTGATGTACAGCAAACCATCCGGGGTGCTGATGCGTGTGTGAGCGCCTTTCAATACGATATAAATACCAAACTCTTTCGATTTGTCCAACTGTGTTTGTAATCGCTGAAAATGATTTTCATGCTTACCAAACAATCGATCGAATTCTCCAACATGTGGAGTGATTATAGAATGAGCAGGAACCCTACTCAACCAACCTTCTCGAGCTAGGATAGACAATGCATCGGCGTCCAGGATAGTTGGCATACTAGTGCTATTCAACCATTGGTTCAGCATAGCGGTTGGAGCACTTCCGGTGCCGATGCCAGGACCAATAACCAGTGCGCTTGTGTGTTCAACCTGTTCGAAGCACTCCAATTCAGCCGCACCCACTCCCGTTTTGCACACTACCTCAGGCACTGCCGTTTGCATCACATGCATTCCATTCTCAGCCACGCATGCAGTAACCTTTCCGGTTCCCGTGCGCATAGCTGCATATGCTACGAGCATGCATGCGCCCATCATACCTGAACTGCCGGCATTCACCTGCAAGTGCCCATTCAATCCTTTGTGACTGTACTTGTTTCGCTCTCGCAGAAGAGGAGCAACTTCTCGATCATCTATCATGACCCAATCACATTTTTCCCCATACTCAAAGTCTGAGTCGAGCCCCAGTGGCACGGTGACCATCCTTCCAACGTAAACATCATTCTCTGCGAATAACATTGACCTCTTGGGAATTTCTATGGTCAGTGTAATATCGGCTTCCATAATAGCACCCGACTGTGGTTGCAACAAATCGGCTTGCAAGCCGGAGGGCATATCAATGGCCACAACACGATTGGGTAGGGCGTTTATCGCAACAATAAGTTCAGACAACCAACCCTCGATAGGCCTGTTAAGCCCCGAGCCGAAAAGCGCATCAACAAGCACAGCGTCCGGATCCATCTCAAATGACTCCGGCATGGCACTCATGAAACTCAGTGGCAAATCACCGTCGATCAAAATCTGGAGGTTGTCTCTGAAATCAGGACTGCCCTTCGACGCATCACCCACAACTACAACCAGCACATCCAGCTGCTGCTCGTGCAGTAAGCGCGCCATGACCAGACCATCACCGCCGTTGTTTCCGGTGCCGCAAAAAAAGATGTAACGACCAGCCGGAGCCTTGTCGACAAGTACCTCAGCACATGTGCGCGCCGCAACCTCCATGAGCTCTGCAGAAGAAGAATAAAGGTTTTCAATTGTAGCTTGATCCCACGCACGCAGCTGCTCTCGGCTGAATAGTTTCATGATTGTGATTTATGACTCCAATATGCGAAATCGATCCTTTTTTAACGAAGCAGCGATGAAATACATTTCACATCGACTCGTTCGCAAGTTTGGTAAGTGGCGAAATCTCAGCCGATTGAGCCCGTTAATTTCACAAGTTGGTATAATCCGCCGAAGCACTCATGAGAACGTATCTTTTCCTATTGACTCTACTGACTTGCGCCATACACCTGCAAGCACAGCCCCCTATTGCGCTCTACGACAACACTCGTTTGTATCGCGAGGCATTGGAACTTTTCGATCACGAAAAGTATGTGGCGGCAAAGGAAAAATTTCAAGAATACATCGCCCTGGAGAAAGATCCACAGCATGCGCTTCGCATCAACTCAAAATACTACAGCGGTATTTGCGCACTCTATCTCTTCCATAAAGATGCGGAGTACCAGCTTGAACAATTCGTAATTGAACATCCTGATTCTCCATGGAAGTTGCGCGCCTTCTTCGAACTGGCAACATTTAATTACCAGAAAAAGCAATACAAAAAAGCGCTGGAATGGTTTAAGCAAGTAGATGAGCGAGACCTCAACGCACAGGACAAAATCGAGATGCGCTACAAACGCGGCCACAGCTTGTTCGAAACAGGCGATGTGAGTGCTGCGCGTCAGGATTTTTTCGAGGTGAAACAACAAGAAGGTGAATACCAAAAAGCAGCCATCTACTATTATAGCCACATTGCCTACGAGCAAAACGACTTACAGGTGGCCCTCGACGGCTTCAAACAACTGGAAGGTGATGCGTCATTCAAAAGTCTGGTTCCTTACTATATCACCTATATCTACTACAAACAAAAGAATTTCGACGAGGTGCTGAAATACGGCCCCGGCGTACTTCAACAAGCGGAGGCGAATTCAACCAAACGAGTTCCCGAAATATCGCGCATCATAGGGGATAGCCACTGCATGAAAAAACAATACGCAGAAGCGATTCCGTTCTTAGAAACCTACCATAAAGCGGCAACCGATAATGATATCACTCGGGAAGACCACTATCAATTAGCCTATGCCTATCACCGCAGTTCCCAATGGGAAAAGGCCATTAATGAGTATAAAAAATGTACCGAGGGCAATGATGAGCTTCATCAGAAAGCTTCCTATAACCTCGGGGAATGCTACCTCAAGATGGACCAAAAGGAATATGCGCGTAATGCATTCTCGGATGCAGCCAACATGTCGGTAAACGCAGAAATTCAGGAAGATGCTCTGTTCAACTATTCCAAGCTTGCTTTCGAACTTTCCTACAATCCCTTCCACGAAGCCATCTCCGCATTCGAAGACTACCTCACCAAATATCCCAACAGCAAGCGCAGAGACGAAGCCTACGAATTCCTGCTCAATGTTTATATGCGCACCCGTAACTATGAAAAAGCACTGGCCTCGCTCGACAAGATTCAGAATAAAGACAACCGCGTTAAAGAGGCTTATCAGGTGGTCGCCTATAACCGGGGTGTTGAATTATTTCAGGCAGAAAAATATGCGGATGCAGAAAAGTTCTTTGATCGTGTTTCAACGTATCCGGTCAATCCAACCGTAAATGCTGATGCTAAGTTCTGGAAAGCAGAATTAAGCTACCGTCAAAACGACTTCACCAAAGCAACACAACGTTACACCGCATTCATCAACGAACCGGGGGCTTATAATTCAGAGTTCTATGGCATTGCACATTACAGCCAGGGATATGCCTATTTCAAACTAGCCAACGCAGAAGAAAACGATGAAACGGCAATGGCCTGGTATAACAACGCCAATACCGCATTCCGTAAATACATCGATGGCAGCCATAGCAAGGAGACCAAGAAAGAAAGCGATGCTTGTGCTCGTGCCGGCGATTGTTTCTACGTTGCCAAAAACTATGCGCAGGCCATTCTATACTACGACAAATCCATTGCACTCAACAAGGCCGGTTCCGAATACGCGCTCTATCAAAAAGCCATGTGCTACGGCTACGATAGTCAACCTGAAAAGAAATCATGGGTGCTCAAAAATCTAATCACCGAAAGCCCGAATTCAAAGTTTGAAATCGATGCCAAATATGAAATTGCAAAAACCTATTTGCAACAAGATCGTCTGGCAGAAGCAAAGCCTTACTTCAGCGACATTCTGAAAAACCACGCTACTTCAGTGTATGCCAAACTTAGCATGCGCGACATGTGTCTTGTGCACGTTAAAGAGAATGATCAGTCCCAGGTAAAGGCATCATGGACCGCTATTAAGAGCAAATACGGAAAAGATCCGGTTGTGTGCGACGCATATCAGATTTGCAAGTCAATTCTGATCGAAGACTCTGAGTTTCAAAACGACGCAGTTACGATTTGTGGTGCCAGTAAAAATGACTTGGAAGAAGATGTTTATCGCAAAGCGGTGAGCTATGTGCAAGACGGCGACTGCAACACCGGCATTGGCAAACTCACCGACTATCTGACCAAATTCCAGCCGGCCTACCACGCAGTTGATGCTAGTTACTTCTTGGCCAATTGTCACTACGACAAGAGCGAATTCAACAAAGCCCTGGAATATTGCAATTTCATCATTGCCGCCGGAAATACCAATTACAGAGAGGAATGCCTGGTGATGGCCGCAACTATTTCTTACAACAACAAAGACTATTCGCAAGCACTAACTCACTACCGCGATCTGGAACAAGTGGCCGTATCGAAAAACAATATACTTGAAGCGCAGATTGGACTCATGCGCTGCAATTACTTCCTGAATGAATTTACGGATGCAAAAATGTATGCAGACAAAGTGCTCGCCAATGATGCAACTCCTGAAGACATTCGCTATACCGCCTTGTTGTGGCGCGGACGCATCATGCATGTAAACGGAAGTTATAACGAAGCAATCAACGATTTAAAAGAAGTGGTAAAACGCGGAGGAAATGCCGGTGCAGAGAGTAAATACCTCATTGCGAGTTCGTATTACTCTCAGGAAGAATTCAAAGCAGCAGAAGCAGAAATATTCCAGCTGATTGAAAAATTCTCTGCCTTCGACGAATGGAAATACAAAGGGTTTTTGTTACTCATTGATGTGTACATCTCACTCAAAGACTACTTCCAGGCTCGAGCAACTATCAATGCCATCATGGAAAATGTAACGGAATCATGGGTTATCGATGCCGCCAACGCCAAGAAAGCGACGCTCGACCAACTCGAAAATCCAACTCCCAACGCTCCTTCCGTTAACGAAGTAGAAATTGACCTGCCTACAACCCCGGAAAACCAGTAAGCCATCATGAAGAACCTATTCTTACTTGCCATTCTAGCCCTGACGTTTGCATCAAGCTTGACGATATCGGCGCAAACCGACACTACTACAACGCTGGAATATGAATTCCAAATTGAAGGCAACAGACGTCTGTTCCTGCGCGATGCCAACAAGATCACTGTGTGGCCGCAAACGAAAGACAGCGTGGTACAAATGACGCGTATCCAATACACGACTCTACCCACCCCCACGGCCATTACCATTGAGCCAAGACTAATTCCGGCTGCAAAAATCAATGTCGAGGAAAAACTCGGATACCTCTATCGTGGTTACATCAAGGCCGGCTGGGGAAGCTACAATACCACTCCCGTTGACTTCTACTTTACGGATGGACGCTCCAAAAAAGGCACCTATGGAGTGCATTATCAATTGTTGCGTGGCGATGGCGTAGCCCTCGACGACGAAGACAGTATTCCCGATCGTTACAGTAATAACAGAGCGGAAGCTTGGGGGAAATGGTTCTTCAAGAAAACACAACTATTGGGTAAATTCAATTGGGAACGAAACGTTACACACTGGTATGGAGTTGACGTGAAAAATGAATACTCAGGACCTGCCTTCGATAGTCTTCGTTTTGATCAGCGCATGAATACGCTTGGAGGGGGGCTTTCCTACCTCAGCTACCAGCGCGACACAGGCGATTTCAACTTCAATGCTGATTTGGGTCTGCGAAATACGAAAGACATCAACAACAACTCGGAAACACACTTCAATGTGCTGGCCCACGGACGCATGCTCAAAGACAGCACTCTTTACATGGCCGACGTTGGAGTCAATTACAACACATTCGACTTTTTTGGCCCACAACTCAATGGTCGTGACCTCAGCTACTACAACAGCGTCGGTCTGGATACCAACTTTGAAAATCGAACTTCGGAAAATGCGATTATCAAAATAGTTCCATCTGCCAGCACAACTTGGAGAGGACTCCGAGCAAAGGTCGGCGCAGGTATCTACTTCGATGTGCGAGGCGATCAAAAAGGTCATTTCTATCCGCTCGCAGAAGTCAGCTACAGTATTCTCAATGGCACGATAGTACCATTTGCCGGTATCAAAGGAAACTTAGAGCCAACCACATACCTTTCACTGTATCGCCAAAACCCTTTCATTCAGAACTTCCCGAACCTGAAAAACCTGAACAATAAACTTGATGCATATGTGGGTATCGGAGGTGCCATTTCGCAGACGCTGAGCTATAAGGCAGGATTCAATTACCGCCGATTTGGGAACTTTGCCTATTTCATAAACGACAGTATTACCTCTGTAAACGCCGGTTATTACACTTGGGGCAACGTATTCAGCGTAGTGTACGAAGACCTCACCAGCTACAATTTGTATGGTGAGCTTGCACTCTACGCAGGCGAAAAATGGAAAGCTAACGCTCGAGCAGATTTCTTCAAATACACAACCGACTCTTCTTCGTATGCATGGCACCAGCCGGGATTGCGCATATTGGCAAATGGCCAATACAACTTGAAGAACAAGTTCATCATCAGCACTGACATCTTCTACATTGGTTCGCGCTGGGCTAAATCAACTGTCCCTGTTTTTGGGCATGATGAAATCAACCAAGTGGAAAAAGCAGGACAAATCAGCTACGAATACAAACTAAAAGGCTTTCTTGACGCAAACTTCAAAGTGGAATATCGCTACAATAAACGCCTATCAGCATGGGTACAACTCAATAATGCTTTCGGTCTGAAGTATCAACGCTGGGGCAATTACCCTGTGCAACAACTGATGGCTACGTTGGGAGCAACCTATGCGTTTTAGGGCAGAAGGGCGAAAAACGACGTAAAAAGCGCTAACCAATCACCCCGTTTCGGGGACCTAAAAACCGTTATGCTGAATCCAGTCGATTCGGCAGTAAAATCGAGCTCTTCAGAAACCCTCGGAATTGTGAAAAAATAGCTGTTTTTTCACGGCTTTCGAAGCCCCTTTCGGCTATTATACGTCGTATATTCGTGCACCCTAAAAAATTCCGCTTGAACACGGTTTTTTCAAGGCTAAATCACCTCAACTCAAATTCGTATTAAAAAGTGGAAGAAAGCACAGTTATGAGCGAAGAAACCAAGTTAGCGTCGGGCTATACAGCCGCCAATATTCAAAGTCTGGAAGGAATGGAACACGTGCGCATGCGTCCGTCGATGTATATCGGCGATACCGGCGTGCGAGGCCTGCACCATTTGGTGTACGAAGTAGTCGATAACTCCATCGACGAAGCATTGGCAGGTCATTGCGACACTGTTCAAGTGAGTATCAACGAAGACAATTCGATTACTGTAAGCGATAACGGACGTGGTATCCCCACCGACATGCACGAGAAAGAAAAGGTATCAGCTCTGCAGGTTGTAATGACAAAAATCGGAGCCGGTGGTAAGTTCGACAAAGGATCATACAAGGTTTCAGGAGGTTTGCACGGTGTGGGCGTTAGCTGCGTGAATGCGCTTTCAACCCACCTCCACGCAACGGTTTACCGCGATGGTAAAATAACAGAGCAAGAATATAGCATTGGAAAACCATTGTACGCTGCTCGTGAAGTGGGTCCAACCGATAAGCGAGGCACAACCGTCACGTTCAAGCCGGATGATTCAATCTTCGATATCACAGAATACAATTACGTAACGCTTGCAACGCGTCTGCGTGAATTGTCATTCCTCAACAAAGGCATCAAGCTTACTCTCACCGACAAGCGCGAGTTGGCAGAAGACGGAACTCCAAAATCTGAAATTTTCTTCTCAGAAAACGGTTTGGAAGAATTCGTAAAGTTTCTGGATGAAACACGTCCGCCGATCATTCAGAAAATCATTCACATGGAGCGCACCGACGGCGACATTCCCGTTGAAGTGGCCATGATTTACAACGATTCATTTAACGAGAACATTCACTCGTACGTAAACAATATCAATACGCACGAAGGCGGTACTCACCTCAGCGGTTTCCGTCGCGGTTTGACCACTACTCTGAAAAACTTTGCAGAGAAAAGTGGACTTCTCGAAAAACTGAAAATCGAAATTTCACCCGATGACTTCCGCGAAGGATTGACCGCTGTTGTATCGGTTAAAGTAGCCGAACCACAGTTTGAAGGTCAAACGAAAACTAAGCTGGGAAACAAAGAAGCGGTTGCTCCTGTGAGTCAGGTGGTGAGCGAAATGCTCGAAGCTTACCTCGAGGAAAACCCCAGCGATGCCAAGCAAATCGTTCAAAAAGTAGTGCTCGCCGCACAGGCCCGTCATGCAGCTAAAAAGGCGCGTGAACTGGTACAACGCAAAGGCGTTGGCGGTGGTGGCGGACTGCCCGGCAAACTCGCCGACTGCGCTGAGAAGGACCCCAAAAAATCAGAGCTCTTCCTCGTAGAGGGTGACTCTGCAGGTGGTACTGCCAAGCAAGGCCGCGACCGTAACTTCCAGGCTATTCTTCCGCTCCGCGGAAAAATCCTGAACGTGGAGAAGGCCATGCACCACAAGATTTTCGAAAACGAAGAAATTCGGAACATGTACACCGCACTCGGTGTTACGATTGGTACTGAAGAAGACTCGAAAGCACTCAATCTCGCGAAACTACGCTATCACAAAATCGTTATCATGTGTGATGCCGACATCGACGGTTCACACATCGAAACGCTAATCCTCACGTTCTACTTCCGCCATATGAAAGAACTCATTGAGCGCGGACACATCTACATCGCTACTCCTCCACTCTACCTCGTGAAGAAAGGAAACAAAGCGGAGTATGCATGGAACGACGAGCAACGCGATGCTCTCATTCAGGAAATGAAAGGAGCATCAGACTCAAACGTGAACGTACAACGTTATAAGGGACTTGGAGAAATGAACGCCGAACAGTTGTGGGAAACCACCATGAACCCGGCTCACCGAACCTTGCGCCAAGTAACCATCGATAATGCCGCTGCATGCGACCATATCTTCTCGATGCTCATGGGCGATGAAGTGCCACCGCGCCGTGCGTTTATCGAGGCCAATGCGAAATATGCGAAGATTGACGCTTAGACAGTGACTAATGACTAGTGACTAGTGACTAGTGACTAATGACAAGTGACTAGTGACGAATGATAAAAGGCCCACATGGAAATTACCAAGTGGGCCTTTTCGTTTACTGATTAAATGGAAATATTGCAAGCTCTTCACGCCATCTATTCGCAACTCGCCCTTCATCACTCGTCACTAGTCACTAGTCACTAGTCACTGGTCACTAGTCACTACCCGACAAACTCTCTTCCCTCCACATTCAACACCTTGGTGTATTTCTTCAACGAACGAAGTGTGATGAAAACAACGAATGATATCGCAAGGGCTAACATCCAGAATGGGGTTACCAGTTCTTTCCAGGTCGAGAAGCCATAGTGCACATAGTTCTTCATGGCATCGAGTAGCGCAAATGAAAGGAAAATAGCAAAGAAGCCGTTGTACTCGCGCTTCATCACATTGCGCATAGAGAATTCAACTCCGGATGATTTCCATTGTGCGATACGCGGCCAGAACGCAGGCACCTTGTCTGACCAATCGAGATAGGTCTGTCCGAATTTCTTGCGCAAGAAAAACTCCTCCGCAAACATGATGCGCTCGTAGTACACCCAAAAGAGCAAGGAACAAACAAGTGTAAACCACCAGTTTCCTACATAGATAATGATACCCAGCCACATGAAGAAATTACCCAGGTAAAGGGGATGACGCACTACAGAGTAAATGCCTTTTGTATTGAGAACCTCTGCCACCTGACCTTCCTTCGTATTGCGCCCACTAGTGCCTTTGGGGGTATAGCCAATTGTAATGGCGCGAATAAGCTGGCCAAACAATGAAACTCCAATGCAGATCGATGCCCAAGATGCACTGAACATAGGCAAATGATAATCGGCATCGAGCAAAATGACAAAAGATGCCAACACATACAGAACCAACGGTAAAAAACTCCGCCAGCGGAACAACCAATTGCCCGAGCGGTCAAATTCTTCGATTAATGCCATAGGGCAAAAGTAACACGGAAAGAGATGCATTTAAGAGTGGTTAAAACGTGTGTTCAGTTGTCAAACAAAACAAATGAAGTCGGCACTTGCATAGGTGTTAATGACTAATGTTGACAACCCAGTGATTGCATTAGCTTGTTTGCTAAAATTGCAAAAACTGCTCGCATGCGTATTTATCGTATATCACTTTCGCTGATTGTTCTCGTCGGCCTATTGGTTGAATGCTCCGGACAATTTGAATCATCCTCGTTTAATCTAACCGGACTAGCAGCCACTACGCCCTTCGCGCGCGACTATCAATCACTTTCAGTCAACCCGGCCAACCTCGACCTGGAAACAGGCTATGACCAAAAGACAACGCTCGGTCTATTCGATTTGACGGCATCACTATACACAGAGCTCCTTACCAAGCAGCAACTGATGAATGGCTTCACCTCAAAAACACGAGCGCAGCCACTTTCCTTCAGCGAACAAATGGCCAAAGTGGACGAGCTTACTATGAAGCCAACCGTCATCGATGCCGACCTTCTAACCATCGGGGCTTCCTTTCGCAGTGAAAAAATAGGAGCATTTGCCTTTACCATGCGTGAGCGCTTCGATTTCTATTCACGCCTCGATCGCACACTCACCGAACTACTTTGGTTGGGTAATCAATCTTCTTACTTCGACTCACTTATCGTGCAGGCTGCTTCCGGTGCCGACTCCATCATTGCTCGTCCGGAAAACTTCGACCTTTCGCAATACAATATTCTATCCGCCTTCATCTCATCCGCTCAAGCGCTCTCGAGTCAGGAACTTCTGGGTAACACTGCCATCGGATTTAGCTGGCTTCAAGAATTCAACTTTGGATATGGCAAACGTGTCATCAAAAACGACAATTTCGAGTTTCATGTAGGTGTAAGCGCTAAGTATTTACTCGGTCAGGGCATTATCGAAATCAATGGACAAAAGAGAGAAGCCTTTAGTGCGCTTTCCCCGCTGCTTAATCCTTTCGCCGCTTCTGAGCAAAACCCTTCTTCTCTCCCATCAGACGCATCCAGGTTAAAACCCGTTGGGCATGGCTTTGGTCTCGATATCGGTGGAACCTTTCTTTTCAAAAAACACTTTCTCATCAATGCAGCTATTAACGACATCGGTCAAATGCAGTGGAATGGCAATGTCTTTGAGCTCGGTACCGGAAAAGTGACCGGATTCGATGAAGTCGGAATCGAAACACTTGACGTTAACTCGGTGCTCAACACCTTCAATGGAATGGATGCTCTTTTAAACTGGAAAGGCTCACAATCGCACATAACCCGGCTCAACACCACCGCGCGTTTGGGCTTCGGATTTGAGGAATTGCAAAAATTCCGTATCGGTTTTGATGTTATCGCTCCCATGAACGACAACCAGGCCAACATTCAACAAGCAGCATTTAACGCGGGCTTAGAGGTTTCGCCTTGGCCCTGGATACACCTGCAAGTGGGCCTTTCAGATGGAGGCAACTACGGGCGCCGAATGCCGGCAGGTATCACTTTCACCGTTCATGAAGGGGCTTATGAAATGGGCGTTGCCACGCGTGACTTACTCACCTATTTCAATGACGACAACCCAACACTTTCTGTGGCTTTGGGATTTTTAAGATTCCGCTTTTGATTCATGTACAATGAACTGCCGGCGATGTGCGTTGTTTTGAATATCGAATGACAATTATGAAATTATCAATCTTCTATGCCGCGCTGGCTTTGACATTCAGCGCATGCTCTCAAACCAATTCCAATCCAAAAAAAATCGACCTTCCTGCTATGAATCCTACTTCTGACTCTATTGAAATTGCCACCTTTGGCGCAGGTTGTTTTTGGTGTGTTGAAGCCGTCTACCAACAAGTGAACGGAGTGCTTAAAGTAGAAAGCGGTTATGCCGGTGGTTCCATTAAAAATCCGTCTTACAAAGAAGTATGCACCGGAAGAACCGGCCATGCTGAGGTTTGTCAGATAACGTTCGACCCGCGTGTGGTCAATTACAATCAATTGCTTGAAGTGTTCTTTGGAACTCACGACCCTACGACCCTCAACCGCCAAGGTGGCGATGTGGGAACGCAATACCGCTCTTCCATCATGTACCACAGTGAGGCTCAAAAAGCTTCGGCTGAACTTGCCATACAGGCTGCCAACGCAAGCGGAAACTGGTCTGACCCGGTGGTCACAGAGGTGGTGCCTGCAGACACATTCTACCGAGCGGAAGACTATCACATGGACTATTTCACCTTGCACGGCGAGCAGCCCTACTGCCAGATGGTGGTAAGACCTAAAGTAGAGAAGTTCAAGAAGACATTTTCAGAATACCTGAAAAAGTAACCTCACTTCATCGTGCGGTTGGGGCGAATGATGATCTCACTGATTACTCCACCGGCTGATGCTTCAATAGCGTGCAAAATTTGATCGGCAATCATTTCCGGTCTCAACCCCGCTGCAAAATAATCCTTGTATTGCTCCAGCATTTGCGCATTGCTGGTGCTGTTGATGAATGGGGTGTCGACAGAACCCGGGCTAATAGTGGTAACACGCAATTTATCGGGTAACTCCAAGCGCAAGCTATC
>CANIAA010000053.1 GCA_947465255.1 Flavobacteriales bacterium | reverse complement strand
TGTCTTGAATTGAATAGAAATCATTCGTAAGCATCGATAATTCTACGTTCCTCCTTGTAACACCTGTTTCCACGAAGTATCGAACTGCTTGTGGTTTACGATAAAACGTTGCACGGAATTTTGCTGAAACATCGCGCAGACCAAACCGAATTTCCGCCTCTGCTAATTGCGGATAAATGGAGTCAACCTCACCAATATCGGGTGGTTCGGTAAGTGTAAAATACTGCAATAAAAGCTCCCCATTGTCTGCACTGAACGCCACCGTGCTATCCACTGACAGTTCACCGGGATTCTCGATAGAAGAAAACTGAAAGCGTGCTTGTTGAAGCGCTGCAGCGGTAACACCGGCAATTTCGATTGTTCCGGCACTCCCTCGGAATGTCAAAAACCTCGCACCCGCTTCAGCACCAAACGTCCAGCCCAGCATAGGCTTGTAGGCTGTACTCAGAAAATTATTGAGCGGCAACTGTGATTCTGAAAAAGGCATGACAGCCATATTGGAAAGGTTCATTCCAGCTGCCAAAGCTGCTGACCAGCGGGCGGGACTAACTTTTTTCAATGTCGGTTTTTCGGGAAAAGAATCAGGTGCAAAGAGTATCTCTTCCTTTTCGACATAGATGGTGTCACCATCAATGATAAGCGTATCAGAAGGAACAGCGAATATTAGATTTTCGGCTAAGGCATTGTGAGCCCATAGAAATGTGCATGCCCAGAAAAAAACCTTGTATAGCAGACGCTGAAAACTCACCCTTTGAAAATAATAAGGGCAAAATACATATTACTTCTTTTCTGTCTGCTCGTAAGATTTCACCTTAAGCCCCTTTTTCGTGCCTTTTTTAACCGCGTCGCCAACTTGAGGAGAATCGACAGTTATAGGAGTTTGAATGGTCTCAGGTTCCTTCGTCTCGATTGGATTTTGAGAGACTGCCTGTGGTTCCACCTGAGCCGAAACGTTTTGGCTTTGAACCACTGCATCCGGGATGTTCTGTGTCGAAACATCCATGTTGCGCGGCTTAACCGTCTCAGGTGTCTCAGGACTTTCAGCGGAGGATTGCTCTGTGCGCTGAATTTCGCTGGATGAGCTAACTATTACCTGCTCTGAAGGTAGTTGAGGCTGCTGAACCGAAGAAGCTTCAGGGCCAAATGAAAACCAAGCTGCCACAGAACCCGCAATGAGCAACATGTACCATATGTTCATACTAGTTAGACTGAACCGAGTAAAGTTCGACCACCACAATTTCTGGCGCATACCGGAATAAACCCCCTGTGGGACTTCAGGACGATAGTCGCCCATAACACTGTTCACTTGTTGGAAAAAACGATTTTCAGACATGTTCTTAGATTTTTACGGTTGCGATATTTTTTAGTTCCCTTTGCAGGTGTGTTTTAGCACGAGATAATTGTGATTTGGAAGTGTTCACATCGATACCAAGCATATCACTGATTTCTTTGTGCATAAAGCCTTCAATCACATAGAGGTTAAAAATAGTTCTATATCCTGGGGGCAAGCGTTCGATGCATTGCAGCATCTCCTCCGCAGTAAACTCAAGATCCTCAAAGGAAGCTGGTTCCTCAGCGGTTTTCATAAGATCATCAACATCCTTCTGATAAGCATGTTTCAAGTTCTTGCGGTAGTTGGTAATAGAGGTATTCACTGCAATTCGACGCAGCCACCCTTCGAAACTTCCTTCATGATTATAGCTACCGATATTGTTGTACACCTTTACGAAAACCTCCTGCAAGACATCCTGGGCCTCCATTCGATTTCCCGCATAGCGCAGACAAATTCCGAAAAGCAGGGAGGAAAATTTCTTGTATAGGTGGTCTTGCGCAGCTCTTTCGCCACGAATACACCCATCAATTATTTCCTTGAATTCCTGCATTCATGGATAAAACTACAAAACCCGACCGCAGGTTGCACGACATCACTGAAAATTCGTTTTTCGAACGATTTACCAAAACCTACGGATTCATTACCCGCCGCCTCAAGCTATGATTTACAGCGTGATAATCTACAAACCAGATGAGTTTCAGACTATAGCTATTATTGGGAGGAAGGCCCATGGTATACTGAATGTCATCGGTCAGATTGGGCGCAACATCATTATTGAAGTCGGTAATGCTGTTCTTCCAAACGAGACTCAGCTCGCTTCCCGGTGTAAAGATCCAGGTGAATACCATGTCAACCGTAAACGTATTGAAATTCTGATTGTTCCCGCTATTGACACTAGGCAACACTTCACCGTCGTCCGTCAGCGAATAATACTCATTAAAAACAGTGTAACCCCAATAATGGCGCACACGAGTGTTAAGCACGGCAAAAGCGTTGAGAGCGTACTTCAGTGTCAACACGTTCGTATGTGAAATAACGTCCCGTTTGCCAAACAATGGCATCTGTCTTTCCTCGTCTTCAAAGGCATAGGCGAAACCTATATCATTCATATGACTCTGATAGCTATAGACATAAGTCAAGAACCAATGATCATTGAACCTGACGCGGGGTGCTATGCGAACATTATAGCGAAAGCGTGATCTGTCTTTATAAAATCCATAACCCGACCCTATATCAATCGCAATCCTTTTACGGTAATCACTGCTGTACCAGGCGTAAACCATGGCATTGGAGTAGGTTCGAAAATACCGTCCCCAAACCCGCGGTTCGAAAAAGTCATTACCTCGAATGGGGTTGCCATCGAGGTTAATGCCCCATGTATTGAACTTACGCGTTGTAATACCTGCTGACCCTTCGAACGCGAGTGTAGAAAACCTTCGGGGCGCATAGAGGTTTTCCCATGTAAAGGTTAGATCGCTCCACATTCGATTGAATCGACCGAAAGGTTTAAATATGCTGTAACCATTCATGAGCCATCCGCCAATAGAGTTATTTGCTTGAAGGAAACCTAAATCAGTGGGATCATAGGTGTCTGATTCAATCCATTGACCTAGCGAAGACGTCCAGTTTCCACTGATTTTATTAATGGCCAAATCTTCCCGAAAGCCACTGGCTTCGGAAAGTTCGAAATCGAATTCGGGGCCCGTTTTCAGCGTGTATGCACCACTGCCTGAAATGCTGTATGAATTGGTTTTATCACGAAACTCAAATGAGGTTCCGGTCACATTCACATCGTAATCCGAACCGCTGCGCATTACGCTGGTGTTGATAAGCGAGACAAAGGAGTTGTTGGGCAGAACCTGATCAAATACAGTAACATTATAATTGGTGAGAGAAGAAGTATCAACGCTTCGGACTCTTCCGGTGAGGGTGTCTTCAACTACGGCCGAACTGGGAGCAGTTACCGCATTGAAAAATCCAATGCCTAGCTTGTTCTTGTTTCTTCCGGAAATTTTCATGGCGTTAATGATCTGATCCTTCGACGGGTTTTCCCGGATAACCTCATTCGCTTCCAATGCATTGTATGCATCGAAATACCGGATTGGACGCTCAAAACCGATTCTTCTTGAGTAGAACAGATTTCCTTTCGAAAACAACTCCGTGCCTTCCGTAAAAAACTGGCGGTTATCGGTAAACTGCAGCTCGAAAGCCGTCAGATTCAGCACCTCTTGATCGCTGATGGTCTGACCAAAATCAGGAATCAATGTAGCGTCCAGGGTGAAGGCATCGTTTAGACCCAGCTTCAAATCCAAACCGAAGTTGTAGCTCCAAGATGCATAGTTGCTTCCATCGGGCTGTCCTTCGGTGTTGTAATAAGCGGATGTGTAAGGAAACAAGAAAATTCTACGCGGAGGCTTGATGTTTCTAATTCCCTCTAGTTGTCCCATTTGAGTAAGCGTGCCCGCCACCACCGGATTAACTCCATTCCAATAGCCGTGATGTCGTGTGCGTCGGATGTCTCGTTCAAAATTGATATTCCACACTTGTTCTTCTGCGTCGGGAAAGCGAATCGCCGCGTAGGGTATCTTCAGTTCAAGTGACCACCCATTTTCTACGATTCTCGCTTTGGAGTACCATACGGCATTCCAACTGGCATCATCACCCGTATTATCGATGCGCGCATCATACTGCTCTCCATTAGGGGTGCTGTAAAAAGCGAAGCCATTCATTCCATCGCGATAACAGCTGAATACCACGCCGGCATAGTCGGTGTTGCAGTTTCTATCTCGTCCGCATAACTCCTTCAAAATACTGTCCGGAGCGGAGTCAAAACACATGAATCCAATGTATACAGCATCATCATGATACAGAATACGAACCTCCGTTTTTTGTGTAAGAGGAATACCGGGCGTAGGCGTGTCCATAATAAAGTCACCGGCCGGAATGGCCGATTTCCAGCATTCTTCATCCAGCAGACCGTCGATTTTCGGTACAACTTCTACTCTGGTTGCTTGAGCTTTCTTCACTTCATACTGTGCACACGCTGCACTGCCGAGCATAAAGCTTAGAGCAAATACAAGAATATGAATAAGAACTTTGGAGTTCATAGAAAAATGGAGCGCGAAGGTACGTTTCACCTCGGCAAACAAACAATTTTCACTTTCAGCGGTTTGGATGGTGCGAATGATCAGCAGAACGACAATATGTTCAGTCGCGTTTTAATTTCGCAGCCCATTTCATGCGCTTCACTCATCTCATATTATCCCTGTTCCTTGCAAGCCTCACGGCGAAGGGTCAAACTGACGAGAAATCAGCCTCCTACACAGTGAACGGCACTCTTCAAGACGCCGTGACAGGCGAATACTTAATAGGTGCAATTGTCGCTGGCGTTGAACAAGGAAAGGGCTCATCTACGAATTTGTATGGATTCTATTCGCTTACGCTCCCGGCAGGTAAGCAAACATTGCGATTTAGCTTATTGGGCTATGAAGCGCAAGAATTCTCGATAGACCTGACGCGCGACACACGTATCGATCGCTTTTTGAGTCCGCAAAACATCCAAACCAATGAAGTAACTGTTGAAGGCAAGAAGAGCGACAATACCCGCAGCACAGACATCGGCAAAATCGGCTTAGAAATGGAGCAAGTGAAGACTCTGCCGGTATTGTTTGGCGAAATCGATATTCTGAAAACAATCACGCTCCTTCCCGGTGTAAAAAGTAGCGGAGAGGGAAATGCAGGCTTTTATGTTCGCGGTGGCGGTGTTGACCAGAACTTGATACTGCTCGACAATTCAACTGTCTACAACGCCTCGCATCTGTTTGGATTCTTCTCGGTATTCAATGCCGATGCTGTTAAAAATCTTGAGCTTACCAAAGGCGGCATTCCGGCCAATTATGGAAGTCGACTAGCTTCAGTACTGGATGTTTCTTTGAAAGAAGGCAATCAGCGGTCTTTTCACGCTCAGGGAGGCATCGGAACAATTTCATCGCGGTTAACACTCGAGGGGCCGATTAAAAAAGATACGGCATCATTCATCATCAGCGCTCGCAGGACATATATAGATGTGCTGTTGAAGCCATTTATTAAACCAACAGCCAACGCGTATGGCTCGGGATATTACTTCTATGACGTTAACGCCAAAATCAATTGGAAGTTATCATCCAAAGACCAGCTTTTCCTGAGCGGATACTTCGGTCGCGACGTTTTCAATTTCAATAGTCAGAAAACCAATTTCAACACCCGAATTCCATGGGGAAACTCAACCGGCACGTTACGATGGAACCGAGTCATAAATCCCAAGCTCTTTCTCAACTCCATTTTAACGTTCACGAACTATGCATTTTCGTTTGGCGCCAAGCAGGAAGGTTTCGAGTTTACCCTCTCAAGCGGTATTCAGGATATAGGCGCCAAATTGCAATGGAGCTACTACCCCAACTATCGACACCGCATAAAGTGGGGGGTGGATTATACCCATCATGACTTCATGCCCAACAGTGTGTATGCCCGAAGCGGCGATACAGAATTCGATACCGGAGCGAAAGTTCATTTGCTTTCGCATGAAGCCGCCGGTTATCTCCTGGATGAATTTGACGTAACCGAAAATCTCAGTATCAACGCAGGCATCCGCTATTCCTATTTCGCTCATGTTGGACCATTCACACGGTATATCAAATCCGAAACAGGTCCGCTAGCTTCCGGCGTTTCAACTTCAACTATCCAATACGCTAAGGGTGACTTGGTGCAGGATTACGGCGGGTTTGAACCTCGTTTGAATCTGCGATGGTCCGTAGGACGTAATGCAAGTATCAAAGCCGGATACATGAAAAACTACCAGTACATTCACCTCACGAGCTTGTCACCTACTTCGTTGCCGACGGATGTGTGGTTGCCGAGTACCGAAGTACTGCGTCCGCAAATTGGTGATCAAATCAGTGCCGGATATTTTCGAAACTTTGATGACAATACCTGGGAAAGTAGTGTGGAGATATACTACAAGACGATGCAGAATCAAAGTGAGTACAGGGAAGGAGCTCAGCCTGATCAAACCATCAATGACAATATTGACAATCTGCTCGTTTTCGGATCCGGAAGAAGCTATGGTGCGGAATTCTTTTTAAAGAAAGCGGCCGGAACTTTGAATGGCTGGATAGGATATACCTGGTCCAAAACAGATCGCACCTTTGAAATGCTGAATGGAGGGCAATCATTTCCAACACGCTGGGATCGTCGTCATGATTTGAGCGTTGTAGTGAATTACAAGATTCACCCCCGACTTGATTTAGGCTTCGTATTCGTCTATGCCACGGGGAACGCTATTACGCTTCCCGTTGAACGATACTTCTACGAAAACCGAGTAATTGATGTCTATGGCGACCGCAATAGCTATCGCATGGCGCCGTATCACCGTGCAGACATTTCAGCGACATGGCATATGAAGCACGCTAATAAAAAGCAAGCCGACCCCCAGGCCCCAACACGCCCAACCCGATTTAAGAGCAACTGGAACTTCTCCGTTTACAATCTGTACAACCGGATGAATCCGTACTTCATCTACTTCGGAACAGAAGGGCAAATTCAAAATGGCGTTTTTCAAGTAAAGGCATATCAGGTCAGTCTCTTTCCGGTATTACCAAGTATCACCTGGAATTTCGAATTCTAAAGAAGGTAGTACATTCGCCCCTTCATGAAAAACCTAGCACAACTCAACACCTACTTCTGGAAGTATCGCGGAAGACTGTTTGCGGGTTTTATCTTGATTGTTTTCGGAAACGTATTTAGCGTATATGCTCCCGTCGTTGTGCGTGATGGCATCGATTTTTTAGCAGACGCATTGCGTGTGAAAGAAACACTGTCGTCAACTACCGAGATTCCGGCACCCAGTACGTTTCAATACCTGGCTTCTTGGTTTACCGATGATGTGCCAACCGTAAAACTGAATCCCGAGAATTACGCAGCGGTCGTTGTCAAAATAGGTCTTCTACTTGCCGGTCTTTATCTGGTTTTCTATGTAATTAAAGGCGTATTCCTTTTCTACCAGCGGCAAGCCTTAATTGTAATGTCGCGTCACATTGAATACGACATTAAGAATGAAGTCTATAAAAAATATCAGGAGTTAGATTATAGCTTTTACAAGCGCCACCGCACAGGTGATTTAATGAATCGGATAAGCGAAGATGTGAATCGAGTGCGCATGTATGTGGGGCCCGCTGTCATGTATACATTAAATCTCATTGTGCTTTTAGTGATGTGCACTGTCGTTATGCTGCGCATTGATATCGAACTAACTCTTTATACCCTTTCGCCTTTGCCTTTTATGATGGTTGCTATTTTCTATGTAAGTAAAACCATCAACAAGAAAACAGAATTGGTTCAGCAACAGCAATCGAAACTTAGTACGATCGTACAGGAGAGTATTTCCGGCATCCGCGTATTAAGAGCCTTTGCGCGAGAGCAGAGTTTTTCGGACACTTTTGCCTCGGAAAGCGATCACTACAAAAAGAAGCAGCTAGAGCTCGTTCGTATTGATGCACTCTTCATGCCTGTTATTGTAATACTCGTTGGGCTCAGCACAATTCTTACTGTTTACATCGGCGCACAAAAAGTGATGGCCGGAGAGCTTTCACCCGGTGTCATTGTACAGTTTGTTTTCTATGTCAACATTCTAACCTGGCCATTTGCTGTTGTCGGCTGGGTAACGAGCCTGGTGCAAAAAGCAGAGGCTAGCCAGGCTCGCATCAATGAGTTCCTGCATACGACACCTGACATTCAAGACAAGGCTGATGCGAAGCCGTTTAAAGCAGGAGTTATTCGTTTTGATAATGTTAGCTATACTTACGCAGATAGCGGCATTCAAGCGCTCAAGGACATCGACCTGGAGATATTACAGGGCACATCGCTCGGCATTATTGGTCGCACCGGTAGCGGTAAATCAACCCTGGCGCAATTGATTCCGCGCATGATTGACCCCACTTCCGGCAGCATCACCATTCAGGGTGAAGCAATCAGCAATTTACATTCTGATTCACTAAGGGAGAACATCGGCTATGTTCCGCAAGAAGTGTTTTTGTTTAGTGATAGCATTCACAACAATATCACATTTGGAGCCAACGCAACAGAAGAAGCTGTTGTGAAAGCGGCTCGTATTGCAGATGTTCATGACAACATTGTAGGATTTCCTCAAGGATACAACACCCTTTTAGGAGAGCGCGGCATCAATTTGAGTGGCGGTCAAAAACAGCGCATTTCTATTGCACGCGCCATCATAAAAAACCCTCAGATCCTCCTCTTCGATGACTGCCTGAGTGCTGTTGACACGCACACGGAAGACCGAATCATACGTGAGCTGCGGCAGCTCATGAAAGGCAAAACCAGCATCATCATTGCTCACCGTATTTCGACAATCAAAGACGCCGACCAAATCGTTTATCTCGATCATGGCAGAATAACGGAGCGTGGCTCGCACTCCGAGTTGCTAGCTCTCAACGGAGCTTATGCATCCCTTTATCAAAAACAGCTTTTGGAAGAGGCCAGCCAAAACCAGTAGCAGTGAGGAGCGAACGAATAAGATGCTCCGTTGTTTAAATTAAAAAAAACATCCTAGTGAAAGAACCCATTGCCATTCATTGGTTCCGCCGTGATTTAAGACTGGAAGACAACCACTCACTTAGTAAGGCACTGAAAAGCGGCAGACCTGTTTTGTGCATATTCATTTTCGACAAGCTGATTCTCGATAAGCTAGAGGATAAGTCAGACAAGCGCCTTTCCTTCATACACAAGAGTCTCACATCCATCCATGCGCAACTGAAAGAACGAGGGGGCTCTCTCAAAACGTACTATGGCGAGCCACTGGAAGTGTGGCAGCGCATTACGCACGAATTCAAAGTAGAAGAGGTTTTCTGTAATCGAGACTATGAACCCTATGCTCAACAACGCGATCGTTCCGTTCATGAACTTTTACAATCTCAAGGCATTGCAATGCATGGATACAAAGACCATGTAATTTTTGAGAAAAGTGAAATTGCAAAGGATGATGGCAAGCCTTACACGGTTTTCACCCCTTATAGTAAAAAGTGGAAGTCAACTCTGAGTGCACATTCATTTGATGCCTTTGAAAGCACTCCCGTCTTAGGCCAACTCCATTCGTGCATTGACGAAGAAATGATATCGCTGAAAAGCATGGGCATGAAGGACGCCGATGTGTTGCACTTTCCCGATAGCGAGGTTTCAGAAGACGTTATTCGAAATTATCACCTCACCCGTGATCTACCCTTCTTGCTAGGCACGACCCGGTTGAGCTTGCACTTGCGATTCGGAACCGTGAGCATTCGAAAACTGGCACGAATCGGCATACAACTAAATGAAAAATGGCTGAATGAGTTGATCTGGCGTGACTTCTATCAGATGATTATCTATCACTTTCCGCACACCACCAACAGTGCCTTCAAGCCAGCCTATGACCGCATCCCTTGGCGACAAGCACCGCATGAGTTCAGTGCCTGGTGTGAGGGAATGACAGGCTATCCCATTGTGGATGCCGGAATGCGCGAATTGAACACAACAGGTTTTATGCATAACCGTGTTCGAATGATTGTAGCCAGTTTTCTAACCAAACACCTGCTCATCGATTGGCGATTAGGTGAACGCTATTTTGCCAGTAAACTACTTGACTTTGATTTAGCGAGTAACATAGGCGGATGGCAATGGGCAGCCAGCAGCGGTTGTGATGCAGCCCCCTATTTTCGGGTATTCAATCCGGCGCTCCAAACAGATAAATTCGACAAGGACCTACGCTACATTCGAAAATGGGTTCCTGAATTTGGCACATCCAGTTATCCGAGCCCAATCGTAGATCACAGCTTCGCTCGCGAACGCGTTCTGAAAGTTTTCAAAGAGTCTCTTCAAAAAGAATAAGAAGTAGATTTGAAACATGAAAAAGCTGTTCAACGGGCTTCATGTGCTTGATTTATCCACTGTGTTAGCCGGTCCTTCGGTAGCTACTTTTTTTGCTGAGCTTGGGGCCACGGTCATAAAGATAGAAAACCCAAGAACTAAGGGTGACGTAACGCGCTCGTGGAAGCTAAAAACGGAGAATGATGACTCCTCAGTGAGCGCCTATTTCGCCTCCGTTAATTTCGGAAAAACATATGAGTGGCTGGACTTTACCCTGCCAAGCAATCGCAGTAGGCTTGAGGAGTTGATTGTGTGGAGCGACATCGTGGTGGTGAATTTCAAGGAGGGCGATGACGCCAAATTTCAACTTGCCGCAGAGGATATACACCAACTTCAGCCAAAGGCTGTTTACGCAGCTCTGAAGGGCTTTCAATCCGACTCGGAAAGAATTGCATATGACGTAGTGCTTCAGGCAGAATGCGGCTTTATGTTCATGAACGGCAATGCAGAAAGTGGTCCGTTAAAAATGCCCGTAGCCATGATAGATGTTATTGCCGCTCATCAAATGAAAGAAGGCATTCTGTGCGCATTGATTCATCGCAACAAGGGGGGAAATGGATTGACAGTCCGAGTAACATTGGAAGAAGCTGCACTTACAGCGCTGGTTAACCAAGCAGGAAATTACCTCATGGCGGGTCATATTGCGCAGGCCGCCGGATCACTTCACCCGAACATTGCGCCCTATGGAGAAACATTCACGTGTGCTGATTTCAAGTCATTGGTCTTGGCTGTCGGCAGCGACAAGCAATTCAAACTGCTTTGCGAACTGATGGGACTTGAGTCCATTCAGGCAGACCCTTGTTATACCGACAATCAATCCAGAGTAGCGCATCGAAGCGAACTTGCGAAGATTCTACAACATGCCTTTACTTCCGAAAGCCGTGAATACTGGATGCGCGAGTTAATCGCGCGAGGGATTCCATGCGGAGCCATTAAATCGATGGATGAAGTAATGGAAAGCACGACAGCTCAAGCTATGATTCGGGAAGAAATTATTGATGGAAAAGCAACAAAGCGAGTCAGTTCAATTGCCTTTAAGCTGGAATTTTAATCTCGTATGTAACGCCTTGCGGCACCTTGAGGTAGCTCTCACGCAACCAAGGGTTGTACCACTTCAGAATTTTGTAAGATATACCTTGCTCTTTGGCGAATACAGCCAAATCTGATATCGAGGAGTTGACCTGAACAGTAGTATAGTTCAGAGGCTCATAAAGTTCAGCGGGTCGTATGACAAAACCATATTGGTCTGCATGATTGAAGATTTCCTTCATCGCGAGGATGCGGTATACATAGCGCGCTGTCTCCTCGCTCAATAATAAATCCCAGTAGGAATTTTGATATTGCTGACCGGCTCTCTTTTGCAGACCGCCCATTCCCATGTTATACGAAGCCGCGGCCATAGACCATGAGCCATGTATGTCGTATGCATCCTTTAAGTAATGACATGCAGCGTATGTGCTTTTGGCTACGTCATATCGCTCGTCCACTTGCTCATCTATTTGAAGACCGTAGCCTTTTCCGGTTTCTTCCAGAAATTGCCAGAAGCCCTTTGCACCGGCTGGCGATGACGCATTGGAAAGGACACTTTCAATTACCGCTAAATACTTAAAATCATCCGGAATTTCGTTGGCCTTCAAAATCGGCTCTATAATCGGGAACCACCGATATGCGCGCTTGATAGCGAGAAGAGTATTACTGTGCCAATAGGTATTGACGAGTATTTCGCGATCAAGGCTTTCACGTACATCGGGTCTGTTCAACGGGACGTCCTCGCCGGCAAAGTCAATTTTTTCAGGCAAGGGCATTGCGAAAATTCTGTACTCGCCATTAATGATTTGACGATAAGCATCGTTGTCAGCCTTAGTTGGCTTGGTGCGGTAAACGAATGCAAAAAGTCCGAAAACAACTACAGAGGATACAAGCCCAATGGCCGCAGCAATTATGTATACCCGAGCGTTCATATCAAAAAAACGGAGACTGGAATTCACTCCAAAGGATGGCCTCGTTATCCCGATCTGAAAGAATCGGTTTTTCCGTGCCCCATTCTATAGCGAAAGCCGGATCATTCCAACGCAAACTCGATTCCAACTCCTTGCTGTAATAATTACTGCACTTATAAGAAAATACGGTTTGATCTTCCAGAACCAGAAATCCATGCGCGAAACCCTCCGGCACATACAACTGCCGCTTATTCTCAGCTGTAAGTTCGATTTTAAAATGTTGTCCGAAAGTAGGTTCAGTTTTGCGCAAATCGATTACGACATCCAACACGGCACCTTTCACAACACGGACCAGTTTAGCTTGTCCCTTGGGTGGAACTTGGAAGTGCATGCCACGAATTACATTCTTCGATGAAGTGCTTTCGTTGTCTTGAACAAAAGAGATATTCAACCCGGTTTCAATTCGAAATCTTGCTTCATTGAAAGATTCAAAAAAAGAGCCTCTGTTGTCGCTAAAAACGGCAGGTTCAAGAATGAGCAAATCACGAAATTCTGTTCTTTTAATAATCATGTCCTAGAAACGACTTTGAAGTGTTAGTAGGGTTGTTACACCTATCAGCAGGGTCATCCAGTTTCGGATCTCAATAGAAAGATTACGAGCAAAAAGTTTGCGTGACTGGACATAGATAATATCTCCTGACTCTACAGACATATTAGCGTACTTAATGCCATCAATCGTTGAAAGATCGATGTGGTAAACCAAACGTTTACCAGTTCCATCGTTTCGGAACAACTTAATATCATCTGCCTTAGAATTCGCTCCAATACCGCCGGATTGGGCAATTGCTTCAATGACACTTATACTCTCATTACCAAGCTTCACAACTGATCCTGTCCCCGGGGGGTTGCTGAAAACCATTATTCTGCGATTATCCACTTTCAGTTGAACATACGGCCTATTGAACTGAGGAGTATAAAGCTCCTCAATAAATTTCTGCGCCTCCGCCAATTTCATTCCGCTTATCTTTTGAAATCCAATAATTGGGAACTCAACATAACCCTTCGAGTCTACGACATAACTCAAACCTGTTCCAAGACCAATAACAGCGTTCTCCACCGAACTAGTGCTCGGCTCCAGCATTACAGACCCTTCATTAGTAAAGAGGTTGAAGGAAATGACATCGTTAGGCTGTATGCGGTAGTCAATTGTTGTTGAATCGATTTCCGGAACATCAAACACATACTCCTTCGGGGCCTGAAACATGAACTCGGAATTTAAGCCACATGAGGCGAGTAATACAGACATTGTCAAGAGAAAGAAGATGCTATGAAGTCGGTTCATTATTGGTACTAGTTTATTGACAAAAGTAAGGTGGAATTGTAATCTACTTTCAAC
>CANIAA010000052.1 GCA_947465255.1 Flavobacteriales bacterium | reverse complement strand
TGTACATACCCGGGCGCAGGCGGATGTGCTCGTGCCATTCGAGCGATTTGATATTGTCTTCGGTATATTGAACTTGTTCTGCCATGGTGGCTTGTTTCAGGTAAAATTGGACATGCGAATTTAGGGCAGGCCAACGGGTGCGGGAAGTTGATAAAACGGGGAGTTTTAAACAATAGTGGCGAGTGGCGAGTGAAGGGAAGTACTAAGGACGAAGTACTAAGGACGAAGTACTAAGGACGGTTGGGGCGCGGCTTTTTGCTAGCGGCATGGGTGCCAATACGAAGAGCCTTGCTTTCGCTTCTCACTCAAATCACCTACACATCAGCCCCATAGGGGCGACATGTTACTAGCCCCGGAGGGGCGAAACGTTAATAGCCCCGGAGGGGCGGAATATCCCTAGCAAGACGGACGTCCATGGCCAAGGAGCCCCAGAGGGGCGACATGTAGGGAAAGCGTATTGGGTCGAGCGTAGTTCGACAGGCCCACCAACCGTCGAGGGCGCTTTTATAGGGACTGGGGACTGAGAATTGGGACGGCTATGCGCGGCTGCTCGCCGGTGCAGGCCTAGCAACGACACAATCTCAATCGTGGGAACGCATGATGAGAAATAAATCACTCATGTTCCCACGGAAGAAGCCGTGGGCAGCGGAAGGCCGCTCTGTGAAAGGTTAATCGCGGAGGCAACGGACGGAGAACCCATACTGCTTGGCAAGAAAATCTCGACGCACATATTGAAAATCATAATATAAACCTCGACCCCATGCCGCGCTGTTCGATTGTTGTGAAGCACTCCACCAGTTCCCGTTTAAGTGTAGATAATTAAATTCACCTACTGGGCCGAAATTATTGCTGCCGGCCTTGTAACCACTTGGAGGAGCCGAGAATCCGCTGATATTGGTAGCTGTGATATTTGGGGCATACCATAACCCCGTCTCAGCCTCAATCGTACCTGTCGATTTAAGTTTTCCTCCTGCCACTGATACCCCCCCAAAATAATCCGTCAAAACTGTCCACTCCCCATCACTCGGCACATGCCACCCTGCCGGGCACAACCCACGCGCATCCACGCACGTGTACCAATTATATAACTTACCATAGGGACAAGCATTGCTTGCATCATTGTTATAGTAAGCCCAAGCTCCCGAAGTCGTCGATGCCCAAGCCGCATTGTCCAAATTAGTCGCAATCGCATCACCATTCCGATAAATACTCGTGTTCAGATTCTCCGCCATCCACTCTTGTGTGCCAATAACGATGGTCTTGTAAACATTGCCCTCTTGGTCAGTCATGCTGCCGTAGGTAAGATTGGGGTTATGCACATTAGGTGCTCCGCAGGTATGAAGTGTTGTGCCGGTGGTAAAATTGTTCGCCTCGCTAATACCCGGAATAATCACAAAACTCCCATCCCCCACAAAAAGCGTATCGCCTGTTGCGCTTACATCGAGGTGCACACTTCCCGCATGCAACGCATACGGCACACTCAACAACTGTTGCGTTCCCATATCGATAAAACCATTTCCCAAGTCCAACTCCACCTGCATGAACTTCGCGCCGGTGCCCCAGTTCACGTTTGTCAAAGCCACACTGCTTCCGAGTTGCACCGTGAACAATCCGAGCGCACTCGTGCTTACCGTCTGCAATTCCTGCCACACGCTGGTGCCCGTCGCAGTGCCATCGTGAATGGTAAAACGTGCGTTGATTGAGCTACTTGCGAGCGGTTCGCCGGCGGCATTGCGGGCAATGGCCTGATAAGGAATAAGTGCGGGTGCTTGAGCGAATAGGATTGCGCTGAGGAGCAGCGCGAGTGTGGTGAGGGCGAGGCGCATGGGGTTATGGTTTGGGCGAAGATAATTATGGATCACGAAAGCAACTACTAAGTGCGAAGTACTAAATACGAAGTACTAAGTACGGTCGCGGAACGACTTCAACCTAGCCACAGACATTCCAAAGCCGAGGACATTCATCTTGGCACAACTGCGACAGAATAAAAGCACTACCCTCCCCGTACTTCGTACTTCGTACCTAGTACTTATCTTCGCTCCCATGCGCAACACCATCGCCATCCTCGCCCTCGCCCTTCTCACCGGCTGCACCTCGTCCAACACGCTCTTCGAAGAACACCAAAGTGTGGGTGAAGACATGGTTTGGCAACCGAGTGAACCAATCACATTTACCATCGACGTGAAGGAAAACAAGCACGCGTATGCGCTGGCGCTGGCGGTGCGCTATGCCAATGGATTTCCTTACGACAGGCTTCCCGTTTTCCTCACCGAAACAAACCCGAATGGCGAATCGGTGCGCAAAGACATCGACCTCATCATTCAACCCAAATCGGGCGAATACCTCGGCGAAAAAGGCTTCGACATTATCGACCTCGAACAGGTCATCGATGCCAACAAGGAATTTCCAACCTTTGGCAAATACACCTACACGCTCATTCCTGACATCGACGATCCTTCGGGTTTTCCGCTGCTGATGGAAATCGGTCTCATATTGCGCGACCCTCAGCAGAAATAGTCAGCGAGCGTTGCATCTTTGCAGCATGGACACGCGCATTGCCACCGATTTATTAGAAGCTCAATCCTTGCTGAAATCGGGCAAGCTCGTTGCCATTCCCACCGAAACAGTCTATGGCCTTGCCGCCAACGCGCTCAACGCCGACGCTGTCATCCACATCTTCGAAACGAAAAACCGCCCCCACTTCGATCCGCTCATTGTTCATGTGAGTGGTTTGGATCAAGTAGATACTGTAGCATCACACATTCCTGAATCAGCCTACAAACTCATGGAGGAACTTTGGCCGGGACCGCTCACCATCGTGCTTCAAAAACATGAGCGCATTCCGCACATCGTTACCTCCGGACTCGATACCGTGGGCGTGCGCATGCCCAACCACGCGCTAACACTAGAGCTCCTGCGCTCGCTCAACTTCCCGCTCGCCGCTCCCAGTGCCAATCCATTTGGCTACATCTCTCCTACTTCTGCCCAGCACGTGGCGGAGCAGTTAGGCGATCGCATTCCGCTCATACTCGATGGCGGCGAATGCACCATCGGCGTCGAATCGACCATCATCGATTGTAGCGGAGATACTCCAACTATTCTTCGCTTAGGCGGCACTGCTGTGGAAACCATTGAAGAGATTATCGGCCCTGTGCAGGTGAACGCCATCAGCACGAGCTCTCCGCAAGCGCCCGGCATGCTGCATTCGCATTACGCGCCCCGCAAGCCGATGCTCGTGGGCAATATTCATGAGCTCTTACATGAGCATGGAAGCGACGTCAGTATTCTCAGCTTCAAAGACAGCTTTCACAATTTCCGAAACATCCGTCTTTCCGAAACGGGCGATTTGCACGAAGCAGCGCGAAAGCTTTTCGCTGCCATGCGCAAACTCGATGCCGATCAACATAGTATAATAATCGCGGAGTTTGTTCCCGACTACGGTCTTGGGCGCGCCATCAACGACCGATTGAAGCGAGCGGCTGCGAAATAAACCTGGACTAACGCGTCACTATGATATGACCGCGGCGTTCGAGGCTATTCCCCTTCCCCGTTCTGCAAACCAGGAAATAATTGTACACGCCGTTCGGCACGTAATATCCGCCTTCCAACGAATCGCCAACCCAGGGTTCATTGGCATCCATAGATTGAAAAATAAGCTTACCCCATTTATCGAATATCTTTAAATCGTAGGAATCAATATTCAATGCAGATGGTTTATAAACGTCGTTAATTCCATCACCATTGGGAGAAAAACAAGAGGGGAAATAGAGAAACGCTGAGCAATCTTCAAAAACAACAAAGAGAGAATCCGTGCTGGTTCCGCAATTATTACCCACTTCGATAGCCAAATCGACACTCTCCTCCACGCGAATCGTCTCTGTGGTGTCGCCTGTCGACCAAGTATAATAATCGGCAAACTCGGCCATCGCATTCAACTCATAACTATTGCCTTCGCAATAAAGCGGATCTGCACCCAACGTCACAAACGGCAGCGGCAGCTCTGCCACGGCTACTGAATCTATTACGGTGCAGGGCCCTTGTACCACTTCAATTTGATAGGTGGCCGGCTCGATCACAATGAGCGCATCACCAACGTCGCCTGTGTTCCAAGTGCCTACTTCCTGCGAACGCAACAACAGCGTTTGACCTTCGCAATACGACGTATCTGATCCAAGTTCCACATAAGGTGGCGCTTGCACAAGCACTTCTATGGTATCGCGTTCAAAGCAACCTTGCAAAGTCGCTTCGGCAATGTATTCTCCTGATAGGGTCGCAGGAAACAATGCTCCTGCTGCTCCGGTATTCCAGGTAACGAACGTGGCCGCATCGAGCCATGCCGTGTCGCCTGCGCATATCACTTGATCGAGGCCCAAATCGACATTGGGTAAAATAATATCGTTCACCACAAAGGTCATGGTCACATCGCAGTTGTTCTGCTCAATAACCACATCATAACTGCCCGGGGCATCGGCCGTGAAGATGGAAGAAGTCGTTCCATCGGCCCAGGTAATCGACTGCCAGCTGCTACCGATGTCCAACACGGTGTTATCGTATGTGCATTTGCTGACCGGCGAATTAATAGTCGGGTTGGGCAATGGCGTTTCGCTAATCACTACTTCATCATTCGACGTGCATCCAAGAATGGCCGAAGTTGCTGTCAGCCGGTAGGTTCCTGGCGCATCGATAACCGCATTTATCGCATTGGTGACTCCTGCAAAATTCCCATCAACCGTTGTCCATTGAAACAGCGCATCAGCTTGATTGCATGTTCCTGCTAGCGTATATTGATCATTTTCACAGAATACATCATTACTGCCGGCACTTACCACAGGCGGTGCTTCCAGATTTACCTGCACACAACCCGTGGAAACGTTGCCGCAAACATCGGTGTAGGTGTAACAGTATTGTGTATTGGCAGTTGGTGATGCAATAGGTGCTTGTATCGCATTGTTCGATAAGCCGGCGGCAGGTGTCCAAATGAAAGTTCCATCGGGATTACCATTGGCAGAGATAGTGGTGGATGCGCCTTCGCAAATCGTATACTCAAGGTTTTCGTTGAACTCATACGTATCGGCAAGGCAAACCACATGGGCATTCGACAGGCCTCCTGTAGCCCCCGTGAAACCCCACCATACCTGATTCGCTCCGTTGAAGATTGTATTCACCAAATCAATAGTGGCTGAAAGTCGAAAGGCGCAATCGAAATACAACTCAAGCACTTCTGTAGCCGGATTCCAAACAATCTTGACCGGATGTTCCTGACCGTCTTCAATGTTCTGTCCTGATGCGTTAGCTGTGACAGGTCCCGCCAAATTGTTAGCAAGGTTATGGTAGATATTGCCATCGCGATGAAACGCAACATGGTCGGCTGTTAAATCGCCCAAGTCACCATTGTGATAGGTATCGAACTCAATTCCAAATGAAGGGTTGAATCCTTGAAAACCGAATCCTGCGCCATCTGTGCCAATGGCATTGGCCCCCACTGTTTGCATTACGAAGGCCATTCCATCAGCGCCGTTTGCATCAACATTTCCAAAATTCATCTGAAATTCCAAGGTAAAAGGCTGCGACAAATCGAGCAAATCGTTATACCACACCGAGCCGTTTTGCCAAGTAGCATTAGGCGTAACTGTTATGCAACTGCCATTCGCAGAGGTTGCATCGCCATTGAGAGAATAGTTTTGAGAGCATGCTCCCTGCACTAGGAACAACAGAGCTAAAACAAACACCCACTCTCTTAACAACGAAGCCATATGGTCAAAGATACAAGAAGCAACCATTAGTCATAATAAGTCCACGGCTTGAAGTAGCGATTACTACCTGAAAATTCTGAATTTTCGAAGATTTGATGCAGATCAAGCAACAACTGATGCGGCTCCATAACTGCCTGCCCATGGTAATCTGTCTGCATAGCATTGCATACAAATACGTGATGGTTTCCAAAGGCTTTCAATTCACGCAGTCGATTATCGCCCTGCGTTATTACATCGGGTGAATTCGGATTAGGCTCATAGATGATTTTGCCCCAAAAATCTGCCTTACTTGCCGATTGATAAAACGACTCAAATGGCAGCACCAAATTGCCCGTGGCGGAACTATCACTGAACAAGTAACTACCTCCGGCGTCGTATATCAAGGTTGCCAGGTAACTATTGGCAGAAGGCACCGCCCACCGATCACCGTCCATCGAACCGGCAAACACAACCGGCCGGTTGGATACTCTCTTTGCAATACTGTCTCGCAGTGAGACATACTCCTGCTCTAGTTGAGCAAAGACATTGTCGGCAAGCGTCTGTTTATTCAGCAAACATCCAAACAAGCGAATCCATTCGGCGCGGCCCAACGGATGCTTCTCGAGGTATTCTGAAACCTGCACACATCCTATACCATGTGATAGAAACTTGTCGTAACTCTTGCCTCCAAAAGGATATACAAATAACAAATCAGGTTCAATGCTAAACACAGCCTCCGGCTCGAGTTCATTACCACTTGTCAGATTGATGAGATCGTTATTATCAAACAGCCTTTTCGCTTCTCCTTCCGGAAGGCGATCCGCAAAGCCTACACCCTTCAATTGTTGCAAGCCTTCAAGCGCTGTAAAAAAAGGAATATGGGTAGTAGACAAGCTTGCTAATCGCTCCATTGAACGCTTCTTCCAGCGTATCACTTGGAGCGTATCACCGGGCGACTCCAAGTTGAAAATGGTAATCAAATAAGAACTATCGGCCAGCACCTTCCAATCAAACCCTTGTGCATAGCGAGGCCTTATATGGTCAACAACTGCGGGCAACGCATCTTCCTTCGTACGCGCCGTTTCAGCACATCCCGAGAATAGAATCATGAATCCAACTATGAAAAAAACCGGGGCATACTTCATATCGTTCGCAACGATGAGGTTTTTCTGCGCAGCCAATTATCAGACGGATAGTAAGCGGTCGGGTCCACCAAATGAACGGCATAGGCCTGGCGCGATTGACCGCTCGTATTGGGTTGGCTGTAGTGTGGCAAATGGCCGTGAAGAACAACACACGCCCCCTTTTTCACCTCCAGCGGGATCATCTCGTCGATGGCAATTTCTTCTTCATGAATGGTTATCATTTCGGTGCCCCCCCCTGCCTTTCGCTGAAAGCGCGAGCGCAGGGTCGTCTGATGTCCGCCTGGTTTCGCCCATAAGCAACCATTCTCGATTGTCGCATCTTCGAGCGCAAACCAGAACCCAATGCACGAGGCCGGCTCTGTATACAGAAATGTGGAGTCCTGATGAACATCTACTACTCCACCGATACGTGCATGCTTGAAAATGTGCATGCTCTGAATGGCCACATAGTCATGCATTTCCAAACTGCGCACAAGCGACTTCATCTGTGAAGAACGCGTAAAGGAATTGTACACCTCATCCAAATCGTGCATCGCATGGCCGAGTTTATTCAGAGACCGGAATAGAGTGTACTTCAAATTACCCTGTTCATCAAACGCGTCCTTCTCAAAAAAGCAGGCAATGCGATCGCCTGAATTCAAAAAATAGTCATCGCTGGTAGCCGACTGATTCTGTGTTTGGAAAACAGAGTAAGAACCATCAACTTCAAAAGAACTTGCCAATTCAAGCGCTCGGCGCATGAGTGAATCGCATGCCTCAGAAGAGTTAAAACCCTCCAACACCAAAAATCCGTCTCGATTAAACTGATCTAACAAAGTCATTTTCGAATGATAGAATTAAGCGGCACTACAACTCATGATGAAGCAATTTACCGGAATCGATAAGGCGTTTCAACGAGCGCAACTGACGCGCCTGATGGGTGAGCTGCACATGTCCCATGTGGTGGCAATCCGTTCCGATAAAACTGACCATCCCCTTTTCGATAAGACGTTCTGAAATTCGCTGGCAAGCAGGGCCATATTGACCGGTCAGACTATTGATGTTGAGCTGCAGCATAACATCTTTATCCAGCATACTTTCATACTTACCGAAGTTGCCATGCCAATATTCATAGCGCTCGGGGTGGGCAAGTATGGGCTGATAACCGGCCAAGCGCATATTGAAAATCGCACGGCCCAAATTCACATTTTCCGCTGCGAATGAAATTTCAAACAGCACAAACTTTTTCTTTCCAAACGTGAGTAAGCGTTGCTCCTCAATTTGTTTCTCAAAATGCTCGTCACAGTAATACTCTGCGGCAGCCTCAATTTCTATGTCAATTTCACGACGCTTTACCTCCTCGCGAAGAATGGCGAGTTTCTCTGATATAATCTCGGGAGTGTTTTTATACATATCCCAAAAAATGTGCGGCGTGGTAATAAATTTCTTGTAACCCATTTCCTGTAAATGCAGGATGAGCTGAATGGATTCTTCCAGATTCGCCGCGCCGTCATCAATTCCGGGCAACAAGTGGCTGTGCATATCGACTCCCAAGACCGAGAGATCAATCGGGTCGATTGGTTTCTCCTTGCGCACAGGCCTCCACTTGTCGAAAAGTCCCATGGCTAGCGATTGTACTGTTGTTCGTAGTAATTGCGATAATTACCACTCGTTACCTGGTCCAGCCAAGTCTCATTCGCCAAATACCAATCGATGGTTTGCGAAAGAAGGGTTTCAAACGGCTGCGTGGGTTCCCAGCCCAATTCATTCTTCAGTTTGGTTGCATCGATAGCATAGCGCGCATCATGCCCGGGGCGGTCCGTAACGTAGGTGATAAGTTGTTCGCTTTCTCCTGCCGAACGTCCTAGCTTATCATCCATCAACTTGCACAGCAACTTGACAACATCAATATTTTTCCACTCATTGTTGCCTCCTATACAGTAGGTTTCACCTGAGCAACCACGGTGAAAAATAACGTCAATAGCACGCGCATGGTCTTCCACCCACAGCCAGTCGCGAATGTTCTCACCTTTGCCATACACAGGCAACGGACGTTTATTTTTAATGTTGTTGATGATGAGCGGAATGAGCTTTTCCGGGAAATGATGACTGCCGTAGTTATTACTGCAGTTGCTTATGATCACCGGTAATCCGTAGGTATGATGATAGGCTCTTACCAAATGATCGCTCGCTGCTTTGCTTGCACTATATGGGCTTCGTGGATCATAGGCCGTGGTCTCGGAAAACATACCTGTCTCTCCTAATGATCCAAATACTTCATCGGTTGAAACATGATAAAACCGCTTGCCTTCCATATTTCCTTTCCAACTCTCTACGGCTGCATTCAGCAAATTGGCTGTACCTACTACATTCGTTTGTATGAATGCATCGGGGCCGGAAATACTGCGATCAACATGACTTTCGGCAGCAAGGTGTATTACACCATCAAATTGCTCATCGAGAAATAATTGTCGGATGAAAGCCTTATCTGTAATATCACCTTTCACGAACCGGTAGTTGGGTTCATCCTGAACATCAGCCAAATTAGCCAAGTTACCCGCATACGTGAGTGCGTCTAAGTTCACAATCGAATATTGTCCGTAGGCTTTAACCATTCTGCGCACAACGTGCGATCCAATGAATCCGGCTCCGCCGGTGATAAGAAGCTTCATAATTAGTGACTAATGACTAGTGACTAGTGACGAATAATCAGAACTAGTGGCTAGTATATTTTATAATATTATTTCGATATTACCCTAATTTATCCGCAAAGGAACCTCCACCGGCCAATCGCCACTAGTCACTTGTCACTTGTCACTAGTCACTATTTTAAAGGCTCCAGTAATTCAACTCCTTCATCTTGCCGCGATACAAACCCTTGAGGTCGATCAACGCTCCTTTTCCTTCGTGAAGATATGCCTTGAAATCATTTTCTGATAACTCTTTGTACTCTTTGTGAGCTACACCCAGGATGATGGCATCATAGGCATTCTTATCTGCCTCTGCTACCAATCCAAAGCCATACTCATGCTTCAGCTCGTCACTGTCGGCATGCGGGTCTATCACGTCCACCTTGATGCTGAATGATTCCAACTCGCGGATCACATCCACCATCTTCGAATTGCGCACATCACTTACATCTTCCTTGAAAGTGGCTCCCATCACCAACACGCGCGACTCAAGGGCATTGCGTCCTTGCTCCAATATCTTCTTCACGGTTTGCTTTCCTACGTACTGTCCCATGCCATCATTCACATAGCGTGCGCTACTGATTACACGGCTATGGTAACCGAGTTTCTTTGCTTTATAAACCAGATAGTAGGGATCCACACCGATACAGTGGCCGCCCACCAAACCGGGTGTAAACTTTAGGAAGTTCCACTTCGTGCCTGCCGCCTCCAACACATCGTAAGTGTTGATGTCCATCATATTCATAATCATCGAAAACTCGTTGATGATGGCTATGTTCGCGTCACGCTGGGTGTTCTCCAAAATCTTGCATGCCTCTGCTACCTTGATACCCGCTGCGCGAAAAGTACCGGCATCAACGACTATCTCATACGTCTTGGCTATCTCTTCCAATGACTCTGCATCACAACCGGAAACGACCTTTGTAATTGTTCGAAGGGTGTTGTTTTTATCGCCCGGATTTATACGCTCTGGTGAATAACCCACTTTGAAATCGCTCACCCGCTTCAAACCGGAAAGCTCCTCCAAAATTGGAACACAGTCATCTTCCGTGCATCCTGGATAAACAGTTGATTCATACACCACATAATCGCCCTTCTTCAACACCTGCCCTACTGTTCGCGAGGCAGAAAGTACCGGCCCCAAATCGGGAAGATTCAAATGGTTGATGGGGGTCGGAACCGCGATAATGAAGAAGTTCACGTCCTTCAATTCATTGATATCTGCCGTAAAATGAATATCACAGCCTTCGAATGCTGAGCTCTCGAGCTCTTGTGACGGGTCTATTTTGTTGCGCATCATGTCGACACGCTTCTGATTGATATCAAAACCAACAACCTTGATTGATCGAGCAAACTCGAGCGCAATCGGCAATCCCACATAACCAAGTCCAATAACAGCCAACTTGGCTTCCTTGTTTTTTAATCGATTGTATATCATAATCGGAAATGAATCGTACGTGATGTGAGCCGCGAAAATAGCATTATTAACGGCTATTTTACAGGCTTGCAATCACTATCAACTTTTAATGTACTTCTCGAAATTCTTGTGCTCTACCTTATTCAGCTCATCGGCCGAAAGCGCCTTGAAGTAATCGTAGGTAATCTTCAATCCCTCGCTGCGGTGCACCTTCGGTTCCCATCCGAGAAGCTGTCGGGCCAGCGTAATATCAGGCTGACGCTGCTTCGGGTCGTCGGTAGGTAGTTCCTTGTAAATCACTTTTTGAGTTGTTCCGGTGAGCTTGATAATCTCTTCTGCGAAATCGCCAATTGTAATCTCATCAGGGTTCCCAACGTTTACCGGGCCGCTGTAATCGCTGTGGAGCAAGCGGTAGATTCCCTCCACCAAATCATCGACATAGCAGAATGAACGCGTCTGTGAACCATCACCAAACACGGTAAGGTCTTCTCCACGCAAAGCCTGGCCAATGAAAGCCGGCAATACACGTCCGTCGTTCAGTCGCATGCGCGGACCATACGTATTGAAGATTCGCACAATGCGTGTCTCAACTCCGTGAAACGTATGATAGGCCATGGTCATGGCTTCCTGAAAACGCTTGGCTTCATCATAGACACCGCGAGGCCCCACCGGATTCACATTTCCCCAGTAGCTTTCCTTTTGCGGGTGAACAGTTGGGTCACCATACACTTCACTGGTGCTGGCAATGAGCACACGAGCATTCTTCACTTTAGCCAAACCAAGACAATTGTGAATACCCAGTGAACCCACCTTTAATGTCTGAATCGGAATCTTCAGATAGTCAATCGGACTTGCCGGCGACGCGAAGTGAAGAATGTAATCCAATTCACCGGGAACGTGAATAAACTTGGAAACATCGTGGTGATAAAACTCGAAATGCTCATTGGGAAATAAGTGTTCGATGTTTTTCAGATCACCGGTAATCAGATTGTCCATGCCAATGACATGGAAACCTTCTTTGATAAAACGGTCGCACAAATGCGACCCCAGAAATCCGGCTGCACCGGTAATCAACACGCGCTTCATAATTGAAATAAGGTATTAAGGGCGCGCGAAGGTACGAAAGGCTTGGCTGGAACAAACCGGGAATTAACCCGAAACTTCCGCCAATTGAACCTTCAGGCCATTCATTTCATTGGCCAAATGCAACTGACACCCCAAACGGGAGTTGCTCTTTACAAAGAATGCCTGATCAAGCATGGCCTCCTCATCGTCATTACGATCGGGCAGAGCATGGTCTGAAAGGATGTACATGTGACAGCTAGCACACATGGCCATGCCGCCGCATGTACCTTCTACCGGGAGCTCGTAGCTTTTACAAAGCTCCATCATGTTCATGTTCATGTCGGTCGGAGCTTCCAGAACGTGCTCCTTTCCTTCTCTATCTACAACCGTAATGTGAATGATGTTTTCCATAACTCGGGCGAAAGTAGAACAAACTTAGAAACCGGTCACACCATTTACCGTCGTGTATTTCAACACATAATTCTTGTCCGGGTAGATGCGCTTGAAAGCACTCTGCACCATGAGTGTGGCCTCGTGGAATCCACATAGGATGAGCTTCAGCTTTCCCGGATATGTATTGATGTCACCTATGGCATAAATACCCGGAACATTCGTACTGTAATCAAAGGTATTTACCTCGATGGAGTTCTTGTCAATATTGAGCCCCCAGTCGGCCAATGGCCCCAACTTGGGCGACAAACCGAACAATGGCAACCAATGGTCAGTTGCAAGTGTTTGTTTGCCCTCGCCTTGAACATCGACTTCAATGGACTCGAGGTTATCCGAACCATTCAATCCAACCACTTCGGCATCTGTCAACAATTTAATTCTTCCGGATGCAGACATATCCAGTACCTTCTGGACACTATCCGGATGTCCACGGAAGCTTTTACTGCGGTGTATGAGCGTGACTTCCGTCGCAACGCCATTGGCCAGGAAAATAGACCAATCAAGAGCGCTGTCTCCACCTCCACTGATGATCACTCGCTTGCCCTTGTAGAAATTCGGGTCGCGCACGATGTACTCAATACCCTTGTCTTCAAACTGGCCTATGTTCCCTATCGGCGGTTTGCGCGGCTCAAAGCAACCTAATCCGCCTGCAATAGCAACAACAGGTGCTTTGTGCAAAGTGCCACGACTTGTTTTCACGATAAACTTGCCGTCATCCGTTTTCTCGAACGACTCGCAGCGCTCGCCCAGAGTGAAGCCCGGCTTAAAAGGCTCGGCCTGTTTCATCAAGTGATCAATCAGGTCGCCGGCCAGAACTTCCGGGAAGCCCGGTATATCGTAAATGGGTTTCTTGGGATAAATCTCGGTAAGCTGTCCACCTGCCTGAGGCAATGCGTCAATAAGGTGACAACGTAATTTGAGCAAGCCGGCCTCGAATACGGTAAACAACCCACATGGACCTGCGCCTACAATAATGATATCGGTTTCTATCATGCCTTTTTTCTAAACGCCGCGAAGATAACACGTTCCTCGTGGCGTATGCATAACAACTCAATGGGCAAATGGTTGGAATAATGGCGAGCAAAACAGGGTCGTTGTCTTTTTCGTTTATGTTTGGTGCAGAAATCAATGCTATGAAATTCACTCTACTCGTTATCCTATTTGCCATCAGTTCTCAACTTTCAGCCCAATGCGATGGCAATCGATACCTCAACTTCATTTTCTCTGATACCTATTCGACTATCGATGTTCAGTATGGAACCAATATCAATTATCAAGGAGCC
>CANIAA010000051.1 GCA_947465255.1 Flavobacteriales bacterium | reverse complement strand
CGGATGGTGGAATGCGGACACGATGTGTGTATTCTGCTCGATTCCATTACACGTTTGGCTCGTGCATATAATACGGTTGCTCCGGCCAGTGGTAAGGTTCTTTCCGGAGGTGTGGAAGCGAATGCCTTGGAAAAACCAAAGCGTTTCTTCGGTGCTGCTCGTAAGATAGAGAACGGTGGTTCGTTGTCGATCATCGCTACCGCCTTGGTGGATACCGGCTCGAAGATGGATGAAGTAATCTTCGAAGAGTTTAAAGGAACGGGTAACATGGAATTGCAGCTGGAACGTAAAATTTCGAACCGACGCATCTTCCCCGCTATCGATATTCTGTCTTCAGGCACACGTAAGGAAGACATGCTGCACGACCGCGATGTTCTTCAGCGTATGTGGATTTTGCGTCGCCACTTGGCTGATATGAATCCGGTGGAAGCCATGGAGTTCGTGAAAGATCGCATCGAAAAAACCAAGAACAACGAGGAATTCCTCGTGAGTATGAACTCGTAAGGTATGGCGATGAAGTGGTTGCCTGTTATACTGGCGGCAGTTTGGCTGGGTGTTCGTTGGACGTTGGGCTTGCAACTTGATGTTGAGTCGGCTCAAAACACCGGTGTATTGCTCAACATCCTGTTCATCTTATTGCTTGTCTTTTTGGCGATTAGCGTGCATTACCGCAACCTTCAAGGCCGTGTTTCAGGCTTTCTGGAAGATTTCAAAGTATGCATGAAGCCGGCATTGCTCTATGTGTTAGTCGCTGTAGTGTTTATAGGTGTTTACTATGCATGGCTGAGCGACGACATTGAGGAGTTGCGGTCAGCCTATATTGAAACCTTTAATGAGGGTATCAAGGATGAGAATAACCTCGCCAATTTTCTGAGTCAGCACCCGGAAGAAAAAGGTAAAACAGTGGAGGAGCTCATGCAGAAGAACCGCGAAAATGTGGAGCGCAACGTTTCGGTTCAAACCCGAATCATGGGAGGATCGCTAGCACTTACATTCATTGCGATTGCATATGGCGTTCTGGCTGTGTTTTTCTGGCGCACATTTGTTCGAAAATGGTAGGGCAATAATTCCAAAATGATTCGTTACTTGCAGCGTCGATGAAACAAGTTTGTATTGTTTTAATTTTTTGGTCGGCATTTCTAATGTCGAATAAGGCCCACGCTCAGGCGAGGGGACGAGAGAATCTGTCTTCTTTCGATAGCAGGAAGTATCATTTTGGTTTTTTGATATCTGCCAACACGTCGTCCTTTTTTCTTGACTACAAGCCGGATTTTTCGTTCAGCGATTCATTGCTAGGAATAGAAAATGTTCCTCAGGCGGGCTTCAATTTGGCGCTGCTTGCTTCCTTCAACCCCATTAAAAATGTAAACCTTCGATTTGTGCCTGGTTTGTCTTTTCAAGATCGCGGACTGAACTACACGTTTTTAGAAGAAGGAAATAAGGTGGAAACCTTTTTGAAGCGCACAGAGTCTGTTTGGCTCCAGTTTCCGCTTATGTTAAAACTACGCACGAACCGTGTAGGCAACTTCGCCGCTTATGGACTGATAGGCGGTAGCTATGGCATAGACATGCAATCACAAAAGGATGTGGACGAGGCCGTGGCCGGTAAGATTGTGGTAAAGCTGGAGAAGACAGACATTACCCTCGATGCAGGTGGTGGGTTTGACTTTTTTCTACCCTACTTCAAATTTGGAGTAGAACTCAAAACCGGCTTTGGAATGAAGAATGTTCTCATCCAGGAGAATAACCAGTTCACGGATCCAATATCGCGCCTGCGCACACGGACATTCGTTATTTCCCTGTGTTTCGAAGGGTAGATTCTTCACGTTTTCCTGTTCATAAACGCGCTGTTTTTTCTGCGCAGGAAGGCTTGTCGTTATCATATTGCACGCATGAAAAAGTGGATCATTCGGGCAGTAAAAAGTAAATACACCTTATCGACGGTCATCTTTCTGCTGTGGCTAACCTTTTTCAATGAAATCGATTTGATTTACATCTTTCAATCACGTAGAGAAGTAGCTGAGTTAAGAGCTGAAGTTCAGCGAATGAAGGATGATAATATTCGTGCAGCTGAGGCTTTGCATGACCTCACAACAAACACCTATTCCCTCGAAAAATTCGCCCGTGAGAATTATTACATGAAGCGTGAGAATGAAGAGGTATATGTTTTCAAGGAGCGTCCTGCTCCTGTAAAGCAATAAGCTTTACGGTTATGTCGTTCGGCAGCTAATTCTAAATGTTTTTCTTATGACTCGTGTGCTTTTTGTGTGTATGATTCTGGGGCTGTTGAACGCTCCAAATGCTCGTGCTCAGGCACCGGATAGTTCTTCTAATTTGAAGGTTTACATCAATTGCAACTATTGCTACCAAGACTTCCTTCGGACACAAATTACCTGGGCGAATTTTGTCCAGGATCAGTTTGTAAGTGATGTTGATTTGACGATAACCAGTTTGCGAACCGGAAGCGGAGGAGATGAGTTTCAGTTGCAGTTTGCAGGTAAGAAGGCATTAGCGGGCCTTAAGGATACAATGAAGTTTTCCACCAACGCTATCAACACGGACAATGAGATACGCGAGCAGCTTTGTCGCAAGGTAAAATTGGGGCTCGTCCGTTATGCTGCTTGCAGCAGCACGGGCGATTGCCTTACAATTGATAGTAATCTGGCAAAGGATAGTCTTGATAAGGGGATTGGCAGTAACCCGGAGGAAGACCGGTGGAACGCATGGGTCTTTCGTGCAGGTGCTAATGGAAACGTAGGAGCACAGAAGGTGTATCAATCCGGTTTTCTTAATTCGTCCTTGTCGGCATCTCAAGTGAAGGAAACGCACAAGTTATCAGTGGATGTTAGAGCCAGTTACAGCGAGCAACGCTACGACTATGCAGGTTTCAAGGATACCTATATACTTCGATCGCAATCAGCTAATGTTACTTATGTCCATTCGCTCAATGAGCATTGGTCGGCCGGTGGTTTTGCTTACACGGAACGCAGCGATTTCAGTAACTACGATTTGTATCAGAACATCGCTGCCGCCGTTGAATACAATGTTTTCCCTTATCGCGAAGCTCAGACGAAGTCGCTCACGATGGTGTATCGCGCCGGATTTACTTATTACGACTTTCAGGAGGAGACCATTTTCAATAAGTCCACTGATCGAATTCCGTCGCATTCATTGACAATCGCCTCATCCTTTACCAAGGATTGGGGACAGTTTTCTTCAGGCGTAGAGGTTGCTAGCTTTCTAAATGATTTTGATCGCAATCACCTATACTTCTGGTGCAATTTTGATGTGCGAATCTTCAAAGGCCTTTCAGCAAGTTCTTGGATGGGTTATAGCATTCAGCGCGACCAGGTGAATATTCGATTGAATGGTGCCTCGCAGGAAGAGGTGTTGCTTCAACAGCAGCAGCTTCTCACCGGATTTGAGTTGAATGCATATCTGGGATTAAGCTATCGTTTCGGTTCGATTTATAACAATGTCGTGAACCCGAGGTTTAATTAGGAAAGCAGGGTAGTAGTATATACCCTGCGACTGCCAAGTTATCAAGTTGTATTCAGAAAATCATTAACCCTTAGTTTATCAATCGCCAACCAGAGCGCTGCGCAGCGCATCAGCGTTGAAAGCACCATATACTTCTTGACGTGAACGAAGTGCGATATGGTCTTTAACTCGCAGGTGTTTTTCAATCGGATCTTCATCTATAAGCAGGGGATGGGCAACGCCTTCTTCAATCATGTTTGCGGCATAATCTCGGTAAATGCCATACTGTTGGAGGGAGAAATTGGTAATGTCATATCCCAGTGCATCGAAAAAGGTGGTTGAATAGATGCTGATTTGAATGCTTGCTTCTCGAAGTAACATGTCGAGTGACTTTTCCTGATCGATAATTTCAAAGCCAATCTTTTCGAGTTCTCGGTAAAGTGACTTCTTCTTTTCGAGTGGATGCATTTTGATAATCCATTTCCAGTCTGAATGTAATTCCACAAAGGGTAACAAACGTTGAGCGTAGGCAACGTACTCGTCGTGCATGTTTTTTTGCGCACATATAAGCACTGTTTTTTGTGGAGTTGACTTTACCTGACTGGATTCTTCGTGCCATTGGTAGTCTCCGGCAACGGTGATGGACTGTTCTGAAAATTCACATCCGCCTAATAGCAGCTGTTTCCAATAACTACCATATACACAAATGTGATCGGGAAAGAACGCATTCTCTACTGCGTTTTTAAACGTGGCGGTATATCGATAATACAGATCATTTTTCGAAATCAAGCCATGCTGCAATTCGATGCTTCGAATACCGAGCGTTTTCAGCGCAGCGATTAGCCCCTCGTTGTGGTAATGGCTGATGAATACCACAGAGCGCACCTGTTGATTCCGAAACAACCTGTAGTAGAATCGATAATCGTCAAAGAAAACGTGAAGCGCTGACAGTATGTGCTTTTTCTGAAGATCACTCCATGCCTTCGATTTTAATGTCTTTTTTGCAACCCCATCTATTTCCCGAAGCATACTTAACTCGGTTGCATCGGGAAGGCCATATGAACGAGGTATTGTGTCGATGCTTGCTTGACAAGTTAGCCGAGGTTCGTTTTTTCGATTAATTAGACTGATGGCATTTGCATCCAATACGGAAGTCGGTCGTTCCATATAAATGGAATGCCATTGCTGCAGCGAATCACATGCGATGCGGGCAGGATCGATGAACACAAACTCCCGAAGCTCAAGTGGTGAATGCTCCTTATGAATAACACCTTTCAACTTTAGGAATGCGCTATGCACGTGCAAAGGCCAGTGCAAGTAATTCCTGATAATTCTGTTGTGCGTGCCTGCTTGCTCATAGGTGAGCGCATGCTGAAACACCTTCAGAAAAGAATAGGAGACACTTCGATAAAGTGTTTCGTCCGCGAGTTTATCCTCGAAAAATCGATTGAGAACTTCATAGGGTTGGATATGAATTTCTGATGACACTCTTACTTGCCGCTGTAGGGTTGTTCAAGAGCACTTTTCAGAGCCGTTGCATCAAACTTGTTACCTTCGATTCCTTCAAAAGACTTGATGATGTTTCCATTCCACAAGTAGAAGAGGCCGGGCGTGCTCGCGTTGCTTCCCAGAACTGTCCAGAATTTCGGGATATCAATTACTTGATACGGTTTGTTGAAACCGGTCTCTTTCATAAACTCCGGAATGAGAAACGCTTCCTCATCCATGAAAATAATATAGGTGTCGGGCAATTTCAATTTTGCAGCCAACGCCTTTAGTTCTTTGGCGGTCTCGCGGCAATGGTCGCAACCCGGTGCAAAGAAGCAAACGAGTTTTTTACCTTCATCCAGGTTGACTTTCTTGCCACCTATTGTCTTGAACTCAGAGAAGCGTGATTTTACCTTGGGAGGCTGAACTTCTTCCACTTTTGCGCTCGCAACTGTATCCGAAGAAGCGGTGGTTGTTATCGCCAATGTATCAGCATTCGTACCTGTTGAATCAATGGTGGTAGAATTGTCTTCGATTAGCACTTCAGTTTCGGTTGCAGAGTCACCTGTATTTTCCGCCTCACATGGGCAGAACGGAAATAGAGCGAACATGCCGAAGGCTGATACAGAGTAAATAAACAGGGGAACCATGAAGCGGTTTTGACCTTTTTCATGTTCTTGGGTTGTTCGGTATATGTATACAAGAAGCCCGAGTGTAAGCACGTTTTTGATGAACGCTTCCAATGGAGTCATCGGAATAAGTTGGCCAAAGCAACCGCAATTGCCGTTCATGGCGCCGTGCTTTACCATTTCAATGGAAAGATGCGCGCAGAAAGCGACCAATAGAAACGCTGTAACCGGAATGACAAAGCGCTTGAGGAAGTGACGTTGAAGAATCGCAATGCCAATGGCTGCTTCCAGTGCAATCAGTAATCGGGAGAAATAAGGGGCGTCGCACCAACCGCAAATACCGAGATCGACCAGCTGTTTTTCAAACATCCAAATCGGGAACATTTTGGAAACTGCCGACACCAGAAAAAGAATGGATACCACAATACGCGCTGTCCAGGGAAGGTATGCTTTCATAACGATGATTTTAATGTTGATTTAGATAGTGAAGTAATTATTCTGTGTATTTAATGCTGAGTTGTCCGTTGCTCAGTGTTTTGGTGGCACCGCTCACCGGATTTGCCAAGGTGGCTTGGAATGTTGCTTCCAGTCGATTGGTTGATTCATTATGACTGGTGATGGTAATAGTTCCCGGCTGCTCGTTGGTTACTTCCCACGCTACAGCCAAGCCGTCGGTGTAGAGCATGAAATTTGCATCGGCAGAAAGCTCGTGCGTTCCAACCGATAAACTGTCGAGTTCTAGTGTGAGCGTTTGTCCTTGTGTCGAAATGCCATTCACCGTCAGAAAGATGCCATAGTCGCCAAACAAGCTCGCGTTGGCACAACGCTCGGCACCGTCGGCTGTCCATTTTAGTGTGCCATTGGGTAAGCCGCAAACAATCGGCGTTTCGATAACTTCAGCTTCGTCATCCTTGCATGAGGTGAATACAAGAGACATGGCAAATAGAATTGCCAATCCGGATAAAAGCTTGTAGTTACTGGGTTTCATGGTGCGATGAATGGCCGGCAATTTAGCTGAAAAGCAGGTAAACCGGATGTATAATGAATGATAATTAGACCTAAGAAAATGTTACCGAATCTAGCGGACTCACTGAGCCGGTTGTCCGTAGGCTTTTGCACTTTCGTTGAGATAACCAACGAGTTTTTTCGACATGTCGTTAAAGTAGCGTTTGGTTCTATACCCAACAACCCATTCAATACCTCGCACCGCATTGGTCAGGAACATTTCATCGGCGGCCAACAAGTTGTGAGGGTTCAGCGTGCACTCGTATACCTTTATCTTGTTTTCAAGAGCAAGGTTAATAATGTTCATGCGCATGGTACCTGCCACCGGACCATCGTCGAGCGTTGGGGTGTAGAGCACTCCGTTGGAAACGATAAATAGATTGCTCGAATTAGACTCAATGATGGAGAGTTTGCTGTTTTGGATGAGAGCTTCATCGAGTCCTTTGTCGCGAGCGTGAATAGCGGCCTGCACGTAAAGCTGGCAGTTGAGGGTTTTGAAAACGGAAAGCTTATTGATCTCTTTCTTGAAGTCCATGAAAATGTCGACCTGCCTTCCCGTCGGGTTCAACACAAATTCATTGTCAGGCAAAGGCTCCGCTTCGATGAAATAGGTCATTTCATCTTGTTTGGGCAAATAGAAACCGGTAGATTTTCGATAGAAGGTAATTCGCATGCGACCTCCCTCGGAAATGCCGTTGCGTTGCAAGAGCTCTTGAACCTGCGCCCTGAGTGAATGAAGCGAGAAGTCTGCTCCGGGTTGAATTTTGAGTGCCTGAGCTGTTGCCGTTATTCGAGCGAAATGGCTCTCCAGAAAAAGAGCGTTACCATTGACAATGCGCAAACTCTCAAAGAAACCATCACCAAATCGAAAGGCACGATTGTCTTTGGCAATATGCGTTGCCGAGTCGTCAAGAAACTCACCTTTATGGAAGACATAGCTCATGTGCAAGGTCTGTTATTCGAGAGTACGGACAACGTCGAGCAAGGGACTATTGGTTGGTATCAAAATCCCCCGAACTCCCACTTGTGCTGCGCATTGTACGTCGCGCTCCCGATCTCCAATCATGACACTCGTCGAAGGATCGAGGTTATAGCGAGCCAATGCACGTTCCATTAGAAGACGCTCCGGTTTTCTCGTGAGTGAATTTCCGAATTCGGGGTGATGCGGTGAATAGAAGATTCGTTTGATTTCAACACCCCATTCTTGACAAGTGCGATGAAGTGATTCGTGAATGATAGCCACCGTTTCGTGGGTGTATAATCCTTTTGCAATTCCCCCTTGATTGGTAATCACAAATATGGAATAGCCCTTCGATTGAGCCAATACCAATGCTTCCATAACGCTGGGAAGAATGATAAACTCCTCCGCAGACATGGTATAGTCTCCCGGGTCATGATTGATAACACCGTCGCGGTCGAGGAAAAGAGCTTTTTGTTTCATGGAATCAGGCTTTTTGCTTTTTGGCACGAATGGTCAACCACGCAATGAAAAGTGCGATAAGCATGAGGAATGATGCTGTAATAAAAGCGGCCCCCGGAAAATACGTGTTGCCTGACGTAGTGAAATGACTGAAAATACCGGCCATCATTACCGGACCAATAATGGATGTGATGCTTTGAACACTGGTTATAATGCCTTGCAATTCACCTTGTTCATTGGATGGCACCGATTCAGTCATGAGCGATTGAATGGCCGGACCATTGATTCCTCCAAGGCAATAAGGCAGAATGGCAATCATCATCCATGTGCCGGATGGTGCTAACCCAAAGCCTGCCATTCCGATGGTGTACAGAGTTAATCCGATGAGCATTGCATTTGAATTGCCAATTCTGCTATTTACCACCCTCACAAGCACTCCTTGCACAAATGCTACGATGATGCCAACGGTCATGATTGATATGCCTATGGCCTTTTCTTCCCAACCAAACTTCAGCATCGTGTAGTACTGCCAGTTGGTCATAACAGCTTGCGCCCCAAGATAGAGTAGGAAGAAAACCACTAAGAAACCGATGATCGTTTTATGTCTTGAGATATTGATGAAAGCCCCAATAGGATTGGCCCGTTTCCAATCGAAGGGGCGGCGACGATCGGTTGGGAGCGATTCCGGTAAAATAAAATATCCGTACATCCAATTGACCAAAGACAATACCGCGCATGCTATGAACGGCACTCTCACGCCCCATTGTGCGAGCAGTCCGCCTACGCCAGGACCAATGATGAATCCCATGCCGAATGCCGCCCCCAGCATACCGAAGTGTTTGGAGCGATTGTCGTCATTACTGATATCTGCAATATATGCGGAGGCTGTTGTATAGCTAGCTCCCATAATGCCGGCCAATATGCGCCCAATAAATAGCCAGGTGAGTGTGGGCGCAAATGCTAGTAGTATAAAGTCTATTCCAAATCCAAACAGGGAAAGGAGCAAAACGGGACGTCGGCCATAGCGATCGCTCAAACTGCCAAGTATGGGCGACATTACAAATTGCATGATGGCAAACCAGAACATAAGCCACCCTCCGACAACGGCTGCTCTGCCTTCATCGCATTGCTCCATACTCATGATAAGCTTCGGAAATACCGGTATTATGATACCGATACTGATAGAATCAATCAGGGCTGTGATGAGAATAAAGAGGATGGCCGGTTGGCGCTGAGCTGTCATAGAGTGGCGAAAGATACTGCTGTGAGCTATTCATCAGTCGTTTCCTCGTCGCTCATCCATTCTTCTTCAAAATCGAAATCGGTGTAATCGTCGAGTTCGCGACGTTCTTTCTTAGTTGGCCTTCCCAGGCCTCTTCCTCGATCAAGTCGGAACTGCATACGTATCATTTCCAGCTTAGCCATTTCCTCCGGCGCAGTTACATCGAGTGCATGAGCCGCCACCAGTTTAGCGCCCAGTCGTGCACGTGGGAACGCAAGGGCCTTGTAAGAAAATAGGATTGGACCTTTTCGCACGGTTATCACATCGCCGATTTTCACCTCGCGGCTTGCTTTGACAGCGGAACTGTTGAGCCAAACCTTTTCAAGTTTGCATTGGGATGCCGCCAGCGAGCGGGTCTTGTAAACGCGAATACACCAGAGAAACTTATCGACGCGCATGGTAATCAGAAATCAATCTGCAAGTTGAAACGCTTGCGCAGTGTATCGAGAGCAGGATTAACGGCTACCATGGCATCGAAGCGCTGCTTGGCTGATTGGTAGGTCGACTTGATTTCTTCCGGACGCATAATTTCTACTTTGAAGTCGATTCCGCGAATGTCGAAAGTCGATCGCATGTATTCAGCCAGCTGATTGCGGTTTTCATTGAAATACATTTCCTGTGTAACACTCGGAAGGGCAATGCGCAATGTATTTCCCAACCTCAACTCTACCTCAGCAACTTTGAAGGCGCTTTGGGCCTGCATGTTGTGCGCCATGCGCTCATCGGCAAAGCGATTCCAGGCTTCTTGCAATTCGGCAGTTGTGTATTCGCGGGTAGGTTGTTCAAGGGCTATCTCTTCGAGTTGTTCAGCGACTTGTTGCTGCTGTTGAGCGCGCTTGGCCATTACGCTCTTGATACTTACAGATTCGGTTGATTGCAGAATCAGATTACGTTTTCCGAGCGAAGGAGGAACTGATGCTTGTCCGGTATTTGGCTTGGAAATTCCGGAGACAGGAGTCTGGATTTCGACGCTATCTTGACTTGATGCAGCCGCCTGCGATTGAATCACCGGTCGAGCTGCAGGAGCAGTCTTTACCGCAGGACGGTTAGTTCCCCGGAATGGCTTCAGTTGGAACTTTTTTTTTTCGCCTTCTCGGTTGTAGAGAATGCTTGCTAGCTTCATGAGCGTAAGTTCGACCAACAGTCGCTGGTGTTTGCTTGCTCTGAACTGCGTATCGCATTCGTTCACCATTTGAAGCCCTTGAATGAGCAGTCTCAAATCGGAGGCAGCAGCCTGGGTCTTGTACTTGTCAGCTACTGACTCGCTTACCTCCATCAGAGGAATGGTTTGCGCATCTTTACTGACGAGCAGATTTCGGAAGTGTCCGCCCAAACCGGTGATGAAATGATGACCGTCAAAACCCTTATTTAATACTTCGTCGAATAAGACTAAACAACCCGCCACATCTTCTGCCAGAATCAAATCAGTCAGTTTGAAGTAGTAGTCATAGTCAAGTACGTTAAGGTTCTGAATTACAGCCGAATAAGTGAGGTTACGTCCGCAGAATGCCACCACCTGATCGAAGATAGAAAGCGCATCGCGCATAGCTCCATCTGCTTTCGTAGCAATCACGTGAAGAGCTTCAGCCTCTGCCTGAACTCCCTCCTTTTCAGCTATGGAGTGCAAGTGATCAGCAATGTCTTTTATCTTGATACGATTGAAGTCGAAAATCTGGCAACGGCTCAAGATGGTTGGGATAATCTTGTGCTTTTCGGTAGTTGCTAAAATGAAAATAGCGTGTGCCGGAGGCTCTTCCAGTGTTTTAAGGAATGCGTTGAAGGCAGCAGCGGAGAGCATGTGAACCTCGTCGATGATGTAGACCTTGTATTGACCCGTTTGGGGTGGTATACGCACGCTGTCTACAATGGAACGTATGTCGTCAACGCTGTTGTTGGAGGCAGCGTCGAGTTCGAATACGTTGAACTGCATATCGTCTAAGTGCTCACCAATAGCGCCATTGACGGCTTTGGCGAAAATGCGGGCGCAGGTTGTTTTACCTACACCTCGTGGTCCGGTAAACAAATAGGCTTGCGCAATCTGATTGTTTGCAATAGCACTTTGCAAGGTGGTCGTGATGTGCTTTTGACCCACAACCGTTTCCCATGTGTCGGGACGGTACTTTCTTGCTGAAACGATGAAATGCTCTGCCATAGTAGCGCAAAGATGGGGCAGGGGCGGCTGGCGTAATTCACAATTTTCTAACAGGGGCTAGGATTGAAGGATAATCGGATTGAAGGGTAGACCTTCTGCCGCTGTCAATACTTTCAAACACGAATAAGAGAGAGTGTAGAGCATGCACTACAATTCTAATTTCTTCTTCACTATCTTCGCTCGCATGCTAACTATGAGAACGCGCTACGCACTCCGGGCGCTCATTCATATATCCATTGAAAGCAAAGATGGAGGACCCGTTTCGGCTTCCGCTATTGCTGAAGGGCAAGGCATTTCCTTCAAATTTTTGGAGGCTATTCTGCATGATTTAAAGGAAGCCGGGTTTGTGGTCAGCAAGAAAGGTATCGGCGGTGGGTATTTACTCGGTAAAATGCCTGATGCAATTCGATTAGCTGATGTGATTCGAACCATCAACGGACCTATTGCCTTGGTCCCCTGTGTAAGTCTTAACTTCTACGAACCCTGTTCCATTTGTCCTGATGAATCTAAATGTGCTCTTCACCATATTATGACGGAGGTGCGTGATGCTACACTGGCTATATTGGAGACGACTTCCTTGTCTGACCTTATTCATAGGGAAAAGAAACTTCTGAAGCGAAAAATCAAGTAATGTTAATCGAGTTTATAAGATACCTGTGTATAAATTTTTTCTGAAATCCTACTTTTTTAGTAGGAATTTAAATCGACCCACATATTTTTGCGCCCGAAAACAAAAAAAAATGAAGAGATATGTCAATACGATTATTCGATTTAGCACCCGATTTTGATGCTAATACAAGCTTGGGTAACATCCGATTTCATGAGTGGCTTGGAGATTCGTGGGGAGTGTTGTTCAGTCATCCGGCCGATTTCACCCCTGTTTGCACAACGGAACTCGGAGCAGTGGCAAAACGAAAGTCTGATTTTCAAAAGCGTAATGTGAAGGTGATAGCATTGAGCGTCGATTCCGTGGAAGCGCATACCGCATGGATTAGCGATATCAACGAGACGCAAGGAGTTGAGCTTGACTTTCCCATAATTGCCGATCCTGATTTTACAATCTCCCATTTGTATGGCTTTGTTCACCCCAACGCTTCGGATCGATTCACCGTGCGTTCGGTAGTGGTTATTGATCCCGATAAGAAAGTGAAGCTCATCATTACATATCCCGCATCAACGGGCAGAAATTTCGATGAGTTAATTCGTGTAATTGACTCTCTTCAGCTCACTGCTAAATATAGTGTAGCAACACCTGCTAATTGGGTTCAGGGCGATGATGTAGTTATTTCGACAGCTATTCAAACAGAAGATATTTCCGCCAAATTTCCAAAGGGTTACCGCGCGGTTACACCGTATCTACGACTTACACCCCAACCTGACCTGTAATGATCAGCTTCGGGAAAGGTCGTTTTTCGTAGAGTTTTGTTTTTGTTAAGGTTAAAAGGAAAAACCGGCAATCGCCGGTTTTTTCTTTATGGAACTTTTCTAGTTGAAGTGAATTCTTGATCGTTTACTCGTTGGCTTTAGAAAGGCATTTCGCCCCAACCATACCATTTCACCATTTCACTACTTCACTATTTCACTATTGCCTACAATTCCTCCAAACTCCGCTTCACAAAGCCCGCCAGCTCTTCGCCCTTCAAAAGCCCTTTGCTGAGCAACGCCAGGTCAATGGCATGCTTCACCTTGGCTTCATTGAGAACGGTGTTGCCGTCGTTATCTGTAACGGTGCTGCCGAACAGCGGGTGATTGGCGTTGGCTACCAAGTTGAAGCTGTCTGGGAGGGCTCCATAGAAACCTCCGCCGCCCATAGCGCTTTGCTCCTTCATGCGACGCATGAATTCGTTCTGAGTAACCACAAATGGAGCCTCTGTTGGCGAAAGGTTGGCAAATTCAACGTGGTATTTTTTGGCATCGATGATTTTTTCCAATGATGCCGTGATGCCTTTCTTTTGATCTTCGGATAGGGCAGAGGCCGTGTTATCATCCTTCTCAATCAACTTGTCCATCACGTCAGCATCCACACGCTTGAATCGCAAGCCGGAGTGCTTTTGTTCCAGCTTAGAGATGTAGTGAGGTGCCAGCGGACCGTCGAGCATAGCAACCTCCCAACCGCGCTCACCGGCGGCTTGTATAGAAGTGTATTGCTCTTCGTGGTTGTTCGCATACAGAACAATGGTATCGCCTTTCTTGTCTTTTTGAGTGTCTTTGATTTTTTCCTGAAAGTCTTCGAGGTTGAAATAGGCGTTGTTGGCTGTTTTAAAAAGGGAAAACTTTTCTGCCTTCTCGTAAAACTTCTCATCGGTGAGCATTCCGTAATGAATGAAAACGCCTATGTCGTCCCACTTGCTCTCGTAATCGGCCTTATCATTATTATACATGCTCTGAAGTTTGTCGGCCACTTTCTTGGTAATGTGACTCGAAATTTTCTTCACGTTGGCATCTTCCTGCAAGTAACTACGGGAAACATTCAATGGGATATCCGGAGAATCGATAACACCGTGAAGCATGGTCAGGAAGTCGGGTAGGATGTTCTTCACCTCGTCCGTAATGAATACCTGGTTGCTATAAAGCTGTACTTT
>CANIAA010000050.1 GCA_947465255.1 Flavobacteriales bacterium | reverse complement strand
TTCCCCATTCCCGGTGCCACACCACAGTCGGTGACAATGGTGACACCATGCTTCTTCGCAAGGTCATCCAGCAAAAAAGGATCTTGCGGAAAGAAGGAAATGTCGACCATATTCTTTCCGGCTTTGATAACCGTTTCGCATACCTGATACCCCATGAATCCGGGCACAGCACCAACAACCAGATCGAAGTTGGCGATTATACCGGTGAGTTCCGATGTATTGGTTGCATCGCCCTTAATCGTGCGAATGCCCTTGGATGCCATGTAATCCAAACGTTCCTGCGATGGATCGAGTGAGGTGACATCATGATTTTGATGGAGATCTTCGGCGATAGCTGAACCCACTAGGCCGGCTCCGAGTACGATTATTTTCTTTTTCATTTTTCATTGGTGGATTATAGTCCTGCGCTCAAGCGATATCGGTCTTCACGATACGTTTCGTATAGCTCAAGCATGACACTGCGAACTTTATCAAGTCCGAGTTCCTGCCCCCAGGCTACAAGGCCTTTGGGGTAATTTACCCCTTTTGTCATGGCCAAATCAATGCTGTCGGCAGAAGCAACGCGGTAATAAACTGCGTCATAGGCTTCATTGATAAGCATGACTAATATGCGCTCACCTATTCGGTTCAACAAAGCTGAGTCGTTAGAAGGATTAGGAGCAGCAACGCCCTCCGCGTATTGGTAGAATCCGCGTCCGGATTTACGTCCGAGCCATTTGGCCTCTATCAGTTTCTTTTGAGTAAGGCTCGGACGGTAGCGAGGATCGAAGTACATGGCGTTGAAGACGCTTTCGGTCACGGTGTAGTTTACATCATGCCCGATCATGTCCATCAGTTCGAATGGCCCCATGCGAAAACCCAGCGCTCTAATGGCAGCGTCGATAGTGGCCATATCGGCTATTCCCTCATCGTAAATGCGTAAAGCTTCGGTGTAGAAAGGACGGGCAACGCGATTCACGATAAAGCCCGGAGTGTCTTTGCAAATAACCGGGGTTTTACCCCAGGCAAGCATGAGCTCTGCGCATATACCTGCCCACTTATCGTCTGTCTGCAAAGCAGGAATGATTTCCACCAATGGCATCAGCGGTGCCGGGTTGAAGAAATGTATGCCGATAAAGCGCTCCGGGTTGCTGCAGGCAGCCGCAATTGCTGTAACCGACAGCGACGATGTGTTGGTTGCGAGAATGCATGTTTCCGACACGATCTTTTCAATTGATTGAAAAACGGACTTCTTGACTTCCAGGTTCTCTACAATCGCTTCAATAACCAACTCCGATGGAGCAATTGAATCGAGTGATTCACAGAATTGGATTCGCGTAGCAATTTGGTTAGCCTGTTCTGAGGTGATTTTACCCTTGTCAGTCAGCTTGCTGAGGGTTGACTTTAATGCGTTTTCGGCTTTTTCCAAGGCTGTTTTCTGCTGGTCATAAACAACTACTGTATGACCGGCCTGAGCTGCGACCTGAGCTATTCCGCTCCCCATGGCTCCCGATCCGATAACCCCAATTCTCATTCGTACAATTTTTATCGCGCAAAATTGGGACATTGAACCTACTAATGGTCCGCTATCCCCTTGTTTTTATCAACGGATCGCATGAGCATGACACATGACTTAAATCACTCTTAACACAACTGCAGTGACTTTCTTGCGTCCCCTTTGTAGCAGCTGGTATGCGATGAAGTAAGGCATAGCTAAAAGAGGGTTGGTTTTACTGAGTTGAAAAGCTGTTTTGTGAATCACCACAATGGAAGAGTTGAATAATTTATATAATGCAGAAAGCGCTCAGCCCGCTTCCAAGTCGGTCGACTTAATAGAGGAGAAGGGGAAGAAGCTTCACGTAGCGCTCATTTATCTTGTGGGCGCATACGCCGTTATTTATTTCTGTATCAATTGGATTTTCGGTCAGATTGAGCAGGCATATATCACAGCCTGTATAATGCCATCAGTAATTCTTACTTGGGTTCTCTACAAAAAGGGATTCTATTATTACTCGAAGTTGTGGAATGGCTTACAGATTAACGCTAGTGTTTTGATTCTTGCTCTTACAACGGGACCTGAAACGTACATACCTGCATTTTACATCCCGATAATTGTAGGCACGCTCGTTACCTTGCAAGGCGAGGAGCGTATGACGGGTTACGCATTGTCTGCATTGAGTATTGTGCTAATGGCATTTACATTAACCACAGATATCAGACTATTTGATGTAACTATTGCCTCGACTGAATCGCTTCGTATCGAAAGAATAGCCAATATGCTTGGGGTGGGAATAATATCGGGTTTAGAAGTAATCTACATTTTGCGAATAAGTAATGACATTCAGAATCAGCTGGTGGCACAAACAGCCAAACTGGATGAGCGAAATTCTCAAATGGTTGCGGCGCTTTATACCCGTGACAAGATGATGTCGATGCTTTCACATGACTTACGGTCGCCCATTGCCTCGATTCACGCCGGCATGGAACTTTTCGAGACAGGAACTGTAGATGCCGAATTACAAACCAAGTTGTTTTCTCAAATGAAAAGTCGCACGGGGCAAACCCTGGCGCTGATGGATAAACTATTGCTCTGGTCGCGGAGCCAAACACGCTCTATCATTTATCGAGAAGAGTCTATTGCTATTGCTCAGATAGAACAATTTGTCAAGTCAGTGAGTTACTTGTTCGCCCATGAGAAGCTCATCCATTTTACCTACCTGTTCGATGCTCCTCCCGGAGCTTTGGTGCTCGGTGATCGTGATATGATTGAGGCGATTTTCAGAAACCTGATTTCCAATGCCATTAAGTTTACCAAACCGGGTGGAAGTGTATCGGTAGCGCTGCAAGACTGTGGTATGACCTGGAAATTCAGTATTGCAGACAATGGCAAGGGAATGACGCGTGAGCAGGTTCAGATGATAACGGGAGGTGAGTCTTTTACTACCAGTGGCACAGACAAAGAAAAGGGGCATGGACTAGGTATGCAGTTGGTTCAGGATTTTATTCGAAAGCACAACTCCATGCTTAGTATAGATACGGTAATTGATAAAGGGACGACTTTCTCGTTTGAGTTGCCTAAGGCATGATGTTCATACGAGCAGAGATAAGGAAGCCTTATCTATTCTTGAATTTCAAACTTTTCGCCCAACGCAGCGAAGGTTTTTCTACCAATCGGTAGAATACAAAAGCGAATAGTATTGCTGCAATTTGGATACAGGTGAATACAAGGGCATTGCCCCATGCAGTTTTTAGTATGCCGCCTAGAAAAAAGCACAGAGCACTTATAATAGGCCAATGCATAAGGTAAATGGAGTAAGAAACCTCACCAATTTTTCCGAGCCATTTCCAGCCATTTCGTGTAAAACGAATGACCAATGCGGTGGAAAGTGCCGTGAGAGTGATGCGAAAACCAAGTCCGTGCAATACGCCTGTTAGGTAGGCGCATACAGCAGCGCATACGGCAAGTCCTGTCCAAAATTCTATTTCGGTTATACGACCTTTATATTTCATGAACAGGTAGTAACCCATTGTGAAAACAGGAAGGTGAAACGGGAGATTGGCTTTTGCAACATTGCCTTCCATGGCAACTGATGTAAACGATAGTGCCAGAATAACAGAAATGGTGATGCTTCTTCTTAAAATCGAAGCTGAGACCAGTAAAGGAAAGGCAAGTGCGATATAAATATAATATTGCATTTCCACGAAGAGTGTCCAGTAGATACCATTTACCCAAGGTAGGTCGAAGAAAGGTGCTGTCAACGTAGCACTTGCAGCCAGTAATTGCCAGCCGCTATGGGAGTCAGTGTTGAGCATGGTCCATGAAGTCAGAGCGACTATACAGGCCGAAATAATCATGGGGGGCTGCAAGCGCAAAATTCGTTTGCCCATGAAAACAAAGAAGTCATTTAATTGGTAGCCTATTCTTTCCATAGACCAGGGCATGACCATACCGCTAATGACAAAAAAAACATATACACCTTCCTGGCCAATATCGAGCACACCGGCCATTCCGGGAAAAAAGGGAGCAAGCAGAAAAGCACTGTGAAAAAGGCATACCATCATAGCGGCAACAGCTCGCAGGCTATCGAGAATGCTGAGTGAGTCTTGGCTGCCGGTTGATGTTTTTTGCACGCTAGCCTATATCAATTGTTGAAGGCTAGAAGAGTCATCCAGGCTTCGGTAATTTTCTTTTCTGTGATGAGTTGTTTGGCTTGCACGTGCAGTTGTTGCTCCAGCTCAGAAGCCTTTCCCTCGAGTTCTACAAAAAGATCAGCCAATTCGGTAAGCTTGTATTCATTTACCTCTGTTTCATTAGGCAGTGATTCCACGCCGGCTAACTGTGCGAGTTCGCTGCCGGTTAATACCTTGGAGGTTCTAATGTCGGACGGTAGTTGATCGAAACCAATACCAACCTGTGTTGTAGGTTGCGGTAACTGAAATAACCCCTGATTGGCGCGGGTGTAATAATGCCCACCCATGCGTGCCACTTGATCAATCTTTATGGGTGATATGCGACCGTCATCATCCAGAATGTCTTCCGAAACATGTATGCGCACTACTTCACAAATGACGAGATTACCTGCGCCACCTTGATTGCCCAGGGCCACCACGTCATTGATTTTGCATTCGAACTGAACGGGTGCTTCTTTTACCCTACATGGTTTAACTACTTCAGAGGCGATTGGCGTGAGCCCCGTCTTTTCAAATTCACTCACTCCTTCGGGATATTCGGTGCTCGCGAGCGACATTTGTTCAACCATGGCGTAGTTGACAATATTGATGACGCATTCGCGATTTATGAGTGCATTTTCAAGTGTGTGCTTGGTTGTGTTATCACGTCCGCGCCTTGCCGGAGAGAAGATTAGGATCGGAGGATTCGAACTGAATACGTTGAAGAAGCTATAGGGAGCCAAGTTAGATCTTCCTTGCTCATCGATTGTGCTTGCAAACGCAATGGGTCTTGGGCCAATTGCTCCAAGCAGGTATTGATGAAGCTTGGGTTGGGCCAGTTCTTTTGGGTCTAGTGAGAGCATAATGTTTCAGCGTATCGTTTTACTTCTTATTTATGTCATCAACAGACTCCATGACTTTGTTTTTTAGTTCTTCTTTAAACGCTTTTAAACGAGCAAGAACAGCGGCATCATGACAGCCTATGATCTGAGCGGCCAAAATTCCGGCATTGCGCGCTCCATTGAGTGCAACCGTAGCGACGGGCACGCCGGCCGGCATTTGCAGAATGGAAAGCACGCTATCCCATCCATCAATGGAGTTCGATGATTTCACCGGCACGCCTATGACAGGCAACGGAGTAAGCGAGGCAGTCATACCCGGTAAATGAGCGGCACCGCCGGCACCAGCAATGATCACTTTTATTCCACGTTCCACGGCAGAGGTAGCATAGTCGAACATGCGTTCGGGGGTGCGGTGTGCGCTTACGATCGTAATTTCGAATGGAACACCGAGTGATTGAAGAGCCTCCGCGGCTTCGTTCATGATTGGCAGATCGCTTTTGCTGCCCATAATGATACCGACCATAGTAGAGTAAGATTTTTGGATTGCGAATGTACGAAGAGATGGGTGTGGGGGATGGCACAGTGCTAAGGCCTGCCCAAATAGCAGTGATTTCAGGATTACCGATGGTTTGAGCGAGTAATCTCGAGAAATGACGTGTGATGATGTGGCGCTTAGTAGCCGCCCCTTTCAAATTTACCTGCTTTCAAAATACTTCCGCTGCTGATTGCGGCAGTCGTTCATTTGCAGAGTGAGCTGACCTACCAAATCATCGTTGGCCGCTACTTCTAAGCGATGACGAATTTGAGGTCCGAAGTAAACAAAATCCTGGCTGTTACCTTCTTCGAAACGCGAAACTGAATTCTGTAATTGGTTGAGAATCGACTCGAAATTTTTGAGCATGGCCTCCAACTCGGAAACAGGCGCATAAGCAGCAAAAAACTCTTTGCCCTTTTGAACGGGAAAACGCTGCTTCAAATCGGTCTTGCAACGAGCCACCATGCGTCCACACTCCTCCAATGAATCTTGCCATTGAGTAAGCTTTTCGTCGAGCAGAAGAGCATAATCCTGAGGTGTATATCGCACAACACCATACTTGCGGCAACTGTCTTGATAGGCCTTACGCAATGCGAAATAACGGTTGCGATGCTCTTGCTGATACCCGGGGAGTGAGTCGGGAAGTAAAACAAATTGGTTATACTCGGTTATGAAGGGAGGCTTAAGTATAACATTCTTTTTACCATCTATTGCTTTGCGGATTGACCAATAGACGCTGTCATAGTTTACGCGGGTGCCAACTGTGAGGTTTGCTTCGACAAACAGCTGATCAAACAATGTGTCGAGAGCAGGGTAGGGCGATACGTCACTCCGGTTTATCGACTGAAATAGGTCTGTGTGAAAGGTTCGTAAGAGGTGAAAGTCTCCGTACACCTCGCTCTCCGTTCGCATTAGTTTCACACGCAGGTTTTCCGATTGATCACGGATAGGTGCGGTTTGAACGCGCGGTGAACAAGAATAGAGAACTAGTAATGCCGATATGAAAATCAGTGTTCTCAACGCAAACGGTCAAGTGATTTAATCAGTTGTTCGTCTTTTTTAATTCCTCGCAATGCAATTAAATTCGAGAAAAAGGCAGCGAATGGTAAAAAGAATGATATGCCGATTGCAAAGGGTTGGCCTTCCAGCACCTTCACAGCATTCATGATATATAGACTCATGAGGGCAAAGGAGGCCGCGTAAAAAATGAAGCTTAAACGAACAATAGCCATTTGTCGTTGGCGATTATTATAAACGAAGATTGCATATGCCGAAATAAGTGAGGCAATAGCCAGTGGAATGGAGAAGTAGTATGTCGCAATGCCTTCCACGGCACTTCCGTCGGCAGCAATTACTTTGTAGTTATGCAATTCGTTTGTGCCAATGGTGCCAAACGGAAATCCGAATGTGCTCAAAAAGAGAATTACAGAGGCTGCCAGAAAGAGGGTTTGCTTGCGTTGTATCATACGTGTCTGTTTAAAACGAAAGTAATCAGTTATTCATGAATTATTTCATCAGCGCCGCTCCGTCATAGAGCGATTCGCGCATGGCCTTTATTTGCTTATCAGCTAAATACTCATCATAGCTCATGCGCTTGTCAATTACACCGTTGGGTGTAATTTCAATGATGCGATTCGCAACAGTTTGTACAAACTCATGGTCATGCGAGGTAAACAATGCCACATGTTTCCAGTCTTTCATAGCGTTGTTGAAGGCCGTAATCGACTCTAGGTCGAGGTGGTTTGTTGGCTCATCCATAATCAGGCAATTTGCGCCGTTAAGCATCATGCGAGAAATCATACAACGCACTTTTTCTCCACCGCTCAACACGTTGCACTTCTTCAAAACCTCTTCACCACTGAAAAGCATTTTGCCGAGGAATCCGCGCACATAAGTCTCGTCTTTATCTCGTGAGTATTGACGAAGCCAATCGATTAGGTTATCATCAGACTGGAAAAACGGAGTGTTTTCGTTCGGCAAATAGGCGCTTGTAATGGTGCTTCCCCATTCGATTTCGCCGCTCTCAGTTGTTGTTTCACCGGCAATAATGTCGAAAAACGCGGTGATGGCGCTGTGCTCACGCGAAAGAATTGCTACTTTATCGCCTTTGAGCAGCTTGAATGAAACATCTGCAAAGAGAAGTTGGCCTTCCGCTGAATGCTTGGATATGTTTTCGATATTCAGAATCTGGTCGCCGCATTCACGATCAGGGCGGAAGATGATGCCCGGGTATTTACGCGTGGAAGGTTGAATATTGTCAATGACGAGTTTGTCGAGCAATTTCTTGCGGCTGGTAGCCTGGCGCGACTTGGATGCATTGGCACTGAAACGCTCCACGAATTCTTGCAATTCCTTGCGCTTATCTTCCATCTTTTTGTTTTGATCCGCGCGCTGACGCAAGGCAAGCTGGCTCGACTCGTACCAGAAGGTATAGTTTCCTGTGTAAAGTTGAATTTTACTGAAGTCAATATCTACGATGTGTGTGCATACCGAATCGAGAAAGTGACGATCGTGCGATACGACAATAACCGTATTCTGAAAGTCGGCCAAAAAGTTTTCCAGCCAGGTAATGGTTTCGACGTCCAAGTCGTTGGTAGGCTCATCGAGCAACAGTATCTCCGGGTTACCGAACAGGGCTTGTGCAAGCAATACTCGGACCTTGTCTTTACCGCTTAACTCGCTCATGAGCGTGTGGTGCAAATCTTCCTTGATTCCCAGGCCACTGAGCAAATTGGCGGCATCGCTTTCGGCATTCCAGCCGTCCATTTCGGCAAAAATAGTTTCGAGCTCTGCAGCCTTTTCGCCATCCTTGTCTGAGAAGTCTTCTTTGGCGTAAAGGGCATCTTTTTCCTGCATGAGGTCCCACAGCTTTTTATTACCCATTAGCACCGTATTCAATACTGTAAAGGCGTCGAACTCGAAGTGGTTCTGCTTGAGCACGCTCATACGCTCGCCCGGTCCCATGCTGATATCGCCTGTCATCGGGTCAATTTCTCCCGATAGAATTTTCAGGAAGGTCGATTTACCTGCACCGTTTGCTCCAATTACTCCATAGCAATTGCCGTGAGTAAACTTCATATTTACTTCTTCAAACAGGGTGCGCTTGCCATAGCGAAGCGATACATTGGAAACATTGAGCATGGGCTTGATTTTTTGCGGGCGCGAAGATACGACACGCAAGGGCTACTTGGTTGATATACCGCTATACGGGTATAGTTCGTTTCATTATTTTAGTCGCATCTTGCACCACTTGATAAGTATGAAGCAGCTCACTGCATTACCGGAAAACAGATGGGCCCGTGTGCTGGAAATTCAGCCTGGGCGGCTTGCCCCTCGTTTAGTTGAAATGGGTTTTTGTAAAGGAAGCCACGTGCGCATTCTTTACAAAGCGCCGTTCAATGGTCCGTTAGCGATTGATTTAGGCGCATCATCGGTCGCATTGAGAGTCAATGAGGCTGAGCTGGTTTTGGTAGAAGAAGTAAAAGGGGAGGAGTCATGAACCGTAAAATCGCTCTCATCGGCAATCCAAACACAGGCAAGAGTTCCTTGTTCAATCATTTGACCGGGTTGAGGCAACATGTAGGTAACTATCCCGGAATAACACTGGATAAAAAATGGGGTGAGTGCTTTTTGGGTGATAATGAGCAGGTCGAAATACTCGATTTACCCGGTGTTTATAGTGTGTTTCCCCGCTCCAAAGATGAGCGTGTGGTGATGGATATATTGTCCAATCCGCAGCACATCGATTTTCCGGACGCGATTGTTATCGTGGTAGATGCCTCTAATCTGGATCGAAACTTATTGCTTTTCACTCAGGTGCACGACTTAGGCATTCCGGCCTTGCTTGTGCTTACGATGGACGATATGAATCGGAAGAATGGGGTGACTATCGATAAGCAGTTGTTATCGAAACGTCTCGGAGGTGTTGCCATCGTTACCGTCAATGCTCGAACAGGAGAGGGGGTTGATCGATTGAAGCGGTCGCTTTTAGCTGTGGGGGAAAAGAGCGAGGTCATTCCTTTTTCACCAACGCATCCGATAGAAATTAAAGAAGATCCGATTGCGCAGCGCAACGACGCAGAAGTTCGTTTCGAGGCAATTCGAAAGCTACTCATAGGAGTGGTTCGCAGGACAGATCAACCGGCACACAGCTCAACCCGAAGGATCGATTCAATTCTGGTGCACCGGGTTTGGGGCTACCTCATTTTTTTGGCTGTTTTGCTCCTCATATTCCAATTTATTTTTCGTTTGGCAGCCATACCGATGGATCTAATCGATGGTTGGTTCTTGCAATTGTCTATTTGGGCGCAAGCACATATGCCTGAGGGAGCATTCACCAATCTTATAGCAGAAGGGGTTATTCCCGGAATCGGCGGAGTGGTCGTATTTGTTCCGCAAATTGCGATTCTCTTCTTCTTCCTGTCAATTCTGGAGGAATCGGGTTATATGGCGCGCGTCGTGTTTTTGATGGATCGATTGGTGCGTCCTTTCGGGCTCAATGGAAAAAGTGTTGTGCCCCTCATGTCGAGTGTGGCTTGTGCAATACCGGGTGTCATGGCAACCCGCACCATTAACACGTTTAAAGATCGAATAGTGACCATCATGGTCGCTCCGTTGATGAGTTGCTCTGCTCGCATTCCGGTCTACACCTTGTTGATTGCATTGGTAATACCTGCCGAACGTGTTTGGGGATTTTTTGATTTGCATGGGTTGGTTCTGCTTGGATTATATGCCTTGGGATTATTCTCAGCCTTGGCAGTTGCGGGTGTGATGAAGCGATTTGTAAAAACAGGCGAACCGAGTTATCTCATACTGGAAATGCCCATGTATCGCTGGCCGCGCTGGAAGGAATTGGGAATAAATCTCGTGGAAAAAGTGCGTGTCTTCGCATGGGATGCCGGACGTGTCATTGTTGCTATTTCGATTGTGTTATGGGCACTTGCCAGTTACGGACCTGCACACCGCATTGAGAAGGCAGAACAAGAGGCTATGCTATCTGCTTCCCCTGAAGAGGCGGAGCAGCTGAAGGCTGCCGCTCGGTTGGAAAATTCGTATATAGGTATTTTGGGTCATGCGATTGAACCAGTCATAAAACCATTGGGATATGACTGGAAGATGGGTATTTCGCTGATCACTTCTTTCGCTGCGCGCGAGGTTTTCGTAGGAAGTATGGCCACCATTTACAGTGTAGGTGAAGATTTCGAAGAGAATACAGTTCTAATGGATCGCTTGCGTGAAGAACGATGGAGTGAAACGGGTGAGCCTGTATATACGCTGGCTTCCGGAATGTCGCTGATGGTATTCTACGTATACGCGATGCAATGCATGGCCACATTTGCCGTTGTGCGCCGCGAAACCAAATCATGGAAGTGGCCCATAATTCAGTTGGTGTACATGGGAGTATTGGCGTACGTCGCTGCTTTTATCACCTTTCAATTGCTCGTGTAATGCAAACAGCCCTCGTAATTCTAACTGTTCTTGGTGCCGCGGCTTATCTGTTTCGCAACTCGCAATCTGTTTCTTCCAAAAAAGAAGGGAAGTGCAATAAGTGCGGGAATTGACAATCGACTAATTTTTCCGTGCTTCCGCAATGTGCCTGAAATAGTTGCGAAGGACATGGCTGTTTTCCAAACGTGGGGTATTCACTTCCAAAATGGCACAGCCTGAAACCATGTATAGCCAATGAAGACCTTGAGCCAGCGACTCTAAATTGTCGGCCGATTGAAAGGGTATTCCGTACATGTTAGCCGGACCGGCAGCGCTGCGTTGATGGGCGGTTTCGAAAAACGTTTCCAGGGCGTTCGAATCATGGTCCGGTCCATCGATGATGCGGAAAATGCCACCGCCTCCATTATTGATTACGATGATTTTCAAATGGGACTTATCCAGGCTATTCCAAAATGCGTTGTTGTCGTAAAAAAATGCAATGTCGCCACTGATGAGTGTTGTCAGCCTTTTCGAAGCGTAACATGCACCAACAGCCGTGCTGGTGCAGCCATCGATTCCGGCAACTCCTCGATTCCCGAAATAGCGTAAATCGGGACGGGCATCGTTCAACAAAATGTAACGAACGGCAGAGCTATTACCCATTTGCACATCGCTTAATGCCGGTATGGCCTGGTGTATTTGCTCAAAGGCGCTCAAGTCACTCCACGAGGAGTGTTTCAGAAAATCGTTGGCTGCTTGTTGTGCCAGTTGATTCCATTCCATCAATTTGTTTCCGTAGTCCGATGCGGAAAGTTCATCGGCTGAGTCCATGTTTTGGAAAAACTCAGTGGGAGTGACAGGAATTACTTTCGTTAGCCTCTTCAGCGTATCAAGACCTTCACCACTAATATCAACGTGCCAGTGTTCGGTTTGACTAGTTCGCAGAAGTGTTTTAATCTTTCGGGAGATGATATTATGGCCAACGGTGATGAGCAGGTCGGGCTGCAGATAATGTTTCTCATTATCGGTTAATGCAGCCAACATCCTATCGATGGTGGTAATAAATCCTGAACCTGCCAGGTTACTGTGAGCTTCTGTCAGAATAGCTACGTTTCCTCGCTTGCCAAACGCATCAATGGCTTTCAGCATGTCTCCATCAGCCTGCATCTGGCCGGCCAATACCATTATTTTTTGTGCGGATGCTATGCGTCCTCTAAGCGCGTTCAGTTCATCATCCACTAAACGGAGTTGGGCATTAGCCCGTGATATCATTTTAACCGAATCGCGCTTATCCTCACTTAACTTATAGAGCGGTTCGCGCAGCGGAAAGTTCAGATGCACGGGACCTCGCACGCCTTCGTTTGCCAGGCGCATCGCCTCATCCATAATACGCACGTTGTACCAAACCAAGTCGCCTTCTGAAGCTTCTTCGGCGATTTCGTAGGATGCCTTCACGTAGTTTCGATACACATCGCGTTGACGTATGCTTTGCCCCTCACCTTGGTCAACCCATTCTACCGGTCGATCAGCTGTAATGACCAGTAAAGGAACACGCTGGTAAAAAGCTTCGGCCAACGCAGGAGCAAAGTTGAGCGCTGCTGTGCCGCTTGTGCAAATGAGTGCAACCGTGTGGTCGAATTGCTGGGCCATACCAAGTGCTGCGAAGGCGGCGCTTCGCTCGTCGACAATACTGTGAACGTTGAATCTGGTGTCTTCGGCGAGGCTGATACTGAAGGGAGCGTTTCGGGAACCCGGACATATGATGATTTCGCGAATGCCGTGCTGATCCAATAGCTGGATGAAGTCTTGAACCGGCTTTTTATCAGAAATCATGGGGCGCTAATTTAAGTTGTGATTGCCGGCACACTACAGCATCTTCTCCATGAAAACCAGGTCGAGCCATCGGTCGAACTTATACGCCACCTCGTGCAGGTGTCCGGCTATTCGAAATCCGTTTGATTCGTGCAGCGCAATGCTAAGCTTGTTGTCAGCATCGATGCCACCAATGAGCACATGAACACCGTTATCGCGCGCTGCTTCTACAATGGCTTGGAGAAGTCGCTTGCCAAAGCCTCTGCCTCTAAATTGTTCAAGCACATAAACTGAATGTTCCATCGTGGTGCGGTAGGCAGCACGTGCGCGGAAGGTGCCGTAGGTCGCAAAGCCGACCACTTGACCATCGCATTCCAGCGCAATAACCGGCCAAGTTTCTTTCAAGCGCTGCTGCCACCAGGCCTCGATGTAGGCGAAGTCGAAGGCATTGTATTCATAAATAGCAGTTGTTCGCTCGATGGCTTCGTTATAAATATTCAGTATCGCATTGAGGTCGGAATGCACCGCAGGACGTAGGAGTTCAGATTCTTTTTGCATGGTTTCATGCACTTGGCATTATTTTTCCCAAGTTTGCGTCAAATTAAAACCAATTTACATGAAAGCTTTCAAGAATTTTCTGCTGATGCCCGGTCTTGTGTTAATCCTGGCTCTTCAAGCATGCAAGTCGACCTCACCCATGGGCGAGAAGGTGAAGGAACCATTTTCAGGAAATAAATACGAAAGCAGTTCACGCTATTTCCGGGCGAAAGGCAAGGGTGATAGTACCGATGAAAACATAGCGAAGAACAAGGCAGATCTTCAGGCTAAGAAGGAGTTGGCGCAGCAAGTTGAAACCCGAATGAAAGTAGTGACAGATCAATATTTACATGAGAATGAAACGGCAAGCGGAAGCGAGATCAATGATAAGTTTCAATCGTTGATTCGTGAGGTCACCAACACTACTATTGCCGATTTGCGTAAGATAGGCGAGGAGAAGTACCTCAATTCAGAGGGAAAATACACAGTCTACATCGCCTATGAAATACACAAGCGCGACATGTATCGTTTCTTAAAGCGTCAGGCAAAATTGAATGCCAAGCTTAACGAGGCTGAGCGCAAGGCGATTGAAGACATGATCGACGAGGAGTTGAAGAAGGTTGAAGAGCTCGGCGAAGGGGAGTAATGGATTACGGATTACGGATTACGGATTACGGATTACGGATTACGGATTACGGATTACGGATTACGGATTATAGAAGGGAGCCTCCTAAGTTACAGCTAATCCGTAATTCGTAATCC
>CANIAA010000049.1 GCA_947465255.1 Flavobacteriales bacterium | reverse complement strand
TTTTTCCAATATCCTCTTTGGTAATGCCGAGTGTTTTCTCCACTGCCAACTCAATGGGCAAACCATGTGTATCCCATCCGGCTTTGCGTTTTACCTGCTTGCCGTTGAGTGTTTGATAGCGACAAAAAATATCCTTGATGGTGCGCGCCATCACGTGGTGAATGCCGGGCATGCCATTGGCGCTTGGAGGTCCTTCGTAAAACACAAAAGGATTGTCAGCGCTGCGTTCATCGATGCTGCGCTGGAAGATGCGATTTGCATCCCAGAATGCCATTACTTCGTCGGCAATAGCCGGCAATTGAAGGCCTTTAAATTCGCGGTACACTTGAGCCATGATGGTGTGTGGAAAGGTTCGCGAAGATAGGGAGAACTAGGCTTGTAGGATAATAGGACTGCAGGATTACAGGGAGATTGGCCTAGCAGCCCACTACAATCCTGCATCCCTCGAATCCTATGATCCTAAACTTTCGAAATCTTAATCATATTCGTCATTCCCTGCTCGCTGATTGGCATCGACGCGAGGTGAATGATGAAATCGCCATCCTTGATTAGATCGTTTTTCTTGAGGAAGAAACGAATGTCGGCAATGGTTTGGTCGGTGCTTACCATTTTGTCGTAGAAGAACGCATGGACACCCCACACCAAGCTCATCTGCGTGAGTATTTTCTTATTGCTCGTAAACACGAACACATTGGCATTCGGGCGCCAGCTGGAGATGCGATATCCGGTGTATCCGCTGAATGACATGGTTACCAGAGCCGACGCATTGACACGGGCGGCCAAGCGGCATGCGCTGTAGCAAACGCTATCGGTCATGAAACGAGTTACGTCAATGTCATTTGGCATCTCTTCATGATAGTATATACCGCCGTAGGTTTCTGCTTCGGTGATGATGTTGTTCATGATGCGCACGGCCTCTGCGGGGTACTTCCCTACAGAAGTTTCTCCGCTGAGCATTACTGCATCGGCACCATCGAGCACGGCATTGGCTACGTCGGTAACCTCTGCGCGTGTTGGTGTCATATTGGTTACCATACTCTCCATCATCTGGGTGGCAACTATCACCGGCTTTGCTGCCGATACGCACTTCTTCACAATTTTCTTCTGAATAAGAGGCACGCGCTCGAGCGGAATTTCAACTCCGAGATCACCACGTGCTACCATCACCGCATCTGTTTCACGAATGATATCATCAATTTGATCAACCGCTTCCGGTTTCTCAATTTTGGCTACAACTTTAGCGTGCTTGTTGGCTCTTGCAATGATTTCCTTCAGCGCCACCACGTCCTGAGCGTTGCGCACGAACGACAGACCAATCCAGTCAATATCATTCTGCAATGCAAACTCAAGGTCCGACAAATCCTTATCTGAAAGAGAAGGCAATGACACTTTCGTATTGGGCAAATTCAATCCCTTTTTGGATGAAAGTGGTCCGCCTTGAACAATTTCACACTCTACAGTATCAACACCATTAGTAGATAGAATAAGGAAGGCAAGTTTGCCATCGTCGAGCAACACCGTTTCACCGGCCTGAACATCGCGTGCAAACTCCTTATAATTTGTGTAGATAACCTTATCGGTTCCAATCTGCTTGATGGTTGAAATCGTGATTTTGTTGCCTGTCACAATGTTCACGCTTCCATTCTCCATTTCCCCAACACGCAGTTTAGGACCTTGCAGGTCGGCCAGCATAGAAGTGTTCAAGCCCAACTCTTTGTTGATCTCTCGAATGGTATCAACCACCTTTTGATGATCTTCATATGATCCGTGTGAGAAATTGAGTCGAGCTACATCGAGACCATTTTGGATCATTTGCATGAGCACCTCTTTGGAGCTGCTGCTGGGACCTATCGTTGCTACTGTTTTTGTCTTGTTCATGTTGGCTTTTTACCTGTTTTCGTCGAGCAGGTTGTCTTTAAATTTTAACTTGTCGACTTCCTGCAGCTGAAACGCGAGCACGAAGTCGGTTTTTCGTAATCCCTCTTGCAACTTTTTCATGGTTGATTCAGCCGGCTGCTCAATTTTCAAGAGATAATCGAACTGAGCTAAATCGGGCATGAAAGTGCCTTCGGGTGTTTTGTTATCGATCAAGGTGAACACGGTTTGATCTACCGGGTGCATCCAACGAAACCGGGCGTGATGCGTAGTGGAGCGCTTTCCTTCAACTACGGCATCTTCTATGCGCACGAGGCGCCACCCGAGGGTTTTGTTGAGCGACCAAGCCAGGCGATAGTCTTTTTCATGGCTGCTTACACCGATGATCTCAAAATCGTATTCGTCTTCTATTTCGAGGGTGTGAAAGGCCACTTACTGTCTCATTTACAAGCAGACAATTCCTGTTGTTGCCAAGTGCGAAAATCGACATAAAACAAGTTCACACAAGCACAATCATTGTAAACTTATTGATCAGGGTTGTTGATAGCTTAGAACAGGGTAACCCTTTACCGTTTTCAGCGTCACATTCTGACCCAAATAAAATGCGCGATTATCACTGAGATGTCCGGCAGGAAACCCGAATGCCACGGGTACCTGTAGTCTATCTGCCATGCTTCGGATAATGGCTCTCTCGTTGGCTCCCCAAGGGTTATCTGCCGGAAACCCGAAGGCCTTGGTATTGTCTTTCATTTGGGTAAATCCTCCGCAAACGATGGCCTTGACATTCGATAAAAATCCCGCGCGATACAACCCCCAAAGCATACGATCGAGGTGATAAAGCATTTCGTCAACATCTTCTATGAATAAAATCACATCCGATGTTTTACAGAATGACTGGCTTCCGAGCAGGCTATACAAAACCGACAGATTGCCCCCTATTACACATCCGCTTACCTCGGCAACATCAGATTCTTCAACAGAAGCAAATTCAGTCAACTCTCCAAAAAGCGCCTTGCGTAAATTCTCCAAAGCCTGTTCAGTAGCATCAGGAAATGAGATTGGCATCGTAGAATGAATCGTCGCAACGCCAAGAGAATTTAGATGTGTGTGCAAAACGGTAATATCGCTGTATCCCGCAATCCACTTCGGTTGTTTTACGAAGCGAGAAAAGTCTACCAGGTCTATGGTATGCACCGTGCCGTATCCGCCTCGGGCGATAATGATTGCCTGCACGTCATCATCGTCGAGAAGCTCTTGTAAGCCGGAAGCCCTTTCTTGGGCGCTGCCCGCCAACTGGAAATTTGGCGTCAGCACATTCGAAGCCACCTTCACACGCAGCCCCCACGTTGAGAAGAGGTCCAAAGCACACTGCAATTGTTCGGCACTTACCCAGCGAGCAGTCGCAGCGATGCCAATGCAATCACCTGATTTTAGAAAAGGAGGAATTTTGAATACCATCTCGAAACTATCTTGCGCACCAAATCTGCACACTCCAACGAGACGCGCAGCACAACCCGGGGCGTAGTTTTACACGTCCCTCTCAACACACTGTAATGAGCGAACCGAAACGATACCTCGTAACTTCTGCCCTGCCCTATGCCAACGGCCCTTTGCACATTGGACATATTGGTGGTGCCTATCTGAATGCCGACATATACGTGCGATATCTTCGCTCAAAAGGCAAGGATGTTGCCTTTATCTGCGGAAGTGACGAGCACGGCGCCGCCATTACTCTTCGTGCGAAAAAAGAAGGGAAGACACCACGCGAAATCGTCGATTACTACCACGAATTGATGAAGAATGCCTTTGCAGACTTTGGTATTTCATTTGACGAGTATCATCGTACATCGTCTGACGAACATCGTGAAATGTCACAGGCGGTATTCAAGAAACTGGAGGAAAAAGGAAGTTTCGAAGTGGAAACTTCACAGCAGTATTATGATGAAGAAGCGAAACAGTTTTTAGCGGACCGATACATAACGGGCACATGCCCGAACTGCTCGAGTGATAAAGCTTATGGTGATCAATGCGAAAAATGTGGTCGATCATTAAGTCCGCTTGAATTGATTGACCCTAAGTCGACGTTGAGCGGCAGTAAGCCTGTGCTCAAAGAAACGTCACACTGGTATTTGCCAATGGCCCATCATGAATCGTGGATTCGAGACTATATCGGCAAGGGTGAGTATCAAGGAAAAACGCATCACGATCCGAAAGAATGGAAAGCACACGTGGTTGGTCAGTGCATGAGTTGGGTAGACGGTGGTCTGCAAAGCCGCGCCATGACGCGCGACCTTGAGTGGGGAGTACCCGTTCCTGTGGCCGGGGCTGATGGCAAAGTATTGTATGTATGGCTCGATGCTCCTATTGGCTATATCACGAATACAAAAGTTTGGGCGGATAAAAACGGCAAGAACTGGGAAGACTATTGGAAGAGTGATGAGTCGCGGTTGATCCATTTTATTGGCAAAGACAACATCGTTTTTCACTGCATCATTTTCCCGATCATTTTGAAGGAGCATGGTGATTTCATACTACCCTACAATGTTCCTGCGAATGAATTCATGAATCTGGAGGGCGATAAAATATCTACTTCACGCAACTGGGCAGTTTGGCTGCATGAATATCTGGAGGACTTTAAAGGACGTCAGGATGAAATGCGATACGTGCTTTGTTCGATAATGCCCGAGCAGAAGGACAGTGAGTTCACGTGGACAGACTTCCGGGATAGAGTGAACAATGAGCTGGCCGACATATTAGGGAATTACGTGAATCGTGTATTCGTGCTGATGCACAAATATTACGGCGGAACAGTACCCGAGATAAACGGAACACCAAGTGAGGCCGAACAATCGGCAGCTACCGAATCGCGTCGTGCCTACGAATCTGTTGGCAAAGCGATCGAACAGTTCAAGTTTCGTGAAGCACTTTCAGAGGCCATGAATATTGCCCGAGCCGGCAACAAGCTACTCACCGAAACAGAGCCCTGGAAGTTGATGAAGACCGACCCACAGGCCACAGCACGTATCCTTCATGCTTGCCTGAACATGGTTGCCGATGCAGCCGCTGCACTCAGCCCGTTCCTTCCATTCACCTCCGGTAAAATCGTGGAAGCTCTGCAGATAAAAGCGCGCACATGGGACGAAGTAACCATGAACGAGCAAATCGCCACCGGACACACGATTGGTCAGCTCCCGATTTTATTCGAAAAAATAACAGACGAAACAGTAGCTGCTCAAGTAGAAAAATTAGCCCAACGTCAGGCAGAGAACACAGCGACCGTAGAACCAATTAAAGACACCATTGATTTCGAAACGTTTCAAAAACTAGATCTAAGGGTGGTGAAAGTTCTCGCCGCAGAAGCTGTTCCCAAGACTAAGAAACTCTTGAAATTGACAATAGACACAGGAGTAGACAAGCGCACCGTAGTTTCAGGAATTGCCGAGCATTACTCTCCGGAGGATGTAGTCGGGAAACATGTGCTTTTCCTCGCCAACTTAGCACCACGAGCAATCAAAGGAGTGGAAAGCGCAGGTATGATTTTGATGGCAGAAAATCCACAAGGTCAACTTTCAATTCTAAGCACAGAGCGCGAAGCAATTACAGGTTCAACCGTGAAATAAACGGTTACGTCTGCAGTGACTTGTGAGAGCTTGATAAAGGAGCTTGCGCCTTTTTCTGTTCGAAACAAATCTTGCTTAATGAACCAATAACCGCTGATAGGTCTTCCATTTTACTGCCTTCTGTCATAATGGTAACCGCATAAGCAGCCGAGCCTCTGTATACTATGGCAGTTTCATGCAACTGAATCAAGTCACCGGTTGTAAAGCGCTCTCCAAACTTGTGAGCCACCTTGGTACTCGATGGCACACCCTGCAAAATACCGTTCTTAAACTGTGACTTCGTGAGAAGATCAAGTGAATACTCAGAATAGAGCGAACTCAGGTATGAGGCGTTATAAAGTACACGGAAAAATTTGGCCATATCAGACGGGGCCATTCTGTAATACACATCCTCCGCATTCTGAACGGGTATGGATAACTTCAAAAAGAGTTCATCATACAAGTCTTTGTTGTAGACTGTGAAAAGCAGACTAGTTGCATCATTATCGCTGTGCAAAATCATCCGCTCCAAAAGTTCCTGTACCGAATAGAAACTGCCTATCTGCATAGGGTTTTGAACGGGAACAAATACGGTCAATTTCGTTGGCGATTGAAACTGAATTTTACGCTCCAGAAGAGACTTCTCGCGCTGTGCCTGCTTCAAGATGGTCATCAGCAAAGGTACCTTCATCATGCTACCCGGATAATACAGCTCATCGCCATATGCCGAAGTCCAGTGAAGGGAATTCAACTCCTTATAATAAACGGAAGCACGCGAAATTTTTCCGGCAGCCTTCTGAAGGTCGATATACGCAGTTAAATCTTGCTTGAGCGATTGCAGTGCATCGCTTTCACAACTCACATCTGCAAATAAGAAAGGCTTTGTTAATGATGGTGAATTATCACGAACGATCGAAACGTCATCACACGGCAAGTCCGTATTAGTCATCGCAAAATCGTTGTTGGTCTTGACCAATGACTCCGCACTTTTTACATCCATGGCCGGTTTCATTGCAAGCCATGTTATCGTTGCGGCAGCCACCATGCCTAGCAGCATGAGTGCCATCCATTTTCCACTACTCATAATTTTCCTACAGGTTTTTCGTCATTTCCAGGTGACGCAGGGTTCAAAAATAAAGCAACACAAGTACTCAATTGTTCCATGTTTAACAAGCATTTGCACCACTCTTGAATTGCCAAGAAGCGTTGCTTTGGCTAACAGGTTGAAGCGTAGCGGAATTCAACCTGCCTCCACAAACCGTTAAAACAACCTGGATCGTTCAAATCTTGGGTTATGCTTTTGTTAAACCGCTTCTCAAAAGATAGTTTGCTATCTGCACGGCGTTGGTCGCGGCCCCTTTGCGCAGGTTATCGCTTACAATCCAGCAATTGATTGAATTGATGTTCGATTCATCCAAACGCAGACGGCCTACAAACACCTGATCGGAGTTATGTGCATGAATGAGTGGCATAGGGTATTCGAAACTGGATGGCTCATCCATCAGTGTTATTCCGGGAACTGTACTTAGTGCTCGGCGGACCTCATCCAAATCAGGTGCCCTTTCAAACTCAATGTTGACTGACTCACTGTGCCCTCCCATTACCGGAACACGCACACAGGTGGCTGTAACGCTAATGGAATCATCGCCCATTATTTTCTTCGTTTCGTTCACCATCTTCATTTCCTCCTTGGTGTATCCGTTTTCCATGAACACATCAATCTGTGGGATTAGGTTCAAATCAATAGCATATCGATATGCCATTTCACCTTCTTTACCGGAACGTTCATTCATGAGTTGGTCAACAGCCTTCTTTCCTGTGCCAGTAACGCTTTGATACGTGCTAACCACTACCCGCTTCACCTTATACAACTGATGTAAAGGCTGCAGTACCATCACCATTTGTATCGTTGAGCAATTGGGGTTGGCAATGATTTTATCATCGGCTGTTAATGTTTCAGCATTGATTTCGGGAACGATTAATTTCTTTGAAGGATCCATTCGCCAGGCAGACGAATTGTCGATGACCGTTATACCTGCTTCCGCGAACTTCGGCGCCCATTCCAGGCTAGTATTGCCACCTGCGCTAAAGAGAGCAATGGCCGGACGCGCAGCAATTGCATCGGCCATGGAAACAACTTTCCATGAGCGGTTTTTCCATTCAATGATTTTACCTACAGATTGTTCGGATGCCACAGGAATTAATTCCGTGACAGGGAAATTTTGTTCCTCCAATACTTCGAGCATTTTCGTTCCCACCAGTCCGGTGGCACCCACCACAGCTACTTTCATGAATATTAATTTGGGTTCGAAACTAAGCTGAAAAGACTGCATATTGTATGTTTGAAGTATGAAAGCAATTGTACTTGCTGCCTTAATACTCAGCGCAGTATTCAACACCACATGGTCGCAGTGTGCAGATGATTTCTCCGACGGAGATTTCTCTGCCAATCCCACATGGACCGGAAGTACGAATAATTATGCGGTGAACTCCGGCGTGCTCGAATTGGATGATCCAAGCGGCCTTTCCGGTCAATCTGCTCTCGCTACCTCTTGTGAAGTCGCATCAATGATCAATCGCGAGTGGCGCATTTGGGTTGATCAGAATCTGGCGGGAAGCGCAAGTAATCAGACAAGGATTTACTTCGCCTCGAACGGTCCGGCGCTCAGCTACAGCGGAACGGGCAGCTCGGGTGTAGAAGGATACTATCTGCAACTCGGGGAAGCGCTTGGGGAAGATGTTATCCGTTTTTTTTATGACGACGGCGTAAACACAACGCTCCTCGCTTCCGGACAAACAAGCATTGCGGCAGCATTCGAAGCGCGCATAAAAATCACCGTTGACGCAATGAATAGCTGGACTCTTTCAGCTGATTTTACCGGAGGAGAAAATTACAGCGAAGAATTTTCTATCCTGGAAAACGGCTTAAGCTCGGCCACGCATTTCAGTATTATCAACACGTATACAGCATCAAACTCTAACAATTTCGCTTTCGACAACATTTACATCGGTCCCATTGAAATTGATAATACAGAACCGAGTGTTGTTTCCGTTGATGCCACATCGCTAAACACAATCGATGTGCTATTCAATGAAGCAGTGAGTGTTAGTTCAGGTGAAAACGCAACGCATTACACCCTTGTCAATATTGGCAATGCGCTGTCCGCTGCTTTGGACGGAAACAACCCTGCGCTGGTTCATTTAACTACACCAACCTTCATCGCAAATACAACATACACGCTCGGAGTGCAGCAAATCACTGACTTATCAGGCAATACTATGCAACTTCCCAGTCTGATTGAGTTTAGTTATTTCGAACCGGTATCTGCCGAATATCGAGATGTCGTTTTTAATGAAATACTTGCCGATCCTGCACCCACAGCCGGATTACCTGAAGCAGAATTTGTGGAGCTTTTTAATCGCGATTCAGAAAACGCTTTCAATTTTCAGGGTTGGAAGTTTGTGAACTCTTCCACCGAAAAAATACTTCCGGACTTCACCATTGCTCCACTGGGCCATGTAATCATTTGCGATATGAATAACGTATCGCTTTTTGAAAGCTCTGGTGAAGTGTTGGGCATAACATCGTTTACAGCTCTTACCAACACGGGCGACAGCCTCACGCTCAAAGACAACCTCAATCAAATCATCGATATTGTAGTGTATAGTGATGACTGGTTTGAAACCGACAGCAAGCGAGAAGGTGGTTGGTCGCTTGAACTTGTAAACCCGGAATTGCCTTGTGCTAATGCCGCCAACTGGCGTGAAAGCAATGCACCGGCCGGCGGAACTCCCGGCGGAGTTAATTCGCAATTCAATACAACTCCCGATACAACGGCTCCTCTGGTAGTGTCCGTCTTCATTATCGATACAGAAACCATTCAAGTCACGTTTTCTGAGCCGATGGACACTAGCGGTTGGAGCAGCCCCTCGTGGGAAGTGCTTCCATTTAATAGTGCTATTGATGGTGTGTGGTCGGCACAACTCAACAGCGTTACGCTCACTATGACCTCACCCCTATTGCCTTCTAGCTTCTATCAACTTCAGATGAATGGCATTTCAGACTGCAGTGGTAATAACATTGTTGCTGTAAGTATCGAATTCGCTCTCGGCGTTAGTCCTGTACCGGGCGATCTCATCATCAATGAAATCATGGCCGATCCCGATCCATCTATCGGTTCACCCATGGCTGAGTTCATTGAAATCCGAAACAATTCGGACAACTTACTTGACCTTAGTGATCTTCACGTAAATGGTGGATTCTTCACTTCACAAGTCACGCTCGCCCCTGATTCATTTTTGATTATTGCCGACACGGAGAACAGCACAGCATTTAATTCTGCAATCCCCACAGCCTTTATGGAAAGCTTCCCCGGCTTAACCAACAGCGGACTGATTCTTAGCTTGTATAATGAAGAAACAATACTCGATCAATTGCAGTATTCCATTGAGTGGTATCGTGACGAAAACAAGGTAGACGGAGGCTGGTCATTGGAACGAATAAATCCATTTGCAACGTGCAGTGGACGCTACAATTGGCGAGCAAGCAACGCTCAAACAGGCAGCACACCCGGCGCAGAAAATTCAGTCTTCAGTGCAGCATCGAATGGTGCTCCTGGCATTGTCGAATACGGTGTATTGAACGACACAACTATCTACATCGCTTTCACCGAATCGATGGACACGTTGAGCGCCTTTAACTTGAGTGGTGCGCTGGGCAATGGAGTGATTGCAATTAACCCTACGTGGAATATCGACCGTGATATACTGACACTTTCAACCAGTACACCTCTGGTTGCAGAGTTAACCTATACACTTTCACTAATCGGACTAATCGACTGTGATGGGAACGCATGCGCGTCTTCAAACCTGAACTTCATCAGCGGACTGTTGCCCGCCGCAGGCGACATCATCATCAATGAAATTATGGCAGACGGAACCGACGGCGAGCAAACCGCAAGTCCTTCGGTTGATTTCATCGAGATATTCAATCGCACGAATAACCTCATCGATCTTACACGTTTGAAAGTAAACAATGGATTTTTCTCTTCGCAAATTCTACTTCAACCAGATTCGTTTCTAATCATTACGGATAGCGATAGCGACCCTGCGCAATTCTTCGCCTACCCGAATGTTGCCTATATGGAAGGCTTTCCGCTCCTCACGGAAGACGGCACATCCATTCATTTAATATTAGATAACGATACACTTGAAACGATTCGCTATTCAAAGGCCTATTACAACAACGCCGAGAAAGAAGCCGGTGGCTGGTCCATGGAGCGTATGAATCCAGACGACCCTTGCAACAGCTACGACAATTGGCGCGCGTGCGTGCGACCACAAGGCAGCTCAGCAGGCAAAAGAAACAGTGTACTCGACAGAAGCACAGATGGTACTGCTCCTCAATTGCTGTATGTGCTGAGTGAGCCTGAAAATGCAGTCACACTAGTATTCAATGAGCCACTCATGCAGCCGGGATTGAATGTCATGCAATGGACCGTAGATGGAAATGCTATTGATGCAACCTCTTCTTATTTGAGCGGTGTTGAACAAAACGAACTCGTATTGACCTATGGAGCGATGAATGCGAATACCATCTACTCGTTCAATTTGCTGGGTATTCCGGACTGCTGGAGCAACACTGCTATGAACATCAATGGTTCATTTGCCTTACCACAAACTCCGCAAGTGGGAGATCTAATCATCAATGAAATTCTCTATGACCCATTTGATGGTGGAGGTGATTTTGTTGAAATATACAACCGTTCAAATCATGCTGTTTCGCTCGATAGTTGTGCAATAGCGGATGCGACAAGCGGAGAAATGAATACGCCGGACTTCATCACCGAACGTAACTTGTTGCTCATGCCCGGCTCGTTTTTAGTTCTCGCGCGCGATGGACGTGAACTTCCTGTGTTGTATTCAACTACAAATCGAAATGCCATTTGGAGGGTAGAGGGAATGTCCGACTTCTCTTCCGATGATGTCGTATACCTAATTCTACCTGATGGTGATGTTACAGACGTGGTTACATACAACAGCGATTTTCATTTTCAGCTTCTTAATACAACCGACGGTGTGTCACTCGAACGTGTCGATTACACACGTCCTTCTGATGACGTCACCAACTGGCACAGTGCAGCCGAAAGCGCCGGTTTTGCAACGCCGGGAATTGTGAACTCTCAAGCTGTATTGAATGGAGATATCACCACAGAAATTACGGTTGATCCCGAAATTTTTTCACCCGACAACGATGGTTATAACGACATCGTAACGTTTTCAATTCTCCTTGAAGAGCCTGGTTTCGTTGGCAATCTAAATATCTATAACAGCGAAGGACGCCCCGTACGCTATCTCATGCAAAACATGTTGCTGGGCAATGAAGCGCGCATTTCATGGGATGGTATTTCGGATGATGGAACCAAAGCGCCGATTGGCATCTATGTAATCATGTTCGAAGCATTCAACTCGGACGGGAAAGTTGTAGCGGGAAAAAATTCGTGTGTATTAGCGCATCCGCTCGACTAATGTATCTCGTTAAAACACCTTCCCTGCTGAAGCCTTTAGCTAAGGATTTGCTTTGGCATGTGCCGACCGACAAGCGTGAAGTTTACTTCACGTTCGACGACGGACCAACACCGGGTGTTACGGAAGCAGCTCTCGACTTGCTTCAGAAATATGATGCAAAAGCCACTTTCTTTTGTTTAGGCAAAAACGCAGAGGCGCATCCGGAACTATTTGCGCGAGTTGTCGCGGAAGGCCATGCGATAGGCAATCACACCTACGATCATCCCGACGGTTGGAAGACTAGCCAGCTGGGCTATCTACGAAATGTAATCCGAGGCAAAGCAAGCATACAATCGACACTCTTTCGTCCACCTTACGGACGCATAACACCGGCGCAAGTAAGCGCACTCAAAAGTCAATTTCGACTTGTGATGTGGGATGTTCTTAGTGCTGATTTCGACATTTCAAAAACGCCACAACAATGCTATGAAAACGTCGTAAAGAATGTGACTCCGGGAAGCATTGTAGTGTTTCACGACAGCATCAAAGCGCAGGCTAACATGTTGTTTGCACTTGAACGAAGTCTCGATCATTTGTCGCGCGAAGGCTATATCTTTCGCGCACTTACCGCAACATGAACGTCAAACCCAAAAAAGCCCTCGGGCAGCATTTCCTCAAGAACCCCGAAATCTGCCAGCATATTGCCGAGGCAATAACCATTCACGGCGGCTATAAGAAAGTGTTGGAAATCGGACCCGGTATGGGAGCGCTTACTACGTATTTACTGCAGCGAACCGAATTCGAAACGCATGTGGTAGAGATCGATCGCGAAAGTGTCGACTACTTGAATATTCACTTTGGAGAGTTGCGTGGCCGCATTCATGAGGCGGATTTTTTACGCATGCCGCTCGATAAAATGTTCAACGAACCAATCGCGGTGGTGGGAAATTTTCCGTACAACATCTCATCACAAATCGTATTCAAAGTTCTTGATCATATGGATCAAGTGCCCGAGCTCGTAGGTATGTTTCAGCGAGAAGTAGCGCAGCGTTTTGCAAGCGGTCCGGGCAATAAAGATTACGGTATCATTTCCGTTTTAGCCCAAGCCTATTACGATATTGAGTATTTGTTTACGGTCAATGAAGACGAGTTCATTCCGCCACCGAAAGTGAAAAGTGGTGTTATTCGCATGCGCAGAAAATTCGGATCACAATTGGGGTGTGATGAAAAACTGTTCAAGCAAATTGTAAAGACCGCCTTCAACCAAAGGAGAAAGACACTCCGCAATTCATTGAAAAGCATCAACCAAGGGAAGGTAGATACCTCAAGCACACTTTGGGATAAGCGTCCGGAGCAGTTGGGCGTGGAGGCGTTTGTGGAGTTGACGAATTCCATTCAGGAGGCACTTTCTTCTAATTAAATCGATTCTCGGCAGAAGCCCATTTGAGCAGAAGGCTTATTCCACCACAGTTCTGACTTCGATTTGCGCCCATAGGTAAAACGACTCTTCGGGTTGATTAAATTTACCATCCCAAATTTTTACTCACTTGATCAGCCGTTCCACCATCGATCAAATTTACCAAGCCGCCATCATCGAAGAGGTGATTGGCGATTTCGTGCATTTGAAACGAAGCGGTTCGGCTTACAAAGGACTTTCTCCCTTCGCGAACGAAAAAACACCTTCGTTTTTCGTGGTGCCGGCTAAAGGAATCTACAAGGATTTTTCTTCCGGAAAAGGTGGTAATGTGGTTGACTTTCTCATGCAGCATGAGAAACTCAGCTATCCGGAAGCTTTGCGCTGGCTCGCAGCGAAGTACCAGATAGCAATTGAAGAAGATCAGCAAACCGAAGAACAACAGCAGGAGAAAAGCGAACGGGAACAACTCAGTGTAGTCACCGAATTCGCTGCCCGCTATTTCCAGGAACAATTGCATGACGGCGAAGAGGGCAGAGCAATAGGCCTTTCCTACTTCCACGAGCGCGGTTTTCGCGACGACATCATTCGCAAGTTTCAACTTGGCTATTGTCCCGATAAATGGGACGCCCTGACGCAAGCTGCCCTCGAGCAGCAGTATCAACTGCCATACTTGGTAAAAACAGGACTCACACGTGAGCGCGACGGAAAGATTTATGACTTCTTCCGCGGACGCGTGATGTTCCCCATCCACAACATCAGTGGAAAGGTGATTGCCTTTGGCGGTCGCACACTCAAGGCAGAGAAAGACATTGCCAAATATTTCAATTCGCCCGAGAGTGAATTGTATGTGAAGAGCAATGTGCTTTACGGATTGCACCTCGCGAAAAATGCCATCGTAAAGCACGACA
>CANIAA010000048.1 GCA_947465255.1 Flavobacteriales bacterium | reverse complement strand
TGGGTGCATCCGTCAAAAGCAGTTGAAGAGGCAGCGGTCAACGCAAGTTCTTCGTCGCAGTTGTCGGTGAATACCGGAGCGTAAGCAGGAATTTCTTCGCCGCACTCAACGGTTACATCTGTTGGCTCAACAGCTACAGTTGGAGCAACGTTGTCATTCACAGTGATGGTTTGGAATACTACGGTTTCGTTTCCGCAGTTGTCCTTTGCAATCCACTTGCGAACTACGGTGTAGTTGCAGTGTTCGTAGTTGTCGTCATCATCGTCGCTGTCGTCGTCGCCGTCTTCGTCATCGTTCTCGTCTTCATCGTCGTTTTCGTTATCATCATCATCATCTTCGTCGCCATCCTCATCGCGGCTGCGGTCGTCATGATGATCACAGTCGTCGTCGATGGTGATTGTTACGCTGCCACAGTTGTCTGTTGCAGTTGGTTCACCAAATACAACTTCGCTTGCACAAGCTACAGTGTAGTCGGCAGGAACGAACGTGAACACAGGAGCGATGTTATCATTCACCTGAATGGTTTGTGTAGCATACGACTTGTTGCCGCAAGCATCTGAAGCCGTCCAAGTACGTGTGATGCTGTAATTACAGTTTTCGTAGTTGTTGTCGTCATCATCGTAATCGCCGTCGCCATCGTTGTCATCATCATCGTCACCATCGTTGTCATCGTTATCACGTGCACGATCGCCATTGTGTTCAGCTTCATCAGAATAGCTGATTACAACGTCGTTGCAGCTATCCGTTGCAGTTGGTTCACCAAAGGCAACCTCAGCAGCACAAGCTACAGTGTAGTTAGCAGGAACGAAAGTGAACTCAGGATCTGTAGAGTCAACTACATCAATAGTTTGACTCACTGTTTGAGACTCATTTCCGAAGTTGTCTACTGCCTTCCAGGTAATGGTGCGGCTGTAGGTTCCGGCGCAATCGCCTTCCGTAGTAATGTCTGAAACAACTACCAATTCGGCATCACCACACTCATCGTTTACTTGAGGAGCTGTGAATTCAGGAGTATTCGGGCATTCAATGACCATGTCTTCACCGGCACCGAATAATTGAGGTATTGTATTGTCGCTAATGGTAATGTCCCAAGAGCATGTTGCAAAGTTGAAAGTAGCAATTTCGTTGCAAGCGGTTTCAGGACGAGGCTCTTGCTCACCAGCCACAACCCACTCACATGATTCGTTGTTGAATGTTGCAGTTTCCCAGCACTCAGTTGCCGGACGAGCATCTTGCTCACCGGTTACAACCCATTCGCACGTTTCATTGTTGAATGTTGCCGTCTCCCAGCACTCAGTTGAAGGACGAGCATCTTGCTCACCGGTCACAACCCACTCACACGTTTCGTTGTTGAATGTTGCCGTTTCCCAGCACTCGGTTGCAGGACGAGCATCTTGCTCACCGGTTACAACCCACTCACACGTTTCGTTATTGAATGTTGCAGTTTCCCAGCACTCAGTTGAAGGACGAGCATCTTGCTCACCGGTCACAACCCACTCGCATGTTTCGTTGTTGAATGTTGCTGTTTCCCAGCACTCGGTTGCGGGACGAGCATCTTGCTCACCGGTCACAACCCATTCGCATGTTTCATTGTTGAATGTTGCAGTTTCCCAGCACTCGGTTGCCGGACGAGCATCTTGCTCGCCTGTCACAACCCACTCACATGATTCGTTATTGAATGTTGCTGTTTCCCAGCACTCAGTTGTTGGACGAGCATCTTGTTCGCCTGTCACAACCCACTCGCATGATTCGTTATTGAATGTTGCTGTTTCCCAGCACTCGGTTGCAGGACGAGCATCTTGCTCACCGGTTACAACCCACTCACATGATTCGTTGTTGAATGTTGCGGTTTCCCAGCATTCAGTTGTTGGACGAGCATCTTGCTCACCGGTTACAACCCACTCACATGATTCGTTGTTGAATGTTGCCGTTTCCCAGCACTCAGTTGTTGGACGAGCATCCTGCTCACCGGTTACAACCCACTCACATGATTCGTTGTTGAATGTTGCCGTTTCCCAGCACTCAGTTGCAGGACGAGCATCTTGCTCACCGGTCACAACCCACTCGCATGATTCATTGTTGAATGTTGCGGTCTCCCAGCACTCGGTTGCAGGACGAGCATCTTGCTCACCGGTTACAACCCACTCGCATGATTCGTTGTTGAATGTTGCTGTCTCCCAGCACTCAGTTGCCGGACGAGCATCTTGATCACCGGTCACAACCCACTCACATGATTCGTTGTTGAATGTTGCGGTCTCCCAGCACTCAGTTGCCGGACGAGCATCTTGCTCACCGGTCACAACCCACTCGCATGTTTCGTTGTTGAATGTTGCTGTTTCCCAGCACTCGGTTGCAGGGCGAGCATCTTGCTCACCGGTTATAACCCACTCACATGATTCGTTGTTGAATGTTGCTGTTTCCCAGCACTCGGTTGCAGGGCGAGCATCTTGCTCACCGGTTACAACCCACTCGCATGTTTCATTGTTGAATGTTGCCGTTTCCCAGCACTCGGTTGCCGGACGAGCATCTTGCTCACCGGTTACAACCCACTCGCATGAAGTGTTGTTGAATGTTGCGGTTTCCCAGCACTCGATGCTTGGCTGTGCAGGTTGTTCACCTGTTACATCCCACTGACAAGTGGTCGAGTTCCAAGTTGCCGTTTCCCAGCAGTCGATGGTCGGCTGCGCAGGTTGCGCAGGAGCTGCATTAATAACTGCTGTAGCGGTTGCTCGGCAGTTCTTGCTGTCAGAAACACTGTAGGTGTAGCTGCCCGCAGTCAATCCGCTTGTAGCAGGGTTGATTGCACTGTAGGTGAGTGCACCTGTACCACCGCTTGATGCCAGCACTACGCTACCGGTTTGTCCGAAGCAAACTGGTTGCTCAGGAGTTGCAGTAATAGTTGGCAACTCGAGAATGGTTACCGGAATGTTCACTCGATTAGAGCTAATGCAAGTAGAAGAAGGACCTTCAGCTACCTGGTATGTAAAGTTGCCAACCACATCGGTGGCAGGAACGATACTTGGTTGCGTTGCACCGTTACCAGGTGCGTAATAGTAAAGAGTGTACGAAGGATTGCTTGTTGTTGCAGTCAATGCAGCAGCCGGAGCGTTTTGGCAATATTCCAATGTGCCTGCAGCAACTGATGGCACCGAAGTGATCGTTGTCACTGCAATGGTGAACGTGAGCTGACATCCGCCTCCGGGCAATTGCGCCTTATAAGTAGTAGGACCAGCCACATTCGGGAATGGATTGGCAATGGTATACTCAGTAGTTCCTGCAACATTGAAGAAGCGAGTACCTGCAGGATAGAAGCCTGAAACTTCTGTGATGCTGATAGGTGTTGTACGGTTGCAGTATGCAAAATCACGCACGCCGTCACCTGCAGGGCAGTTCGCCGTTACCCAATCAGCTGAGTTGATATTGATGGTAAAAGGACCGTTAATTGGTTCTGTTGAGCAACCGTCGGTAGCAGAGAACCCAACGTAGAAACGTTGATCTTCCACTGCAATACCTGTGTTTGCACCAACGCCTGATATCGTTCCGTCGATTTCAACCGTCGGAGCCGAACAGTTAAAGTTGCGGAAGAGCTCACAATCTTCACTTACCTGAAGGATGAAAGTAATTTCACCCAACACATCATCTTCATCAGCTGGAACAGGCAACGTGCCGAAATCCCATACTAAGGTTCCGTTAGCGCTCAATCCAAAGTCAATAATCGGAAGTGTTGAAGAAGATGCAGGAGCGTAAGCATTGACCGTGCTCCCCAAATAGGTTACAGCAGAATAGGGAAGCGGTATTTCAAGGCGCGCATTGTTTACCGGTTCATTTCCGCGGTTGCGAATTTTGACATTGTAGGTGATTTCGTCGCCGGGCAACACAGTTAGAGTTGACGATGAAGTTGGGGTGCCGTTAACACTCACCGTAGAAAGGAAACCTTCAATGGCAGGCTCATAGGCGTCAACCGCCATGCAAATCGAATAGATGATATAGGTGTCTTGCGTTGAGGTGTAGCGGAACTTCGTATTTGTTTGTCCGTTACCGATAACTGTGTTAGATGGATTCGGTATGGTAAACATGCTAATGTCCATACCGGTGTTGTTCACCAAGTTTGGATTGCGTGCATTTCCACCGGTGAAAATGGAACTGTTGAAGAAATTGTCGCCAGCGTTTCCACCATGGTTAAGCAGTTGCCAATTGGCAGTGTTCAGTTTTTGTATTTCGAATTGGTCGCCTGAAATGGAAACATCCCCTTCACCGGCCATAAGTCCTAGTTTGGTGTTAACCGCGCCGTTCAACGTTGAGTTAAAACCACTCACAGGAAGTTCAAAACTCAAGTCCTGGTTTCCATCCATGAATGCGTAACCATCGAAAATGGTGATGTCGCGCTTTTGCATTTTCGAGTTGGCATAAACGACAACCATACCCCAACCACCGTAATAACCGGTTGATCCACCGTCACCGGTAGTAAGGGCCATATCAGCAACCCAATATTGTCCTAAGCCTTGCTGTTGAACTTTTTCGGTTACCTCCACGAAACCAACATACATGGAGTTGTCTCCGGGATAGCGTATGTTATTGCTTGTAGCAACATAGCTCGTGTAGCTTGATTCGCCCGGTCCGCGAAACTTTACAGTACGTTTTTGCAAATCGGTAGGGGTGGCATTCGTTCTTGCCGTCCAATACAGACCCGCAAAAAGAATTTCACTGCAGGCCGGATTGGCTCCGTTCTCGTTCGAGAAACTCAGCGTCGCTGAAGAGGAGTTAGCAGTAGACGAAATGCCGTCGGTATCCACCAACTTCATGTCGTTATTACTATTCGGCTCACTCACCGAATAACTCACCAAAGTCATATTGGTATTACCGATCATGGTGTAGTCACCATGAATGCTGTAAATAGTTTGTGTTGGAGTAAACGACGATGTGCGCTGCGTGAAAGGCACACGCACTTGTGCTTGTGTTGACACAACAAGCAGGATAAACGCGCTAATAGCAAGCGAGAAGCGCATTAGGTTAAGTAAGGACTTTTTCATGTTCTTGTAAAAAAGTGAAGTGGTATAGGTTATTCAGGTATAGAGATGACGTAATAGGAAGCTGCACCCGATGGCAGATTATTGAGGGCAATCGTTGATGCTCGGCTCGCAGAAACATCGACAGAGCATAATAGCACCACGGCTGAAAGATTTTCCAAACTTGACAGAAGAGATCCATCAAAGGTGCCATCAACCAGGTTTTCTTCATTGAAGCGGATGACAACCGTGTTTACTTGATTCAGTGCATCATCATTGAAGTTGATGGAAGTGAAATCGCCTGCTTTGAACTTCAATACGTTCGCCGAGCCGTCTCCGGCAATTTGAAGGCCTTCACTGCTGCCATAAGCAGTAGTATGCAAGCCATAAACCGACTCCGACAATGCATCATTCCCGCCTGCGATAACCGCCGCGAGATCCTGATGACCCTGTGCCATAGCCGTGTGTGTTAAAAGTGAAATGATAGCCATAGCTATCCAACGCGCGCTGTTTATGCGTAGGGTAGTGCAACGCATAAGGGTAGAGATGAACCTGCTCATTGATTTGTTTTTTGGTAGGTATTTAGTTGGTTTTAATCCGCTTTTTTGAAGCGGTGGGCGAAAGTACGACGTCATTTAGCTTCAAACATCACTAAATGATGAATTTTTTTCGACCGGTCGACAAAAATGAGAATTCGGGAGGGGGGTTTTCTTGATTTATCTCAAGAAATGAAATGAGAAATGCGCGTCAAAAGGCGGTTTTTGGTCATAAGGGAATCTTTCGGCAAATGCCAATGAATTTTCCAACCCTCTCGGTCGAGTGTTAATTTAATGTGAATAAAAAGGAGTGTGCCGGTCCCCGAGTCGCAGAGAAAATTTTACGATTGTATCACCGCATAGGTCTCCAACCTTCAACCTTCAACTTTCAACTATCAACCTGCAATTTTCAACTTTGCTTATCCGCAAAAGAGTAAATATCTAAAGTCGAAGCGCTTACTTCATCTGTGCATCCACCACAGCAATTCGAATCATGTTGAGTATCTCGCGCACGCTGCACCCCATCTGCAAGATGTGATAGCTCTTGCGCATGCCCAGTAGCACCGGACCCGTAACCTCGAGCTCAGCTATTTCCTGAAGTAGCTTGTATGCGATGTTGCCGGCTGCCAGATTGGGGAAGATCAAGGTGTTTACTTTTTGATCTTTTAAACGACTGAATGGGAAATTCTCTTGAAGCATTGCGCTGTTCAATGCGAAGTTGGCTTGAAGCTCACCATCCACAATGAGGTTGGGGTGCTCCTTGTGCAGAATAGCAACTGCCTTCGCAACTTTTTCGGCTTCTTCGCCTTCTGCCGATCCGAAGTTCGAATAGCTCAGCAATGCAATGCGCGGAACAATTTTCATTTTAGAAATGGACTCCGATACGCGCAGGGTTATTTCAACCAGGTCTTCAGCGGTTGGATTAACGTTCACGGTGGTATCGGCAAAGAAGAGTGGGCCTTGCTTCGTTTCTACGATGTACATGCCGCATACTTTCTTCACTCCAACAGCGGGGCCTATGGTCTGTAATCCCGGACGTATCACGCGGCCGTAGTTGCGTGTCATACCGCTGATGAGCGCATCGGCCATCCCCATTTCCACCATCATAGCGCCGAAATAGTTGCGATCGCGCATGGTGCGTATGGCTTCCGATTCGGTGAAGCCTTTGCGCATACGCTTGCTGAACAAACGCGCTCCAAATTCTTCGCGGGTCTTCAACCACTGGTCGGAACGTGGGTCTATGATTTGTGCGCTGTGCAAGTCCAATTCATGCTCATCGAGCATGCGACGAATCTTGTGTTCATCACCCAATAGAATTGGGTATGCCACGCCTTCGTCATACGCTTGTTGCGCGGCCTTTAATACTTTGTAGTTGTCGCCTTCGGCGAAAACTACACGCTTGGGGTCCTTGCGCGCGCGCTCTGCAATGCTGCGCGTAAGCACGTTATCGCGACCCATGCGCTTTTGTAATTCTGAACGATAGGCATCCCAGTCTTCGATAGTAATTCTCGCAACACCGCTATCGATTGCTGCTTTTGCAACAGCAGAAGACACCACAGCAATTAATCGAGGGTCGAGTGGTTTCGGAATGATATAGTCTTTACCGAAGTGAAGATTTTTCAGGTTATAGGCTTCTATTACTTCTTCAGGCACCGGATGACGCGCCAATTCGGCCAGCGCATGCACGGCTGCCAGTTTCATTTCATTGTTGATGCATCGCGCACGCACGTCGAGGGCACCGCGGAAAATGAAAGGAAAACCAAGTACGTTATTCACCTGATTAGGATGGTCGCTCCGGCCGGTAGCCATAATGATGTCTTCTCTCGAAGCAATAGCAATGTCATACGCAATCTCCGGATCAGGATTGGCCATGGCAAAGACAATCGGGTTGTCAGCCATTGTTCGCAGAGTATCCGGGGTAATCAGATTGGGTTGTGAAAGTCCCAGAAAGACATCGGCTCCATTCAGCGCATCAGCCAGTGATGTGTAGTTGTTTTCCGATGCAAAACGCATCTTGCGGCTATCGATATCGGTGCGCTCTTTATGCACGAGTCCTTTCGAGTCGAACATAAAAACGTTTTCTTTCTTCACTCCCAGAATTTGCATGAGGTCGACACAAGAAAGTGCTGCTGCACCTGCACCGCTCACTACAACGCGAACTTCTTCGATTTTCTTCCCTGCAATTTCCAAGGCGTTGATCAGAGCAGCACTAGAGATAATTGCTGTGCCGTGCTGGTCATCGTGCATGATGGGAATGTCCAGCGCCTCTTTCAACTTCTCTTCAATCTCAAAGGCCTCAGGCGCTTTAATATCCTCTAGGTTAATACCGCCAAACGTGGGCGAAATATTCTTGACAGTATTCACGAATTCATCTACATCGGTCGCCTTCACCTCGATGTCCATACCATCGATATCCGCGAAAATTTTGAAGAGCATACCCTTTCCTTCCATCACGGGCTTGCTGGCTTCGGGGCCGAGATTGCCAAGACCGAGTATAGCAGTACCGTTGGAAATGATGGCAACCAAATTTCCTTTTGCGGTATACTTATATACGTCGTCCGGATTTTCGGCAATGGCCAATACAGGCTCAGCTACTCCGGGAGAATAGGCAAGTGCTAAATCGCGCTGCGAACTGTGAGGCTTTGTTGGAATGATTTCCAATTTCCCTTTGCGCCCCGATGAATGATAATCCAGCGCTTCTTTCTTACGAATCTGACTCATACCAAAAAAATAGGGGACGAAGATAGTCGTCCCCTGTTTGATCAAATACGATATAGGTCTCTTTACTTACTCACCACCATGCGTTGAATGCCAACGGTGCGCCCGTTTTCATTTAGCTTGCAGGTATATACGCCGTTTGAAAATGCATTAGCGTCAATGATGGCTATTCCTTGAGCAGAAGAAATAGCGCGGGTTTCCACCAATTGCCCGGTAGAATTGTAGATAGCTAGATCAGCATTCGACGGTTGTGTTGCAAATTGGTAGCTGATACCCGAGAGGTTGCTCACAGGATTACCAAGTATCTGCAACGTAGCTAGATTTTCAAATTCTTCTACACCGATGATACAGGCTTGGTCAACGCAGAAGTTAACCTCATAGCATAATTGATTGGCAGGAGCAGCGGCATCGAACCAACAAAAGCGAGCAATGCTTTGTCCTGGATTACCGTTGTGGCGGTACTTGCAGTAGAAGGAAAATGACGTGTCGCCATCGGCGAGATTTACTATTTCAGTTGATAGCTCATTACCTGTTGACCACGGACCGCAAATTTCGCCCCAGCAAAACTGATGATCGGCACCGGCTACCGTTTGTATGATTTCACGTCGGCAGCGGATGTCGCGCTCTTGTCCGGCAATGTTAATCACATCCCAGTGGGCGCTAATTACCTCAGTTGTGTTAGACGATGTACCCAACACGGTGTTTACTTCGTTATTAAACTCAATGAATTGAGCCTGAACTATGGTTGCTGTCGCACATAGCATAACAAGGAGGAAAGAAATTCTCATAATGATTCGTTTTTCACAAAAGTAGAATCGCAAGCCCTTCAATATTCAAAAAAATGGTCTCATCTTGTTTTTTTACCAAATGGAGCACAATCCTCCATAAAGTGTTTTTGCATTGCTCTTGCTGCGTAAATTCGGCCCGCAGTTCATGAAAAAGCTATTCCTCCTTCTTCACCTCAGTTGTGTGCTGAATGCGTTTGCGCAAATCAGCCCTGGATCGTTGGCATTCGATTTTACAGTGCAGGACATCGCCGGTAACACTCACAACCTGTATGACCAGCTCGACTCGGGCAAGACCGTTGTAATTCACTGCTTCACGGCGTGGGATAGCTACGCTTGGGAATACTACCAGCAGCAAACACTTGAGTCTTTTGATGCCTTATATGGCGCTCAGGGAAATGGAAGTGTTGCTGTATGGCGAATGGAATGTGAAACACAAAATACGCTTCTACAACTCCAAGGGCCTGCCTCGCTAACCGGTAACAATGCAAACGATACTCAGGGCGATTGGCTGTCGGAGTCGGTACTTCCGGTTATAGATGACTCCACCTTGGCGGCTGATTTTTCATTAGAATACGTCCCGGTGATTATCGTGATATGCCCCGATAGGGTGGTTCGTTTTGCTGATCAAATGTCGGTGGGTAATTTGTCCAATCTTGTATTCCAAAATTCTTGTCCGTCTATCACTCAAGGTTTTGATCCCGCCCTGCAATCTGCCGTCACTTCCCGCGAATGCGGCAGCACTCTGATAGATGTCCGGGCAGTGCTCAAAAACCTGGGTTCAGATACTTTGTTCAATGTTTCGATCGGCGTGGGCGGAGCAACTCCTTCTCAAACATTTCAGTGGCAGGGTCAACTCCTTTCCTATGGCGCAGACACAATCAACTTCGAAGGATTGGAGCTGCTTGCGGATGGACCTATAGAATTGTCCATAATAGAAGGTAATGTGAACGTTGAAAATGACTCCCTGCGCGTGAGGACGGATGTTGGACTGTCGACGCAACTTGTAAGGTTGGAGCTAGCGCTGGATGCCTATCCGCAAGAGGTTTCGTGGGAGATACGCAATGAATCAGACTCTGTCATTTACAACGGTGGAGGTTATGAGGTAGATTACCAATACATCAACAACGTTTTTCAATTACCGGCTTCAGGTTGTTACAATTTTTTCCTGAATGATACGCGGGGTGATGGGCTTTATGGAAGTCAGTATGGCGGATTCGATGGGTTTTGTAAACTCTACAGCATGATTGATTCTACCACGATTGAAGAGGAAATGTTTTACTATGATGGTTCTTTTAATTTCTCGGCTATCGACAATACACCGGCATTCCTGCAGTATTCGTTCGAATCAGGTTCACCTCTTGCAACTGCTGAATCTTATGAAGATGGTTGGAAGGTATTTCCCAATCCGGCTGATCAATCAATGGTAATTCAAATACCTGCTGCCGATTCAGATTATGAGGCTACATTGTATGATATGACCGGTCGTATGGTGAATCAGTGGCATGGCATGAAAGGAGAAGTGCGAGCTCAATTGGACGTCAGCTCACTTCCATCCGGGATGTATATGCTTGGCATCGTTGAAGAACACAACCGCTCGTGCATAACGGTTGTTATCCAACACCTATAATTCGGTACAATACTTGAAAACGGCGTCAGCACTTAAAAAATAAAGTCATGAAGAAAAATATTCTATTCATAGTAGCTATTCTCATAGGAGCTATTAGTTATGGTCAAGGAACTTCTTTACCGGCAGTCACGCTGAAAGACCTTGATGGCAAGGATGTAAACACGGCCACCCTATCAAACGACGGCAAGCCCATGCTTATTTGTTTTTGGGCTACTTGGTGCAGCCCATGCAAGAAGGAGTTGAACACTTATGCAGATTACTACGAAGAGTGGCAAAAGGAAACGGGCGTGAAAATTTATGCGGTTACCATCGATGATCAGCGCACGGTAAACAGCGTGAAGCCCTATGTAAATTCCGTGTCGTGGGAGTATGAAATTCTGTCGGACGTCAACAAAACCTTTTCACAGGCGATGGGTGTCAATTCACCACCACACACATTCCTGTTAAACGGAAAGGGCGAGATTGTATGGCAGCATGTGGGTTATACACCCGGCGATGAAGAGGAGGTGCATGAGCAGTTGATGAAGCTGGCGCACTGATTTTGTTTCTTAACCAAAACCGAGATTTCTTAGTACATGAAACGTATTTCGATTGTAGTTCTGGCCGTATTCATAGTTACGTCCGGATGGTCTCAAGAGCAGCAGAGCTCCGGAGATACGAAGGGACAACTGCATGGTAATGTGCAGGCCTTGTTTCAAAACTACAATCCCGACGAAGCTATTGGCGCGCAAGTGCCGGATGCGAAGGCGGCCATGAATACATTCGGAAACTTCACGTATACCTATGGACAGTTCACGGCGGGTGTGCGCTTCGAATCATACCAAAACGCGATACTCGGCTTTCCAAATCGATTCAAAGGCTCCGGCATTGGAAGCCGCTATGTGCGATACAATGCAGATAATCTCGATATCACGGTTGGTAATTTTTACGAGCAGTTTGGTAACGGTTTAAGCTTTCGCACCTACTGGGAGCCAAACCTCGGAATCGATAATGCCATGGACGGAATTCGGGTAATCTATAAGCCGTTCAAAGGCCTTGCATTGAAGGCCGTATATGGTCAGCTTCGATATGATTTCGATAGTCGAATTATAAACAGCGCGGGAATTGTGCGTGGTATCGATGGCGAAGTGAGCCTGAACGAGCTTGTGAAGCCTTGGGCAGATAAACCGCTGAAGGTGACTCTGGGCGGTAGTTTCGTAAGTAAATACCAATCCGGTGAAACATTCGAGCGAGACTCAACCGTGTTTACACTACCCAATAATGTGGGAGCTACAGGAGGCAGACTTGGAGTTGTGTACAAGAATTTTCAATTCACAGGTGAGTATGTAACGAAGATTAATGACCCCAATGCCGACAACGGCTACATCTACAAAAAAGGCGAGAGCATTTTCCTGAATGGCGCATTCAGCAAGAAGGGATTCGGTGTTACGGCAAGTGCTAAGTATGTCGACAACATGGCTTTTCGCAGCGACCGTGACGCACTATTATTTGATGTGCCCATCAACTTCTTGCCGGCAATTACGCGTCAGCATACATACAACCTGGCTGCCACCCTGTATCCTTATGCCACCGTACTCAATGGTGAGGTTGGTGTAAGCGGCGAGTTATTCTACACAATTAAGAAAGAAAGTAAACTCGGAGGGAAATACGGAACATACATTTCCCTCAACGTAGCCGCCGTGAATAGTTTGGATACTTCGCACGTAGGAGGAAGAAGTGAGCTGATCGATGGCTATGTAGTCGATTCACATGGTTTTGGCGATACGAAGTTTGTGCGCGATGTGAATTTCGAATTGCGCAAAAAGATTAATAAAGCCTGGAGTATCAATTTCATTCACTACTATTTCGAATTCAATACTAAGGTCACCCCGGTTACGCAAGACTTCAAAGGAATTGTTTATGCGAATATCGACGTGCTTGATATCCAGTATAAGTTTAAACCTAAGCATTCTATAAGAGCCGAACTGCAATCGTTGATTACTGAACAAGACAAGGGTAACTGGGCAACAGCATTGGTAGAATATACCTTTTCACCCCATTGGTCGTTTGCTATAATGGACCAATACAACTACGGAAACTCAGACCCTGAAAAGCGCGTGCACTACCTCTACGGGAACATTGGCTATACCAAAGGTGCGAGCCGCATCATGGTCGGATATGGTAAGCGCCGCGCCGGTATATTCTGCATTGGTGGCGTTTGCCGGGCAGTGCCTGCGTCGAACGGAATCGAGATTAACTTAACCTCCAGTTTCTAGCATATGAAGTCGAATCGAATCCTCCTATTTCTCGCGGTATTTGGATTAAGTATACTCTTTGTTGCGTGCGACGATGTGGAGCAACCTATCGTAGAGTACGGTGTGTATCGCAGTGACTTGTACGGATCTCCGCCGACATTTGAGCCCCTGGGTGTTCCCAAGCAAAGGGTTTTACTCGAAGATTTTACCGGTCATGATTGTGGCAACTGTCCCAACGGTCACTTGCGCGCAGCCGAACTGATAGAAACGTATGGAGAGGATGTCGCGGTTGTGTCTATTCATGCGGGTTCGCTAGCGGCTCCGCTTCCTCCTGATTATCCTGACGATTGGACAACACCCGAAGGAACGTATTATTTGCTCACGCAAGTAGGTCAAGACATCATGCCGAAGGGTCGTATCAATCGCAGACCCGGTGCATCCACCATTTTTTCACCTTCCGCATGGGCGGGTCAGGTTGCAGAAGCTATTGCAGAACAACCTTCGGTGAATATGCAGGTAAAGGCCGACTATCAAGCAACCAACAATCACTGGAATGTGCACGTCTTTTCTGAATGGCTCCAGAATGCTTCGGGTAATTATAAACTTGTTGTCATGCTTGCTGAGTCGGGAATCGTGGCTCCACAGCTGTTTTATGGAAATGATCCTGAGTATATCGCAGAGTATCATCATGAACACATGCTTCGAGCCACGGGCACGGGAGCAACCGGTTTGACAGTATTTACCAATCCTTCCGCAGGCACAACAGATGTGGATAGTTACACCTTCGACTGGAATGGCGAATGGGTTCCTGATAGCTGTGAGGTGATTGCTATTTTGACTGAGGGCGATAACGGTCGTGTATTGAATGTTGCAAAAACTAAACTCGCTCCTTGATATGATTCGGATTGCGATCATGCTTGTTTTGATCTTTCCTCTTTTCGCAAATGCTCAGCGTGAGGAAGGCGCATCAAAACGAAACTTTAAGGGTGGGTTAGTTGTGGGGGGCGTGACTTCACAAATTAGCGGTGATGGATTAGGTGGATGGGATAAGTTTGGAATGACGGCAGGTGCATGGGTGAATGTGCCATTCTCTGAGAGATCCTCTGCCACAATGAGCATGCGATACATCAACAAAGGAAGCCGCACGAAACTGGATACTATTACTTACAATACGTTCGCTTACCATCTAAATTACATCGAGGTGCCTATCTGGTTTTCCTATGCGCCATCGAAAAGGGAGCCCGATCGGTTGGTGATCAATTTTGGTCCGTATGCCAGCTATCTCTTAAACCAAAAGATTGTCTCGAATGGATTTGACTACGAAGTGAACCCTCCGTTTGAAAACCTTGACATAGGTTTGGAACTCGGCGTTTCGTTTTGGATTACACCTAAGTTCAGCGTGAACTTAATGTCATCGTCGTCCGTATTACCTACACGCCCAAATCCCGCTCAGGTCAATCCACTGAGCTACTATGAAAAAGGAAACTACAATCAAACGCTGCAGTTGCTATTAGCCAAAGGGTTTTAGGCGGTAGCCGAGCAGTTGCTTTTAGCCAAAGATTTCTAGTCGGTAGACGAGCAGTTGCTATTAGCCAAAGGTTTCTAGTCGGTAGCCGAGCAGTTGCTATTAGCCAAAGGGTTTTAGGCGGTAGCCGAGCAGTTGCTTTTAGCCAAAGGGTTTTAGGCGGTAGCCGAGCAGTTGCTATTA
>CANIAA010000047.1 GCA_947465255.1 Flavobacteriales bacterium | reverse complement strand
CGGCGAACCCATTCAAGAATGGCCTCCTCGACCATATTGGGTCGGTAGGGCAAAAAATGTGTTTTGAAATCACTACCCGAAAATTGCTTGTAAAGAGGCTTCAAGCTTGCGTCATCACCTTCGATAAAGGGAGTATCCATCACATTAACGAAGTGAAGCTTCGATTCGTGAAGTTCTATAATTTCCTTAACGGTCTTTAAAGGTTTCCCTATCGGTATGTGTTGCTGGTCGAATGCGAATGCAACGGTCTTCCATTGCTTGTACCTAGCCCTTTCCGGAACAATAACAACCGGACAACTCACCGTTCCTGCTAAATCCGTTCCCGTGGAACCAAACACCAATTGATTAAACTTCTCGGTATGTGCGATACCCAATACTACCGCACCAATTTTTCCGCCGGCCACAATATCACGTATGACATCAGGACCATAACCAATCTTCAATTTAGATCGAATGTTCAATGCCTCCCCATATCTCTTATGCATTTGCTCAAGCACCTTGTCCATCTCCATCTGATCCTCTTGCTTCCAGTCTTCCATGGTCTTGCGTAGGTCGAAATAAACATCGCTTACCACGGGAATGTGGGTCGCATGCACTATGAGCAAATCCGTTTTAAAATCTATAGCCATTTCGGCGGCAAAGCGCAATGCGTTCCAAGAGGCCTTTGTAAAATCGGTAGCGGCAATGATTGTTTTCATGATGAATGGAATTATGCCGCAAGTTGCTCATGAAAAAGCGCGGTCGTTTTGACCGCGCTCAACTCAATACTTGATTATTATCAGCAGAGCCGACAATCTCAGTTTCGCATTTTCTCTAGTGCTGCTGTATTGACAACCGTTATACTAGAACCCGCAATTTCAATGTGGCCCTCTGCTCGGAAATCACTGAGTGTTCGAATGAGCGATTCCGTAGCCGTGCCTACCATGTTTGCCAAATCTTCGCGTGCTATTGCCATGGTAAAATGCTTATCGCTTTTCAAATTGTGGTAGCGTGCGCGCAATTCAAGAAGCGCTTCGGCCGTGCGCTTGCGCACGCTGGAGTATGCAAGAGCGATAAGTTTGTCGTGCTCACTTTGTAAATTTCCGGTGAGCATCCGCACAAACTGTTGTGTCACCATCGGATGGGTAAGCAGTTTATAAAAGTCCTCAATAGGGAAAATCGTAATTTCGGATTCCTCGATTGCCTCCGCACTTAACGCGTGGAATTCATCCTCAAGCAAAGCCATGTATCCGAAAAAATCTCCCGGTTGAAGCATTTTAATAATGAAGTCCTTTCCCAACTCATGACTCTTAAACAACTTAATCTTCCCGGAATTCAACAAATACAAACCTTGCGGCGTATCACCTTCTGTAAAAATCACGTCGCGTTTCTTCAAATGTTTGATTTGCTGACGGCTGGAAATTTTGGTTATATCCTCAATACCCTGGATATTCCCGATAAGCTCTGTTACACCATCACGAGTAGGCTTCATATCCTTTCGTATGGCTTCAACTTTGCGCAAACGGCTTTCAACAGCATTCAACAATTCAATATCATCGAAAGGTTTAGTGATGTAATCATCGGCCCCCATTTCCATTCCCTTGCGCACATCGGTGCGTTCGGCCTTGGCCGTTAGGAAAATGAAAGGCAAGGCAGCCGTTTCCGGATTTTTATTCAACATATGTAAGGTGCCATATCCATCGAGAACAGGCATCATAATATCGCATATTACCAAATCAGGCTTCGTGTTTACAGCCAACTCCACGCCCAACTTCCCGTTCTCAGCACTCATCACTTGGTAACCTGCGAGCTCGAGAATCTCTGAGGTGTTTTCGCGCACCTCAGGATTGTCTTCAATTAATAAGATTTTCTTCATACGATTTAGTTGGATTTGGGTAAATAAATATAGAAAGTAGAGCCTTCATTGAGCTCACTTGTGCATGTTATAGTGCCTTGCATTAGTTCCAGATATTTGGTCACAATATTGAGTCCTAGTCCTGTTCCCGGAATAGCGACAGCGTTGGCACCGCGAAAGAAACGACCGAAGAGGTTTTTCATATCCGCCTCAGAAATCCCAATACCGCGATCCTTTACAGCTATAACAACTTCATCCTCTCGAATCTCCGTATGCACATCGATTACCGCACCTTCCGGCGAAAACTTGATGGCATTGCTCAACAAATTGAACATTACATTACGCAACAACTGCCGATCAATCATCATCGGAAAAGAACCGGTATTGAACGTAATGGTCTGGCCGCTACGCACTATTGAATTGATATCTGAAACCACCTCTTTAATTAAAACAAAAACATCGTGCAACGCTGGCTTAGCGGCCATCTTTCCTTCCTCCAATTTGCCTAGCGATAGAAAATCATTGAGAATTTCCGTTAATCCGCTAACAGCATTTTTTACTTTGAGAATATGCTTCTCTCGCTTCTCTCTGTCCTCTGTTGTAGTATACTTCTGAATAAGTGAAACGCTGCTCAATATGGTACTCAATGGAGTTCTGAACTCATGCGAAGCAGTAGAAATAAAACGGGATTTCAATTCGTTCAACCCCTTTTCATTTTCCAGCGCCTGCGTGAGTTCATCACGCGAAACCTCCAATTCATGCAGGGCCTCCTTCAGCACCAGCGTTCGCTCAGCCACCTTCTTTTCAAGTGACTCGTTCAGAGATTTCAACTCACTATTCATTCGTTGAATTTTCGCCTGCTGGTCAAACCGATCCGATATGTCTATTATAAATGCGATAACGAAAAGGGCATTATTTGAATTATAATAACTTAAACTTATTTCTACCGGAAACTCTCTACCTGATTTATGCTTTCCGTGCAGACTCATATTCTTACCCATGGGCCTGCGAACCGGGTTTTTCATATACTCACTTCTATATTGCTCATGGCGATGGCCCAGAACAGAAGGAATTAATTTCTCAACCACCATACCGTCTAATTCATTGTCTTGGTAACCGAACATTTCAGCTAATTTGGGATTAGCCAGAAGAATATTACCTGAACTATTGACAATTAAAACGCCCTCGTTGACGTGATTGAATATGGTTTCGAAACTGATGTCGGCGCCGTTGAATGGTTTCATATCTTGGTCGAAAATAGGCCAAATAGCGCAGCGAAGTACGTAACATTAGTTGCAAACTTCTTTCATTTCATAAAGCAAAAAGAAAAGGCCGCCTGCATTGAAAGACGGCCCAATCCTAATCACCACGATCTATGAAATCTTGATCAGCTTTTTGCCGATCGACTTAGCCTCCTCACGTTTGGGGAGCGTAAGCTTTAAAATGCCGTGCGCGTATTTCGCATCCACCTTATCTGTTATAACAGACTGTGGCAAACGAAATGAGCGTTTAAATGAGGTTGTTTTAAACTCTTTCCTATGAATCTGTTCATCACGTTCTTCACGTGACTCTTCATGATGACCTTCGATAGCAATTACATCCTCCTGTACCTCGATTTTGAATTCCTCCTTTTCCATTCCCGGTGCAGCTAACTCAATAACATACTCATCAGTCGTTTCGCGAACATTCGCGTTCGGAACCCAGCGAGTCAGCGGGAGGTTCATAAGATCATTATCTAAAAATCCATCATTGAAAAAATCAGTAAAAAGACTAGGTGCTGTAAAAGCAGGTTTTGATTTGATTAGCGACATGTTATTTAATTTTTTTGGTTTGACTTGTTATCGATGGGCAAATGTTTATTGATTGGTAAACTCAAAACCATGTACTGAGTCACATTAGCATATGAGATAAATCAGACAATGAAGTTCTCTCACTTCGTCTAGTATTATCGGTTGGCGTTGCTTTGCAAAAACGTTGAAAATGAAAAGTTCGCAATACGTACTTTTACACCAAAACAACTACTATGTTAAACAAAATAGCTGCGACCTTTTTATGCATGTCTGCCCTTCTATGCAGCGCTCAGCAAGAGATTAAAACGATTGAAACGAAAATCACAGAGGTAACCGTGTTCATGTCGGGAGCACAGGTAAGTGAAACAGGTTCCATTTCGCTGCGTGAAGGCGAGAACCAACTGCGTATTGCAGGGCTTCCGGCTCAGCTCGATGCCAACTCCATTCAAATAGAAGGCAACGAATCCTACACCATTTTAGGTGTGCGCCATCAAATCAACTACCTGTCGAGCGTTCAATACTCACCCAAGCAAGTTGCGATACAAGACAGCTTAGACGAAGCTCTTTTCAAACAAAAGGAAATGGCAGCTATCAAAGATGTCTTGGTTGGCGAAAAGCAAATGCTCGAGTACAACCGAACCATCAAAGGCGAAAACACTACGCTCATCGCAGACGACCTCAAAGAGATGGCTGATTTCTTCAGAAACCGCCTTACGGAGATATCCTACAAATACCTCGAGATCGCAGAAAAGGAGCGACTGAACAACATAGAAATAGGCAGACTGCAAAATGCATTGAACAGTATGAATGCGAAAGCGAACACCAATCCTAGTGAGATAATCATAGCACTCAATGCTACCCGTTCCGTAAACTCCTCCATTCGCGTTTCTTATTTCGTCAGCAACGCCGGTTGGGTTCCGGTTTATGATCTTCGAGCGGAAGATGTGAACTCCCCTATCGCCTTTTCTTATCGCGCTAAAGTTTACCAGAGTACAGGTACAGACTGGAAAAACGTCAACCTAACCATTTCTACGGGAAATCCAACTGTCGGCGGTCAGATACCCGTTCTTTATCCGTGGTATTTATATCAAGCGCAAGTCTATCAGGAAGTCGCAATCGCAGGCAGCGCGCGCCGTCCGGTCATGGCCAATGAGACTCCGGCAGTTGCATACGACGAGATACAAAGCGCACGTAAATCGAGTTCAGATTACGTGACCGTTCAGCAAAACACCGTAAACACTGAATTCAAAATTGCCATCCCATACACCATTCCGAGCGACAATGTTCAGTATGATGTGACCATGAAAACAGAGTCGCTAAAGGCGAGCTATTCTTATATAACCGTTCCTAAGATTGACAACGACGCCTTCCTCAAAGCACGCATTAGCGACTGGGCACAATACTCCTTGCTACCGGGAGAAAGTAATATCTACTTCAAAGGAACTTTTGTTGGAAAGGGATATGTTGATCCTGCTCAAGCAAATGATACGCTAGACCTGTCACTTGGCCGCGACAGAGCAATCAGCATCAAGCGCGACATGCTTCGCGATTACTGTAAAAGCAACCTACTGGGCAATAAGAAGACAACCAGCAAGGCCTATGAAATCACGATCCAAAACAACAAGAAGCAAAGCATAGAATTAGTCATAGAAGATCAACTACCCGTTTCACAAAACGGAGAGATAACCGTTGATCAGGAAGAACTGAGTGGTGCTACTCTCGATGCGGCGACCGGTAAACTCACCTGGAAGATGGTTCTGCAACCGGGAGAAACGCAGAAAAGACAATTACGCTTCACGGTGACTTATCCTAAAAAAACATCGGTAGCCGGACTTTAATGCTAAGCGACATTGCATCAAACGATGATCTTGAGAAACTGGTAGATAAATTCTACACAGCCGTACAGGAAGATGCTGTATTGGCGCCTTTTTTCGCGCACATCAACTTCGAACATCACAAGCCACGAATGGTTCACTTTTGGTCTTTTGTGCTTCTTGATGAACCCGGTTACACGACCAACATCTTTGATAAACATGCCAACATGGCGCTCACAAAAGAAGCATTGCAACAATGGGTTTTCCTTTTTGAACGAACCGCCAGAGAGCACTTTTCAGGCGAAAAAACAGAACAGGCAATCCTTCGTGCCAAAACAATCGCTTGGACCTTTCAAGAAAAGATGAAACTCGGATGAATCGCAGAAAATTCTTGCATCGCACAGGCTGGATGGCTGCAGGTAGCTGCCTGCTGCCGGCGTTTCTCCATTCTTGCAAAAAATCGGAATGGCAACAAGAAGGACAGTTTCAAGGTGAAGTACTCATAGTCGGAGCAGGCATCGCCGGTCTATATGCCGCTGAAATGCTCATCAAGCAAGGGGTATCCGTTCAAATTCTAGAGTCGACCGCAAACTGGGGTGGCAGAACGCGCGCATTTCCTAATGCCCCCGAATCAATAAAAAGTGCGGAGCTACGCACATTGAAAGGGGAGTTCAGCATTCTGCATGACTTGCTTCGTGATCAAAACATCGAACTGATCGAAAAAACAGGCAGTGAACTTTATTACTTCACCGGAGCCATTAACACAGAAGCCGAAGCTAACCAAAACACTTTTTTTCAGGACATGCTACAAACAGTAGAGAGCCTGAACACTTTTGATAGCGCAGATATCAGTGCACAGACATATTTCGATGCAATGGATGTAAGTACGAACGTTGCGTCCATCTATACTGTTTTAGCGGGTCAGGTCTACGGCACATCGGCCGACCGAATTGGCGCCCATGGCATCGCAAACCAATATCAAACTTGGAGCGCCGGCATAAAGGAATACACGATAACAGGCAATCAATTAACAGACGCAATCGAAACGGCCCTTTCCTCAGCAATTGCCACAGTTCGATTCAACACCGTTGTTTCATCTATCAACTACTCAGGAAATAAAATCACCTTGCAAGATGCGGACGGAGAAACCTACTCATGCGATCGTCTGCTGCTCACGGTGCCATTGAATGTGCTTCAAAGCGGAGCCATTTCATTCTCGCCGCCTTTAAACAGTTCTAAAGAAAACGCTCTTTCGCGCCTAGGAATCGATATGAGCTACTGCGCATTGTTCAAACTGGAAAATGCTCTTTGGCCTGCAGGTACCACTAGAATTACAGGAGGCGACTTAGTACCATCCTTCGAGCTAACCAATGATGGGTGGATATATGCCGAGGTTACAGGCACACAAGCAGAGGTAATCGCATCCATTTTCGGTGATCCATTGAATATCATCCAAACTCAATTTGATCAACTCTACCCGGGCGCTATCAATCAAATTACAGAGAGTGCTATTCACCAATGGCAAGGTAGTCGGTCCTATGATCCGGTTGGGGTTGGAGCTGCCCGTGAAGCATTGGCTGCATCCATTAACAGCAAGATCTTTTTCGCCGGAGAATCCACGCATATGGGCGGTCATCACGGAACGCTCCATGGCGCAATGGAAACAGCCGTTAGAGCTGTGACACAACTGTTAAGCTCGAATCCATCATGAGGCAGCTGTTCAGCATAGCTTTCGTGATAATTCTTACGCGCTCTGTGGTTGCACAACCCGTAGCCCAGATAGAAGCCGGTTATTGGCGGTTCCCTGTGCTTGACCACGTTTTCCGCACATACCAATTATCGCACCCATGGGTAAAATCTGAAGTTGCTCCAATTGGGCTAAGTACAGGTATTGCGCTGGGTTGGAACCAGGAAATTTTCGCCCCACGAGGTTTGCATGCTCTTGGGCTTGTGCACTACCGACATCAAACAACTAGTCTTCAAAATTCAGCAATTCCCATTCGAGCAGGCTTTCATCAGGCATGCACCGAGCTATTGATTCGAAGCCATCCGCGTTGTTTGATTAAAGACGTACAACAAACCGGACCACTTGGCACTCGATGGTATATACAATTGGGCGGAGGATACAGCTGGAATTTACCATTTGCGATGAAATACGGCGAACAAGTGTATATCAACAACACCGAGAAATATCGAAGCATTTCAGGACAAATGCACTTCACAAGCGGCACAGGGTGGCACGCCTTGACCATTGGATCATTGATTGTGACTTTAGAGTCGACGCTAACATGGTATCCGCGCTTTACACTCGACTCATTTGCAACAGCCGTTCTCGGCCACAACGAGCCAGCGCTGAGCGAAACAGCGCGCAACACCATGCTCATTCAGGGGCATATCCGTTTTACCTATCGCAAGAAGAGTAAAAATTGGTGGGATGCGCCTCGCAGCGGTGACAAATCATAGCAATCAAAATTTGTCAACAACGTCCATAGCCGAGTAATCCCATTCCTACTTTTGGAAGCCTTGATGGAAGCTGCCCTAAGGCAGCTCTAACAGCCTAATTTGCCTACATCATGTTCCTGATTTTTGATACCGAAACGACCGGCTTACCCGGCAATTGGAATGCTCCTCTCACCGATTTTGCCAACTGGCCTCGTGTTGTCCAAATTGCATGGCAACTTCATAGTGCAGATGGCAAATTGCTTTCGGCACAAAGTCTCATCGTACAACCCGAAGGATTTACGATTCCATTCAATGCAGAGAAAGTGCATGGCATATCCACTGATCGCGCTATGCGAGAAGGCCTTCCGCTTTCCGAAGTGATAGAATGCTTCTTGAGCGACGTTTCGCAATGTGGCTATATCGCTGGTCACAACATCGAATTCGACCTCAACATCATGGGATGCGAATTGTTACGAAAGGGACTTGAGAACACATTGAGTGCGAAGAAGTCGTTGGACACGAAAGATCTTTCAACTGACTTTTGCGCTTTGCCGGGCGGCAGAAACGGCAAGTTCAAATGGCCTACACTCACTGAGCTTCACCAAAAACTCTTCAATGCTCCGTTTGCTGAGGCACACGATGCGGCATACGATGTAGACGCAACAGCCAAGTGTTTTTTCGGTCTCATCAGTGCCGGTGTAATTCGTCTTAAGGAAATCGAATCTGCGAATTCGATTGCGTATGAAGCGCCGCAATTAGCAGCCTCCAACTTTCAGTCAACACCTTCAGCTGAGAGCGCTTCAGGCGAATCAGCAAGTGACACAACACAAGGCTCCGATGAAATTGAAGCGTTAGCAGCTCAATTCGTGCATCTCCACGTGCACAGCCAGTACAGCGTTACCGGTATGCAAAGCACATCTGATGTAAAAAGTCTCGTCAACAAAGCAAAAGGCTGGTCAGTAGAAGGTATTACTCCCACCCTTGCGCTCACCGACCACGCCAATATGATGGCTGCCTTTCAATTTGTAAGCGCAGCTCTTAAGTCCGAGGTCAAGCCTATTGTTGGCTGCGAGGTCAATTTGTGTCGCGACATGCACGACAAGAAAAATCAAGACAATGGTTTTCAAGTTGTGCTTCTCGCCAAGACGAAGAAGGGCTATCACAACCTGGCGCATTTGTCGTCTCTTGCGCACACGCAAGGTTCCTATTACGTTCCGCGCATCGACCGCAACGCGCTGCTCCAATTCAAAGAAGATATCATTGCGCTCACAGGAGGCATGTATGGCGAAGTTGCCTATAAGATTCTCAACGAAGGTGAAGAGAAAGCTGAAGAGGCTTTTGTATGGTGGAAAGAAAACTTCGGTGAAAATTTCTATGCGGAAATTATGCGTCACGGATTGGAAGAAGAAGATCACGTGAACCGCATCATCCTGAACTTGTGCGCGAAACACGGTGTGAAGTACATCGCCACGAATTCATCTTACTACACCGAGCAAAAAGACAGTGAAGCGCAAGACGCGCTCGTGTGTGTGCGTGAAGGAGAATTTGTTTCGCGTCCAAAGAAGTATATCGGAAAACGAGGCCGCGAATTCCGCTTAGGGCTGCCCAACAACCAGTACTATTTGAAATCGCCGAAGGAAATGTCAGCCCTGTTTGCTGATTTACCGGAAGCCATCACCAACACTCGACTACTCGCCGACAGCTGCGAGCAGTATAAACTTTCGCGTGAAGTATTGCTTCCGAAGTTTGATATTCCAACCGAGTTTCAAGATGCGCTCGATGAGTCTGATGGAGGCAAGCGCGGCGAGAATAATTTCCTCCGACATCTCACCTACGTGGGTGCCGAAAAAAGATACGGAACCGTTTCAGATGATATACGCGAACGCCTCGATTTTGAGTTAGCCACAATTGCCAACACCGGCTATCCCGGTTATTTCCTGATTGTACAGGACTTCTGTAACAAGGCACGCGAAATGAGCGTTAGCGTAGGACCCGGCCGCGGAAGTGCCGCAGGAAGTGCCGTAGCCTATTGCATTGGAATCACCAATGTAGACCCCATCAAGTATCAACTCCTCTTTGAGCGTTTCCTTAATCCGGAACGTGTGAGCATGCCCGATATCGATATCGACTTCGATGATGAAGGTCGCGATAAAGTCATCGACTACGTGCGCAACAAATACGGAGCGAACATGGTGGCACAGATTATAACCTACGGCACCATGGGCGGTAAATCGGCCATTCGCGATGCCGGACGCGTGATCGAGCTTCCACTTCCCGACACCGACCGTATTGCCAAGTGCATGCCCGACAACCAGGATCTGAGCGACCTGTTGAAGTGGGACGATAAAAAACTCAGTGATGCTCTAAGCGGTGATGACTTACAAAATGCGAAACAACTGCGCTCCATTGCGGCTGAAGATTCCCACGAAGGACGAGTTGTAAAACTCGCCAGCATTCTGGAAGGATCCGTTCGCAGCACAGGCATACATGCATGCGGCGTAATCATCACCCCCGACGTAATCACGAATTACGTGCCTGTGTCGACCGCGAAAGACAGCGACATGTTTTGTACGCAATTCGACAACTCGGTAGTAGAAAGTGCGGGCTTATTGAAGATGGACTTCTTGGGCCTGAAGACTCTCACGTTGATTAAAGACGCGCTGCGCATCATCAAGCAACGACACGATATCGACATCGACATTGAAGCCATTCCCATCGATGATGAGCTGACGTATCAACTCTTCCAGCGAGGCCATACCGTAGGCATTTTCCAGTACGAAAGTGATGGTATGCAGAAATACATGAAGGACCTCAAGCCGACCGTGTTTGACGACCTCATTGCAATGAACGCCTTATATCGACCGGGCCCGCTGGAATACATACCTTCCTTTGTGCGACGCAAGAATGGACAGGAGCCCATCACGTATGACCTGCCGGAGATGGAAGAATACTTGAAAGACACTTACGGTATTACGGTTTATCAAGAGCAGGTGATGTTGCTTTCGCAAAAGCTCGCCGGTTTTACGAAAGGCGAAGCTGACGTACTGCGAAAGGCCATGGGTAAAAAGCAAAAGGACGTGCTCGATAAAATGAAAGGGAAATTCGTTGAAGGAGCAACCGCCAACGGACACCCGGCAGATAAACTCGAGAAGATCTGGACCGACTGGGAGGCATTTGCCAGCTATGCATTCAACAAGTCGCACTCCACCTGTTATGCCTGGATAGCCTACCAAACAGCCTATTTGAAAGCGCACTACCCTGCTGAGTACATGGCTTCGGTATTGAGCAACAACATGAGCGACATCAAACAGGTAAGCTTCTTCATGCAAGAATGCAAGAAGCAATCAATTCCTGTATTGGGTCCTGATGTGAATGAATCCAAATCGCTCTTCAGCGTGAACGATAAGGGCGAAATCCGGTTTGGACTGGCTGCTGTAAAAGGAGTTGGCGAAAGTGCCGTGGAAAGTATCATTGCCGAGCAGAAGAAAGGACGTATTCCTACCATTTTTGATTTTCTCAGTCGAGTTGACGCTCGCGCTTCCAACAAAAAAACAATCGAGAATCTTGCCCTTTCCGGCGCTCTGGATGCTTTTGGAATCACACGATCCGCCTATTTCTCCAACGATGGTAAAAACGAGACCTATATGGAAACGCTCGTTCGCTATGCGGCTGCGGTGCGCGACAATAAAAACACCTCACAGGTTTCGCTCTTTGGAGATAGTGAAGAAGCGAGTATAGCGGAACCCCAACCACCGAAAGTTGAACCATGGGACACCATGACACAACTTTCAAAGGAGAAGGAAGTAATAGGCATGTTCATCAGTGGTCATCCACTCGACGATTTTAATTTAGAAGTAACCACGTTTTGCAGCAAAGGGGGCTTATCCCTTTTGCAAGCGCTCGACACCGTGAATGGCCGTGAATTAAAACTCGCAGGAACCGTTGTTGACGTGATGGAAAAGACATCAAAAAATGGCAAACCTTACGGAAGCTTCAAACTAGAGGATTATGAAACCACTTCCGACTTCATGATGTTTGGCGAAGAATGGTTAAAGTTTCGCCACTTAGTGGTGCGCGGTGAAAAGCTATTCGTAGTAGGACGGGTTCAGCCTAAGCGTTTTGGTCAGGAGATAAACGGTCTGGAGTTCCGCATAAATCGCATGGAACTACTCTGTGACATTCGCACCAAAATGGGCCGCTATCTCGACATCATGATTCCCATGCACAAGCTTAGTGAGGAACTTGTTGAGCGCATTGCAACCACACTGCAAAATGGCGCCGGAAAAACGCAAGTTCGCATGCGCGTAACACACGAACAAAGTGAACTGCTGTTACCCTCCAACAACTTCAATAAAGTGAACATCGAAACGGATGCGCTGAAGGCACTTCAAGACATTCCTGAAATTGAATTTGAGGTGAGTGAATCGTAATTATCGAGCTTGAAGCAGATGCATGTCGGCAAGCACCAGTGCTGCCATGGCTTCTACAATAGGCACAGCGCGCGGTAATACACATGGATCATGACGTCCTGCTGCTTCAAGTATGACGGTTTCTCCTGCCGTATTTTTTGCCTCTTGCGGCTTGCGAATGGTTGAGACCGGTTTAAATGCCACACGAAAAACCAGATCATTTCCATTCGATATGCCACCGGAAACTCCACTTTCACGCAGGTTGTTTTCAGATCCGTTTAACTGTGTGCTGGCAAAACCATCGATTAATTCAAATCCCTGAGCGGCGTTAATCGAAAGCATCGCATGAGCGAGCACCGCGTGCAACTTATCGAAAACGGGTTCACCAAGTCCGGCGGGTAACCCCTTGCATACACATAGTATAGAACCTCCCACACTGTCGCCTGCATCGCGCGCTTCTTCGATACACTCCTGCATTCGCGCAGCCGTTTCATCGTGCGGACAACGCACCATGTTCGTATCTACCTGCGTTAAGTCAAGCTCGTCATAGCGCACAGGCACTTGTATATGCTTTACACTCTGCACATACGCTTGCACCGATATGCCTGCTTTGGCGAGGAGAATTTTAGCAAACGCTCCACCGGCAACGCGGGCAGCCGTTTCGCGAGCACTACTGCGACCACCTCCGCGATAATCGCGTATACCGAACTTTTTATCCCACACTTCATCGGCATGTCCGGGGCGGTATACCTCTGCAAGCTCATCATAGTCGGATGGCTGCTGGTCTTCATTGTACAGAAGAAATCCGATGGGAGTTCCCAGCGTGGTTTGATCCAAAACTCCTGACAGAATTTGGATACGATCAGATTCCTTTCTCGGTGTAGTAATCGAGCTCTGTCCGGGCTTCCGACGGTCCAATTCGTATTGCACAAAATCAATTTCTACCTTCATGCCCGCAGGCATACCATCAATGACACCGCCAATAGCAGGGCCATGTGACTCACCGAACGTAGTAAGGCGAAAGAGTGTTCCAAATGAATTTGCGGGCATGAAGCGAAGGTAATGACAATTATGAATACGCAGGAAGGAAGCAGCTTGAGCAACTACAGGTGCTCAAGCTACTCACCTTAAATCGAGTCCTTAATGCTCGTGGCAATGTACCTCGTAGGTTGTATCACCTACCGCAAATCCGGAAGCTTCCAGTGCTTCAAGATCATCACCGCAGTACTCACCAATTTCGACTTCTGCGCCGTTCAGATCGTAATGGCATTCATGGCATTTCTTCTTGCAAGACACAGCCAGCAAGCAAAAGACTACTAAAACTAAAAGAGCATTTTTCATAGTGGATATTTATAGTTGATTTTACATTTTGAATTGAACACTCAGGTAAAAATTTCTACCCGGAGCTGGCATGGCAATGTTTTTTAACCGAGAAAGATGATCGATGAATCGTTCATTCAGAATATTCTTAACGCCCAATCGAAACTCCCAGCGCTGCTTGCCTGTTAGCTCAAACGCCATCGCCGCATCCAGCACATTGTATGATTCACTGGGCGTTTCCATGAATGCCACTTTTCGTTGAGCATCCATAAACGTATGCATCACATTCACTTCACGCAAGCCAAACTTGCGATTCCTGTCGAACGAATACTTCAGTGTAGTCTGCAATCGCTGGGGTGGCAGCAGCGACACGCTGCTATCGGTCGGGGTTCGTGTGTTTATGTATGACCAGGTAGTCTCGAAATGAAGATCATGCGCAAAGTGCGGGTGGTAATGAATTCCGACATCGTTGCCATAAAACGCTACCTCCGACAACACATCATACGCAAAAGCCGGGATCCCGTCTACATCATATCCTAAGGGCTGCAAATAGATGTAATCGCGTATGGCATTCACAAACGGATTGTAGAGCAAAACCAAATGCTCTCCTGTAAGCTCCACTGTAACATCAGCCTGACGCGCATACTCGGGATTCAAATCAGGGTCGCCAATTTCATATCGCAAAGCCCCGTGATGAAAACCATTCGAAAGCAACTCCGTCAAATGAGGCGCTCTGTATCCCGAAGAATACGACGCACGAAACGTTGCCCATTCTGTGTGATAGACACCCCCGGCAGATGCGTTGACTCCTTGGTACGTTCGATTAAAAGACTCAACACTTTCCTCGAAAGCACGGAGCAATCGCACATCGTAACGCACACCGGCCTGTACATTCCAGCGAGCATTACCATACTGTGTGGTTAAATAGGCTCCCTGATCAAATGTTCTTGAATCGGGAACAAGCCTATCCGACGCATTCTCGGCATTCAGATTCCATTGATGCATGCCCT
>CANIAA010000046.1 GCA_947465255.1 Flavobacteriales bacterium | reverse complement strand
TACATCGGCTGCGAGTTATTCTGAAACGTTTCTGTTTGCAGCGTTGCCCACTTATTGCCCACCGTCTTGATCATCTTCTTTCGGCCATCGCTTGTGGTATAAACAAACTACTCTTCTGCCGGCAGCTCCACTTTCTCATCGACATACAGCGAGCACATGATGTATTTCTCAGAAAGAATGGCTCGCACTGTTTCATCGGGCCACACGGTGTCTTCCATTTTACGGCAGTTCACGCATGCCCAGCCGGTGAAGTCGATAAACACAGGCTTCCCTTGTTCCTCGGCTGCCTTCATAGCTTCTGCCAAATCCTTGTAGATGTGGAATTCCTCTTCATAATGATACCATGAATACGACTTCGGTGGGGGGAATCCGCTCAAGAAATCAAAACGATTGAGCTCTGACGGTGGCAATACTCCGGGAATCAGTCGCAGTGTAAAAATGACAATGAGCGACGTGAATACAATCTTGAATTTCGACCAACCCTTCGACCCTTGGCCGGGTTTGAAGGTGAAGACCTTGAACATATAGAGCGCCCACAATACGCCTACTATAATCCACAGAGCAAAGAACGACTCACGCTTGAAGATTCCCCATTGTTCTACGAGGTCGGCATTGGACAAGAACTTAATAGCAAGTGCCACTTCCATAAAACCGAGCGACACCTTGAAGTCGTCCATCCAGCCGCCTGCCTTCGGAAGTTTCTTGAGCAAGCTCGGAAATGCCGCGAACAGCGCAAATGGTCCGCCCAGCGCTATACCGAAGCCCATCATAGCTGCTGAAACCTTGGCGGCAGGCATCGACAATTCCAGTCCCAGAAAGCCCACTACACCTTGAATGTCGGTGCTGTAAATGCTGCCTATCACCGTTCCAAGAATGGGGCCCGTGCATGAAAAAGACACAATTGCCAGTGTGAGCGCCATGAAGAAAATTCCGATGGCTCCTCCGAGTTCAGAGGCACTGTCCACTTTGTTGGCCAGGCTGCTTGGAAGGGTAATTTCATAAAAGCCAAAAAACGAAATGGCAAAAACAAGGAACACGACGAAGAAACCCACGTTGAGCCATGTGTTGGTAGCAATTGAGTTGAGTACTTCCGGGTCCACGTTCTTGGATAAATGAAAGGGAAGTGACAGCAAGAAGTAAATCATAAAAATGAAAAACCCATACATAGCCGCGCGTTGCTTGCCCTTTCCTTTCTCCGCCCCTTTCGAGAAGAAAGAAACCGTAAGTGGAATCATCGGGAACACACAAGGCGTAAGCAGGGCGAGCAGTCCGCCAATGAGGCCAAACAAGAAGATGGCCCATAAACCGTAGTTTTCCTTTTCCTGACCACAATTGTTGAGTGGGCTATTCAAGTCAACGCCCGGCATTTTGAATGGGTCGTTGCCCGCGGGTGTGGTCGACTCGGTATTGGCCAGTGGATCGAACTCCATGGCCTGCAAAGTTGTCGGATCAAACTTCACATAAATCATTTGCGGAGGCAAGCAACGCGTGTCGTTGCATTGCATGAATTCCAGGCGTGCCGTAATAGGGCTTTTGGATGTTCCTACAGCGGTTATCTTTTTCTCAAACACAACCGTTCCTTCATGATAATCGATGTTCATCATGAAATTCTTGTCGTAGATGCGTTTGGGCTTGGGTTCGGTAACCGCGGCTTCGAGAGCGTAATCTGCATTCGGATCGAACACGAATGATGTTGGCACAGGACCCTCAAGGCTTTCCAGCTTCTGGGCGTAGATGTGCCATTCGGGCTCCATCGTGGCTGTAAATGACAACAAAAACTCTTTATCCGAAATCGCCTTGACGGAATAGCTCCATGAAGTATGATTCTCCTTCGCACCGCTCGAAGCCGCCGGGGCCGACTCTTCAGCAACAACCTCCTCTGTGGAGGCGTTGGGAGTAACCTTTACATCGAACAATTCAGGATCGGGGAAAATGCAGCGCTCGTCGTTGCAGGCCATGTACTCCACTACGCCGGAAACAGTAAAAGGCTTGTCGCTCTTAGCCTTGATTTTCTGTTTGAATACAGCACTTTTCTCGAAATAGTTGAGATCCATTTCGAAATTGGGGTCAAAATGCGTGATGTATTTGCCCTCTTTCGTTTTTCCTACTAATTCGAAATCGGTACCAGCATTTATCTTCAGCGTAGTTGGAATAGGTCCGATAGCGTCCGGCTTATCAGATACAGACAATGCGTATACGTGCCAGGTGTCTTCAATCGCGGCTGATGCGCTGATTTCATACTCATTGTTCTCCAGCGGTTTCACGGAGAACTTCCATTTTACCGGCTGAAAAATTTGAGCAACCGCTGCAAATTGAAGTAAACTGAATAGGGCAAACGCAAATACCGCCCGCGTAGTGATAGAACCATTCCGAATCATAGAGCCAAAATTAATCGGAATGGCCCAATACGTTGCGCAACAAAAGTTGCACTTCTATGGACGGCTTTCTAATTCGGAAACTCGACGTTCAGGATACATTGCACCGGAATGCTTACTCCTTTGTCGAGCATAACGCGGTCGTTACCCGCCGCAATAATGCGTGAGCGCAATTTCTTCTGAGAGTCTTTATCTTCGAGTGTAAGAACCACCTCTACTTTCGCCAACGAATCGAGTACAGCAGCTTTAAGCAGGCTGGCGCTGCGGCGAATACGCTCCTTTTCGGTATTCAGCACATCTTGGGTTTTGAAGACCATACGTGCCAGGGTTTCTATATCGTAACGAGAATGTATGTTGAGCGTGGTGATCATAGTGTAGCGTTTACAGTTTAAGTTCTTCTTGTAACGCGGCACAGAAGGGAAAGGTTTCGAAATCAGAAAAATTGGATTCTTAAGCAGCGATCCGTGGATGCTGTTTTTTTGAATTTTTCACTGATTCGATGTTGCATCACGGCGGCGACATCATGGTTGGAGCAAAGAACGAATACCCCTTTTTTCAGCCAAGCAGGAACTTTTGCATGAACAAGAAAATCAGCCACAGTTTGATGTCCTCCCGCACCCAGCGGATGAAAGCGGTCGCCCTCTTGCCAGGTTCGAACGATTAGTGGAAAAGTCAATTTCGCAGCGTCGAGATATTGCCGCTTGTCATCGGCCGTGAATTGAACCTCTGCTGTTGAACAGAAGTCTATACTCATGAAATCATTGGTATACGGGAGCTCGCTGATAACCTTATGCACCGGCTCAGCCGCCTCGACACACGCTACACTGTCGGTCTGAATGCATACCTGGTGCGACGCCGAGTTAAACCAAGCCGGCTCGGAAGATGATTTGGTACGAGCATATTCTGCAATCAGACTCACCTGTTGCGAAGTAAAACCAAAGGGTGAAAGCCACTTCCACATAACCACCTCCATGAAACCACTCGAGCAAAGTGTCGCTATGGAAACCACCTCTGCTCCTTTCATACGTTTCGCATACTTGTCCAAAAAAAGACTCGCCGCCCAGTCAACCATCGCTTGTTCCTGGTGCATCCATGACGATCGAATCTGAATAGTGTCGTGAATAGCCGGATTCAGTTGTTCTATCAACGGCATCCATTTATGGCGCACCACATTGCGCGCGTAGTGTGTTGTATCATTTGAACTGTCCTGACGCCAAGCAATTGCATTTTCTTCGATGTATTGCATGACGTGGACCTTCGTCATAGCGAGCAACGGGCGGATAACATAACCGGATTTTTCTGCCATACCAAACACAGACTTACCGGCGCCACCACGAACGAATTGATAGAGCATGGTTTCGGTTTGATCATTGGCGTGGTGTGCGGTTAGAATAGCCGCAGCGCCATGTTTCGCACGCAGCTGCTCAAACCAGGCATAGCGCATTGTTCGCGCTGCCTCTTGTGTTGAACCCGCGGTTTTTTCCCACTCCTGTTCATTCACCCTCCATACTTCCAGGTTGATATGGTGACTCGTGCAAAACGCACGCACACATTCTTCATCGCCGTCACTTTCCATTCCGCGCAGGCCATAATTCACATGCGCAGCAATACAGGTAAATGGAAGAGAATGAACAGCACTTAGCAATGCCATACTGTCGGCACCCCCGCTAACAGCCACAATCACATTGCTCTCTGCCGTTACTCCATGCGATTGAAGAACGCCCAAGATGTGTGATTCGAATGAATGCATGTATCAATGAAAACGACAACTCAAAATAGCCAAATCGTCATTGTATGGCGCATCGCCCTTGAAGTCGTTTAGCGATTGCATAATGGTATCGTTGATGACGGAAATACCATCTTTGAAAAAAGCAAGCAATACCTTTTCAAGTCTCTCAGAACCGTACTCCTCCTTTTGAATATTCTCCGTTTCAACAAGGCCGTCGGTGAAGCAAACGAGAATGGTATCCGGCTCTAAGATTACTTTGCCTTCCACCACCTTGGGTAGCTCTTCGAACATCCCAAGGCCGATAGTTCCAAGTTTGAGCTGCTGCGTGTAGCCGTTACTATCGCCCATCACAGGCGGGTTGTGACCACAGTTCACATAGCGCAACACACGAGTTGACTTATGGTAAACACCCAGAAAAAGGGTAATGTACTTTTCACCTAGCGCCGTTTGCATAACGCGTGTATTCAGCTCCGTAACCATTTCGGTCAGCGAGCCATGCTTGAATGCAAAAATGGAACGCAGGTAGGCCTGAAAATTCGCCATTAAAAACGCTGCACTCACTCCTTTGCCCGACACATCGGCCATGCAAAACATCACTTCATCGTCATTGATTTCCATGAAGTCGTAGTAGTCACCACCCACCTGCTGATGAGCTTTGTAGAAAGCGCTTACCTCGTAGTGTTTGTTTTTCGGAAGGTGATGCGGCAGCAGAATAGCCTGCATTTCCGCGGCCAATTCAAGCTCTTTCTTAATGCGCTCCTGGCGAATGTTTTCTTCTTGCAGCTGTCGGTTTTGAATGGCAACCACCAGAATGTTCGTGATGGTCTGAATGAAGCGCATGTGCTTGATGACCGGGCTCATGCGAATTTCTTGTTCGCTGTTATCGCCGGCGAGCACATAGGCTATCGTTTGACCATTCTGGACAATCGGTATGGCTAAATCGAACGACTCCTTGGAGCGGCCCGCAGTAAGAGAGATTTCTTTGCTCTGCGTGAAAAAGTCGTCGCTAATAATTTCTTTGATTTCTCCCTTCTGAACACCGAAACGCAAAATGCACTTCCAACTTTCCTCCTTTGCAAACAGTATAATTTTCTCGATGGAAAGATGCTCACGCAACACGCGCTCATATTGCTCTAGCAAACTCGCTACGCTGAGGTTCGCGTTAATAGCGGCCGTAATCTCAAGCAACGCGTTCAGTTTGAAATCGCGTTGTTTTACCTTGTTATTGAGCCGTTGATTGTCCATGACTGATTGCTTCAAAGGTATTACAATCCGAGTTTCTCAAGTGTTGTCGGTAATTTGCGGAGGGTGGCCAGTTCGCGGTATTTACCGCGTGCCTCTTCTGCCGGACAACCGAAGTAGGTCTTGCCTCCTTCTATATCCTTCGTAACACCGCTTTGACCGAGCACTACCGCACCCTTGCCAATGCGCACACTGCTGGTTACACCCACCTGTCCCCACAGTATCGCTTCATCTTCAATAACAACGCAGCCCGCTATGCCCACCTGGGCAGCGAACAAACACTTAACGCCAATAAACGTGTCGTGGCCAATGTGCACTTGGTTGTCAATCTTCGTAGCTGCGCCAATGTGTGTTGCTCCGGAAACCCCGCGATCAATGGTGCATGCTGCGCCGATCTCAACATTCTCGCCAATGACAACACTTCCTACCGTGTGCATTTTCTCACGCCCCTCGGGTCTGTATTTATAGTAGAAAGCCTCACTACCAATGACGGTGTTGGCGTGTATGATTGTGTTATTACCAATAGAAATGTCGTTGTACAAAACGACACCCGGATGAATCACGCAATGATCACCTATATGAACATTGTTACCCATGACAACCGACGGATGAATAACACAGTTATTTCCTATGGTAACATTCTCACCGCTATTCCCTTGCGGCATGGCCCATGGCGCGAAGTGCTTCGTCAGATTGTTGTAGGCTGAAAACGGATCATCGGAAAACAGTAACGCCTTTCCTTCCGGACAAGTTACCTGTTTATTGATGATGATGGTCGTGGCGGCGCTTTCGAGTGCCTTGTCGTAATACTTCGGGTGATCCACAAAAACGATATCCCCGTGTTCAACCTGATGAATTTCGTTGATGCCGGTGATGGGAAAATTCTCATCACCATCAAATGAACAGTGAATCAGTTCAGCAATTTCCTTCAGGGTATACGTGCGGGGGAGCTTCATGGTCGGTCAAAAATACGGGTGTATGATGGAAATAAAAAAGGCCGCTGCAAAGCGGCCTTTCCTGAATATCACATAAATTACTTTTTCACACGCTCGTGGTATTGACCCGTAGTGGTATCAACACGCACGGTATCGCCTTCATTGATGAAAAGCGGGACACGCACATCCACGCCGATATCAAGCGTTGCAGGCTTGGTGGCATTCGTTGCTGTATCGCCGCGCACTCCCGGTTCGGTATACGTGATGTTGTATTCCACATACTGTGGCAGATCGCAGCTCATTGCTTGTTCATCTTCTGTATTGAAAAGAACAATGCACTTCATTCCCTCTTTCAAAAATTGAGGCGCATTGATCATCACCTCCGGAATCGCGATTTGCTCGAAATCCTCCAGGTTCATAAAGTTATAATTATCATCCTTATAGAGGAATTGATACTCGCGCGTTTCAATGCGAACAACATCAATCGCAACTCCGCTATTGAAAGTCTTGTCGACGATTTTACCGTTATTGAGGTTTTTAATTTTGGTGCGCACGAATGCCGGACCTTTTCCGGGCTTCACGTGTAAAAACTCCATTACACGCCAGATGTGGCTGTCCATGCGGAAGCAAAGTCCGTTTGAAATGTCTGCGGTTGTTGTTGCCATTGTAAATTGAATTAACGGCGGCGAAAATACAGCGAAATAAGTACTAATTACAAAGTACGAGGTGCGGGGTACTGGGTACTGGGTACGAGGTGACGAACAGGATGTGTTGTTATCGAAGGTGCGCGGTTTCGGTACTTAGTACTTAGTACTTAGTACTTAGTACCTAGTACTTTGTACATATACATTATTCCGCCGTTATCAGAATTTCAACACGGCGATTCTTGATTTGATCCTGGATGGTCTTTTCCGGATACACCAGAGGTCGTGTCATAGCGAAACCACGATAGGTGATGCGGCTTTCGGCAACGCCGTTTTGAATGAGGTAATCGCGCACATATTGAGCCCTATTCCAAGAGAGTTTAAAGTCGCCGGTTTCATCATCAAGGCCATCTTCATTGGGCTTCGAGGCACAACAAACGTGTCCTTGAATCTCAATCATCAACGTTGGATTATCCTGCAACAATTGAAGCAACTTTCTGAGAATCGGTTTTGCTTCGGGTAATGTGCGATGACTGCCCGGATAGAAGTTAAGACCATCCATGATTAACTCATCGCCTTTGTTAATCTCGGGGGTTGATGTAATGTCGAATATCTTCTTAGGCTTGGAAGGCAGCACCACAGTGCTATCAAGCAAGGCTATGTTAATGGAGTCAACCGCTGAATTCTCAACGGTATTCTCGATTGTGTTCTCAAGCGTATTCTCAGCGATAGCGATTGCGAGAGAATCGGTCTTCTCAACTTCCGTAATTGTTTGTGCAAGGCTGTCGATTTTTTCATCGGCTATCAAGTCAATCGTTTGGGCGGAATCTGCGGGAGCGATTTCAATCTTCGCTTCTCCGGAAACTACAACCTCTGCTTTTTCTTCCTTCGGTTGAATAAAATTCTCCGCAACTGCACTCTCATTCGCCTTCTGTTGTTGCGTTGACAACGGCTCTTGCTTTGTGTTCTCACCCGCATTCACCTTCACGTCTGTTGCCTTATTCACATTCGCTGCTGTAGTAGAAACGGAAGGCAAATCGCCAACCCAACACACCTTCAACGCGGTCACTCGATCGGCGCGGTTATAACCCTGCCCCGGCTTCACGCAGTTTCTTTCCGGAATCGTATACGAATTAGCGATGGTGAGTTTTGGAAAAGCCGAAACCTCGAAGTAATTGCGTAGGTAAATCGCGCGATAACCGGCTAGCTTGGAATTATACTCGTAGGTGCCCGGACAGTCTGTAGCACCATAAATCGTTACATCAATTTCATTTGTTTGAAAGAACTCTTCCGTCCATCCCTTCTCCGCAAAATCAGCTAATAGATTGTCACCATCAATGGCAAACTGATTTACATCGAAGTTCCAGTGAATCGAATCACAGCGGTCTTTTTGAGCGCGCGTCTGCAGAAAAGCAAATATGAAAAGAATCGCCAGTGTGGAATGGCGAGAGAAAGAACACATTAGGTTAGGTAATTTATACCCCGCGAAGATAGCGATTATGGTTTATACTCTGCAGCACCTTCGAGTATATAGTTCATTTGATAGATATCGGCCGCATTGAGCTTTAGCTTCCCTCTGAAAGTCAAGCGTTCATCGGTTTTATATGTTCTGTTCTTTCCGGCAAAACGTAGATCAACCACCGACTCAGGTCCTCCGCCACCGCAGAAATAGCAATTGGCATAGGGGTAGCGTGATACGACATAGAAGTTTTCGTCATAGTCAACCGGTATCACATATCCGGTAATGAAAACCTCTTTTCCTTCCATCGCCTTAACGCTGGGGCCAAACGTGGGCTTCCAGTAATACGAGTCAATGTCTTGCACATACATTTCCTTGAACGTCACGTCGGTTAGTGTTTGCCAGGTCAGCTCCACAATTCCGTCACTTACAAAGTGCGGCACAACAGAAAGTGATTCTCCCGGAGTCCACTCTATCATCGTCTTGGCCTTTACCGCAGGCGCGGGCTCGTTGTTCACGCGCATGAATCCATATGTGCCCGCAGCTATAGCTACACCGAGAACTACAAATACAATCTTCTTAAGCATTCGTCAGCGTTTTGGAGATATCAATTTTAAGCGCTTGCCAGGCAGGAATTGCAGAGGCAAGTAAACCTACAAGCAAAGTTAGACCGAGTAAGGCGAGTTCTTGTGCACTGACGGCCAAATTATCCAAACCGTAGTGAAAACTTTCCTTCATGAAGTGGCTCAGCACAAGCAGTCCGGCGCGACTCAACAAAAGACCAATAACATAGCCTAGAGCGACCAGCAACAAACCCTCCTGAATAATCAATGTGAAAAGCGTAGCCCTTGTTCCTCCCATGGTGCGCATGAGCGCGAGCTCGTAGCGCCTCTCTCGCATGGAGTTGAAAAGTGAAATGAAAATACTGATAAACGAGATAACCATAATGACAACGGCAATGGCTGTGATTGTGCTTAATCCCAATCCAAAATTGTTCATGAGTCTGCTATTCTCAACCGCCACATTAGCCAGTTGCATGGTGGTGTCTTCGGTTTGTTTGGAGAGCATTCCAAATGCTCCCTTATTTCGCTTCTTGATGAGGTAAGCCGTCATTTCACGCTCGGGTTCAGCGTGGGTGGTGTCCGAAGAAAGGCTGTCTGCAATTGGCTCCTCCGGGTGCTCGTGTACCATCCAGGTGGTTTCTACCGGAGTCAATATGAGATTATCAATAACCGAATTGCTGCGTGCGAATATTCCCACAACCGTAAAAACCTGGTGATGGTGAGCGTCTGCATCTTCCGCGGCATTGTCATAGCCATGGACACTCGTAAACGTGCCCCCTAGTTTAAGTCCCGTTTCGCGCGCCACATCAGCACCAATAGTTACTTCAAAAGGCGCGGAAAATAGTTTTCCATCAGCCAGCGTGCACCCATAATGGTTGGGGTATTTTTCATTGGTACCGACAATGCGAAACTTCTCGTAGTTGTCGCCATATGCAAGTGGTATAGCTTCCGCTACCATCGGATTCTTGATGATGCGGCGTGCCTCGGAGACTTTGATATTTCCCGTTGGCACATCAACGTGATAGATGTTGGCGAGCATACTTTGCAATGGGCTGCCCTTTGCCGCCAACACAAAATCAATGTCTTTGATGTTGCGATCAAACTTTTCGCTGATCTGCGTTTTCAGCAATAACATCATTGATATGATGCCAATACCGAAAGAAAGCAGCACAATGCTCAACAGCGTGTTGAGCGGTTTATGCTTGATGTTGCTCCACGAAATTTTCAGCAGGTTCATAGCGTGATTTGTTTTTGGAAACGATCTTTAAGTCGTTTGTCGTGGGTTACTATGATAAGCGCGGCTCCGGTCTGACGCGCTTGTTCTTCCAGCATGTCAATCACTTGCTCTGCATTTTTATCGTCGAGAGCGCTCGTGGGTTCATCGGCCAGTATTACCGTCGGTTTGTGAAAGACCGCGCGCGCTATGGCACAACGCTGTTGTTCACCCACACTCAACGAGGCCGGCTTCTGCCCGGCTTTGTGCGCCACATTCAATCGATCAAGCACTTGAAGGGCTTCGGACTGCGGTGTTTTTTTGCCCGATAAAAACGGCGAAAGCATCAGGTTGTCGATTACGCTGATGGAGTCCACGAAATGAGCTGTTTGAAAAATGATTCCGATATGTTGGCCGCGAAACTTATCGAGTGCACGATTATCCAATTGCGTTATGTCGGTGTTTTGAATGCGAATACTTCCTGCTGTTGGTCGTATCATGCCCGCCAATAAGTGCAGAAGCGTTGTCTTTCCCTTACCGCTTTGCCCAAGCACCAGCAAATGCTCTCCGGGCGCACATGCAATATCCGGAAACGTAAAGCCCGGCCCGGAAGGGTATTGAAAGGTTAAACCGCGAACGTCAATCATCGTTGAAAGTTTGCACGAAGGTAATTGATGAAATCAATAAGTACGAAGGACGAAGTACTAGGTACCGGAATGGTCGCTGATTCTTGTTATAGGAGCGGTTTGCGAAAGCAGTGGATGAGGAACGATTGCGCAAATGTGCCGTAGACAAAGTTGCTGCGCTTCCGGTACTTCGTACTTCGTACTTCGTCCTTTGTGCTTATGTCATTCCTCGGTGTTCCATTCTGCTTTATTCTTGCGTTATGAATTTCAGACAACGTTTGCTCCGCTTTCTCATCGGTGTGGCTATTGGTTGCGCCGTGGTGTTTTTCATGTTTCCCAACTACGACTGGTTGGGCTGGACACCTCAGAAGCGCATGAAAGAAGATTTACGCGATTTTCCATTCAGTGTAGATTCCTGTGCGGCATACAAAATGGATTGTTACGGACTTACTCAAGCGCAATTAGACCTTGCGAAAAACGACGGTTCCTTCGACTTCGACAAGAGTGATGTGAAGGCCAATCCACGCCGATATCACCTCAACTACGGCGACTATTCATTCATCATTGCTATGACTGATACCTCGTCGGAACTGAAAGATGTGATGAACCCTTCCAAAGTTTGCATGTGTCCGTAACGAACTATACACCATGAATTCAATCAAAGAACAAATTCACTCCCTAGCTGAAAAACATTTCCGCGATGTCCTGGCTATGCGCCGTCATATCCACATGCATCCGGAGTTGTCTTATCAGGAGGTAGAAACCTCGTCGTTCGTGGCAGCGCAATTACAGCGCATGGGTCTGGAAGTTAAATCAGACATTGGTGGATACGGTCTCACCGCGTTCATCAAAGGGAACAATCCTGATTCGCGACTCATCGCCTTGCGCGCCGATATGGATGCATTGCCCATTCACGAGCAAAACACCGTCGAGTATAAAAGCAAACACGAAGGCGTGATGCACGCCTGCGGACACGACGTTCACACTTCGTCATTGCTGGGCGCTGCTCTCATTCTCCATGAACTTCGCAATCAATTCGAAGGAACGATACAGCTCGTATTTCAACCTGCGGAAGAAGTGTTGCCCGGTGGGGCTTCGCTTATGTTGAAAGACGGTGTTTTTGCGAACAAAAAGCCACATGCAATCTTCGGTCAACACGTATACCCGGAACTTCCTGCGGGAAAAATCGGATTGAAGCCCGGCGTATACATGGCCAGCACCGATGAGCTCTATGTAACCGTAAAAGGTCGTGGCGGCCACGGCGCCAAGCCCGATCGCAACATTGATCCCGTGCTCATTTCTTCTCATCTCATAGTAGCACTTCAACAAGTAGTAAGCCGCTGGTCAAGCCCTACCATGCCCAGCGTATTGTCGTTTGGAAAAGTCATTGCGAACGGAGCGACCAACATCATTCCAAGCGAGGTCAAATTAGAAGGTACGTTTCGCACCTTCGATGAGCGCTGGCGCAAAGAGGCGCATCAGCGCATGATTGCACTGGCAGAAGGCTTGGTGAAAGGAATGGGTGGTGAGGTAGATTTTCGAATAGAAGTCGGATATCCCGTTCTGAAAAACGACGAAGCATTAACGATTCGCGCAAAAGAACGAGCCATTGAATATCTCGGACACGACAATGTAGTCGACCTCGATGTGCGCATGACAGCCGAAGACTTTGCCTACTTCGGACACGAAATGCCCGGCTGTTTCTACCGACTAGGCACAGCATCGCCCACTGACGATTCCAAGAGCTTCAGCGTGCATCACCCGCGCTTCGACATCGATGAAGAAGCGTTGAAAACGGGTATGGGGTTGATGGCGTGGATGGCATTGACGAAGGACTGAGGACGAAGTACTAAGGACGAAGTAATAAGGACGAAGTAATAAGTACCGAAACTGCGCACCTTCGATAACAACACAACCTTTTCGTCACCTCGCACCCAGTCCCCAGTCCCTCGTACTTTGTAATTAGTACTTAAATACGTTTTTTAGGAAAAACAAAAACGCCACCTCAAGGGTGGCGTTTCTGTGTGATGTGATTTGTTTCTAGCGTTCTACGATCATTCGCTCATTCATCGTTTCCCCATTGATCGTAAACTCTACGAGGTAAATACCGCCTGTGAGTTGTTCGGCGAAGTCAATCTTCGTGAACAATGAACCGTCGACAGCAAAACGGTTCGTATAAATCGTGCGACCTAAGGCGTCAACAATCTTTACAGACAACTCTCCACTACCAATGTCCGTGAGGTTGATGTTAACCTCATTTCCATTGTTCGGGTTTGGATAAACAACCGATAGAGGCTGTGCTTCGAATGTCTTCACTTCTTGCGCTCCCTCCGTCTCATCGAGCATCTGACTGGCAGCAGAGCCGTTCACAGCTATGACTTTCGCAGGACCATAAACACCGGCAAAGCTGTTGCTGAAGTTCGGGCGTACACGCACACTCCAATAGCCGATACCTCCAAGTTGGGTTGGGAACACACTGGCCAATGCCAGGGATGCTGTTGTTCCGGTTGTGTTCGCTGTGATGGGTGAGCCAATTACCGTGGTGCCCAAACAATCTGACACACGAGTAAACTCATACGTGTAATTGACCAATCCGCATACGTTCGAACTACCGGTAACGGGGCTTGCTAGGAGGCTGGTGGTGCGTGTAATAATGGTTGGACAAACCTGTGTGCTTCGCACTTCTACCAAGGGTTGTTGCATGATAGCCACATTCTGGCAATTCGCAGGAATGCTGTTGCCCAATACAGTGATGATTCCATCTGCTTGGCCCAAGCCATTCGTCAACGCGTAGTTGGCATCGATACGGACGTTGTAGGTGCTTCCATAACGCAGACCCAGCGATGTGTTGTTCAATGTGATAAGCCCTGTCAAGCTTGTTACACTCGAGTTGTTTCCATTCGCAGCGCCACTAACGCCTGTGAAGTTATACGTGTAACTGGTTGCCGCGGTATACTGTACCTTATATGAACTACACAGCGAGAAACCTCCTGCCGGCGTCACGTTAGCACATCCGCTGGCACGCAATGGTGAGATACAAATCGTATAGGTACCCACGTTCGTTGCGTCGTAGTTACGCACGCCCACGTAGTAGGTTTGGCCGGGTACCAGGTTACCGAAATTCAAGATCTCCGTTCCGCCCACAGCCGGATTCACATTCTCCGCATCGAGCTGTGTGGCTGAAGCATTTTGCAGTTCAATCACCACATTGAAACCGGTCGCGTTTACGCGAATGCGAACACCCGAAGTTGGAGCGACAAAACGATACCAGGTATCACGTCCACCACCCACCGCTACGTTAGCCGGGTTACCTTGTGGCGACACATCCGTATTTACGATTGTACCGCTGAAGGTCTGACAATTCGGGAAGTATGCGTTGGTAGTAGCTACGTTCAACACTTGAGCAGTTACCCACTGGTCAAACATTTGTCCGCTGCAACCTTCTCCCACCACACCATCACAATCGTCGTCAATAGTGTTGTTACAAATTTCGGTTACACCCGGGTTAACAGCAGCTGCATTGTCGTTACAGTCAATTCTATAGAGAGTACCGTTGTTTGCCAATGGGCAATAAGGAATCAACTGTGCGGGCCAGGTTGCTGAAGAGCAGCCTACACCTTCCAAACATCCTGCGTCGTAGATGAACGATCCATATCCATCGTTATCCATATCACCCCACCATTCACACACAGGGTTGACATTCGGATTGCTGTCGCAGCAGTCGCCGCCTACAAGCACATAACCTGAAGGCTGTGTGCAAGCCGCTGTCGTTACAGAAGAGTTTCCGTAACCATCGCCATCGTTATCCTGGTAGTACATGGTGAGTCCCACGTTA
>CANIAA010000045.1 GCA_947465255.1 Flavobacteriales bacterium | reverse complement strand
GAAGCTATGTCCGAATTGAAGAAGATCTTCTGGCAAGGAACCGAAAACTGGGATCAGCTTCTGGTGGAGCGCGCCGGCATCAGCGGTCGACTTGTTCTCTCCGACTTCACCCGAAATGCGATTTCGAAGTTTAAGAGCAAGTAGTTTTCCGCTAACTTTCTTACTTTCGCGAAAATCGATTGCGAAATAGGGATGATAGATTACTAATGGAAACCTTCGACATTCAGTAATCCGTAATCCGTAATCCGTAATCCGTAATCCTCTCGCCTTGCCACCTATTACCAACCGAAAACTCGTAGAAGTCTGCTATTCACCCGGACAGTACCACCTGTATCAGGAGGACTTTGATATTGTAGTAGTGATTGACGTTCTAAGAGCTACCAGTGCGATAACCACTGCTTTACACTGCGGCGTGGAAAGTATCATTCCGGTTTCCAGCGTCGATGAAGCCCTCGAGTATAAGAAGAAAGGATTCATCGTGGGAGCCGAGCGAGACGGACGTGTGGTGGAAGGATTCGACTTTGGTAACAGTCCGTATGCCTATATGGATCCGACGATGCAAGGGAAAACAGTTGTACTCACAACCACCAACGGAACGAAGGCCATACAAATAGCTTCGGAACGCAAAACAGTGGTGATTGGTTGTCTCAACAATCTGGATATCCTTTGTTCGTGGTTGGCCGAACAGCATAAGAACACGCTCATTTTGGCTTCCGGCTGGAAGGACAAAGTGAATCTGGAAGACACCATTTGCGGCGGGGCCATCGCCGATATTCTTATCGAGTCACGCAAGTTTCAGTGCGTAGAAGACAGCACAGTGGCTGCCAAGTTCATGTATCGGTCAGCACGCCAGCACTTGTGGAGTTTTCTCCGAGCCTCTTCACACCGCCGCAGGCTCATCAAGTTGAACATTCAGCGCGACGTCAAATACTGTCTCACGGCCAACACGGTGCCTTGCATACCTATCCTAGAAAATGGGGCGCTTGTTAAATTGCAGTATGAGCCAAAGGAATGGCTCACTGCAGAATCATTGGCGCATTAACTTAGCGGCTATGCGCAGCTTCTTCCTCCCTAGTTCTTTATTGATTATCGCATTACTGGCCAGTGCCTATAAGCCTCATGTATGTGTGCTCGACACCAATACCTGGGGCTTTTTCGGCCATAAGAAAATCAATGAGCTGGCTATTTATACCTTACCCGAAGAGTTGTTCGGTTTCTATAAATCGAATATGGATTACCTCATCGACCACTCAGTTGACCCGGACAAACGCCGGTACAGTGTGAAGGGAGAAGCCGAGTGTCATTATATAGATATGGATCGCTATGCAACGGCTGAAAATCCTTATCCCTTCGACAACGTGCCACGTCGCTGGGATGATGCCGTGGCTAAATTTTCGGAAGACACGTTAAGAGCTCACGGCATTGTACCCTGGAATGTATACCTCGTGCAACAGCGGCTAACGACTGCGTTTCGCAATGAGGACATTAATCGAATTCTGCGCCTTTCAGCAGAGATAGGCCATTACATCGGAGACGCGCATGTGCCGCTGCATACAACCAGCAATTACAACGGACAAAAAACCGGGCAACGCGGTATACATGGGTTTTGGGAAAGCCGCATACCTGAGCTTTACTTTGAAGATTACGACTTCTTCGTGGGTAAGGCCAATTACATTAAAGCTCCGCAACAGTTTATCTGGGATCGCATTGAAGAAAGTTTTGCCGCGGTCGACTCTGTACTGGATTTGGAGCGCAACTTGACAGCTAGTTTCGGTGAAGAGAAAAAGTATTCTTATGAAACGCGCGGTCAGGTAAACATGAAGGTATACTCTCAAGATTTCAGCCGGGCGTATAGCAACATGCTCGATGGACAAATAGAGCGCCGCATGAAGTCGGCTGTTGTATCCATTGGCAGTTTTTGGTACACCGCCTGGATCGATGCGGGTCAACCCGATTTGAGTCGTTTCATGAAGAATTCACCCTTGAGCGAACCCGATTCTGTTAATAACGATGACCAAGAAAGCGAAGTTCGTCTAAAAATAAGAGAACACGATAACTGATAATCAGCGACATTTAAAACGCAATGTAACCTTTCGTCGAAACAATGTGTATAACGTGTTGAAAACTCAACACCACGATGAAAAAGATTATCACCCTGCTATGGCTGGCGTTTATGACCGCTGGCCTGCAAGCGCAAAAAGCGCAAATGTTGTTCTACGGAATCATTGAAGAAGGCGCACTCTCCGACCCTTCCGGCGATGATTCTCAGAAGGCCAAAAGGCAAAAACCCCTGAAAGATGTGAAAGTACACGTATATGCAGGTGGCGAACTTGTATCGACCAACGCATCCAAGGAAACCGGATTTTATGGAGTGTTACTCAAGAGCGGAGGCAATTACGAAGTCGTATTTGAGAAAGACGGTTACTTCAGTAAAACATTCGAGTTGAATTGCAAAAACCTGGAGCACCCTGCTGACGGCAGTGCGTTAAAATGTCCGCTCGACATTGACCTATTCAAAGCAGTAGACCAAGCAGAGCTCAAGGAGATGAGTAAAAAACCATATGGCATCTGCTCTGTAAATCGGCATGAAATCCAATGGAACAAAGAGGCCATGCGAAAGAATAAGGTCAAGTTCTATGAGTTGGCGCAGCCGCTGTATTTGCAGAACGAAAAGTAATGACGAATGGCTAACGGCGAGTGGCGAATGTATTCGTCACTCGCCATTTTTATTTCAACACTCCACCGAAACGACCTCGTCGCGTCTCATCTTTGCCGGGCACATCATTCACGGTCGAACATGCCCGCCAACAAATACGCCTTACTTCGCTATCGCATCATCGATCGCTGCCTGACGAACAAAGGCAAACCCTTCCCTTCTCGGGAAGATCTGCGGCAAGCATGCGAAGATGCTCTTTTTGGCAGTGGTGGCGATGCCATTTCGCTGAGCACCATAGACAAGGACATTTGGGCGATGAAGAATGAGAATGAGCTGGGCTACTATGCACCCATTAAATTCAGTAAGCAGAACGGAGGATATTTCTACGAGGAAGAAGGTTATTCCATTTCAGAGCTTTCTCTCGGTGATGAAGATTTGGAGGCTATTCGCTTCGCAACGGCTACACTGGAGCAATTCCGAAGTATTCCCATTTTCAAGCAATATGAAAGCGCCATCGACAAGATCATCAACCGGGTAAACATTTCCCCTAACCCTGATGACTCATCGCTGTCGAAGTTTATTCAGTTCGAAAAATCGACCGTAAGCCTGGGCAACGAACACCTAGCTCCGTTGCTCGATCATATCAAATCGCGCAAGTCTGTGCGTATTCACTATCGAAAGTTCAGTGATGATGTGTTGAATGAGTATGAACTTCACCCCTATTTACTGAAAGAATACCACAACCGTTGGTATTTGATTGCCTACAATGTGGAGCGCAAGGCTATGCGAACCTACGGATTGGAGCGAATTGAAAAACTGGAAACCGGCGAAAAGAAATTCACGCTTGACGCCGGCTTTGAACCAGACCTCTTCTTCAAGTACAGTTTAGGAATAACCGAGCGCAGTGAAAAGCCCGATCAAATTGAATTACAATTTGAAGCAGCCACGGGAAAATATTTGGTAACTCAACCCATTCATGCTTCTCAACAGATTATCAAGGAGGATAAAAATCACATCACCCTCGGACTGCACGTGCTCATCACAACGGAGCTCATCAATTTAATTCTGAGCTTCGGCCATCAAGTGAAAGTGCTAAAGCCCAAAAAGCTGACAACCCTTGTTCAGCGTGAACTGGAACAAACCCTGAAGCTTTATTCCAGTTAAATTCTCTGATTTAAAACGATATTCAACATCCACCATACAACACCCTCATGAAAAAAATTCTCATAGCCAACCGAGGTGAAATTGCACTTCGCGTTATGCGCTCAGCGAAAGAAATGGGTATAGCTACCGTCGCCGTTTTCAGTGAAGCTGACCGAAATGCACCATTCGTTCGTTATGCTGATGAGGCAGTGTGTATTGGTCCCCCCCCTTCCAATCAAAGCTATTTGCTAGGTGACAAAATTATCCAGGTCTGCAAACAACTCGGTGTCGATGGCATCCATCCCGGCTATGGTTTTTTATCTGAAAACGCCGGATTTGCACGCGCAGTAAAGGCCGCAGGAATTACCCTTATTGGCCCAAGCCCGGAAGCCATGGAAGTCATGGGCGATAAGCTATCAGCCAAAGCAGCAGCCAAGAAATACACTATTCCCATGGTGCCAGGCACTGAGGGAGCCGTGAGTGATGTAGAAGAAGCCAAGCGTGTCGCATTGGAAGTCGGGCTGCCTGTGCTCATCAAGGCCAGCGCCGGTGGTGGTGGCAAAGGAATGCGCATCGTAGAAAACATTGAAGAACTTGCCGAACAAATGGAGCGCGCCATCAGCGAAGCTCTTAGCTCATTTGGCGACGGATCTGTATTCATCGAACGCTATGTAGCCGGCCCGCGTCACATCGAAATTCAGGTATTAGCAGATAACCATGGTAACGTGGTTCACCTTTTCGAGCGTGAATGCAGCATTCAGCGTCGCCACCAGAAAGTCGTGGAAGAAGCTCCTTCTGCCATTCTTACTCCCGAACTGCGCGCAGCCATGGGCAAGAGTGCATGCGATGTGGCTCGAAGCTGCAATTACTCCGGAGCCGGAACCGTAGAGTTTTTGGTTGACGAAAACCGCAACTACTACTTCCTCGAGATGAATACACGCCTTCAAGTGGAACATCCGGTATCGGAAATGATAACCGGCGTCGATTTGGTAAAAGAACAAATTAACGTAGCACGAGGCGAAAAGCTCCCCTTTACGCAAGACGATTTGAAGATCAATGGTCACGCTTTAGAAATACGCGTATATGCTGAAGATCCAACCAACAACTTCCTACCCGATATCGGAAGACTTACTACCTACCGCCGGCCTACCGGCCCAGGTGTGCGCGTAGACGATGGCTTTGAAGAAGGCATGGACATTCCGATTTACTATGACCCCATGATAGCCAAGCTGATTACGCATGGCAAAGACCGCAATGAAGCCATAGCGCGTATGGTGAGAGCGATCGATGAGTATGAGATAACGGGCTGTCAGACGACACTTTCGTTTTGTCGTTGGGCTATTCAACACCCTGCTTTTGTGAGCGGCGATTTCGACACCCATTTCGTCAAGAAGTATTTTACCCCCGAGGTGCTTATTAGTGAAAGTGAAGACGAGATGATTGTTGCAGCTCTTGCAGCAGCAGATTGGTTGAAGAACCATTCGAAGACGGCTGGTCCAAGCAAAGCAGAAGCACCTATCTCGCAATGGCAGCGAGCACGGCGAAATGCGTGATACCAACCAACGCAGGTTGTTAAATTCCCTTAGCACGGGCAACATCAGCATGAAAACGTCGTAAGATTGTTATACGCTGAAATGTTGAAACCCATTTACATAGCCATTGCCTTGACATGGTCTGTTGGTGTTTTCGGTCAAACCGAATACGAGCGGTTTACGCCTATACAACCGATCAGCTATGTGATATTAGATACCCTTATAACCGATTACTATTTTTCTGTGTGGTATACCGAGAATGGCGATACGGTGGTCAAAGCAACCCATTCCCCGATAGAGATTTCTGCCAATTCCGGCAACCGAGGTAAGAAAATTCGCTATGACAAGCTTCAAAAACGAGTCATCAAAACCTATCCATATGCCAAAGCCGCCTCTGACGTCATGCGCACCTATGAAGCACTTTGTTTGCACATCACCGATCCTGCGCAACAGAAGACCTTGCTAGATAAGGCTGAGAAGCACCTCATGAAACAATTCGAAAAAGACTTGCGCAGTATGACAATATCGGAAGGCGTCATTCTGGTTAAGTTGATAGATCGACAGACAGGCGAAACAGGCTATGAGCTATTGCGCGAGTTAAAGGGAAAATTCTCGGCGTTTATGTGGCAAAGTATTGCCCGCGTCTTTGGCCAGAATCTCAAAGACAATTATGACGGTCAAGGCGAAGATGTATGGATTGAAAATATCGTAGCGCTTATTGAAGATGGCACTATTCCGGTTGTCGACAAGTCGGTCGATCCGTTTGGTATTGGATTGGCTGGACAGTAGTTCTTCCTGTTCCTTGCATGTCTCTCTGCATTCAGGACTTTTGTATCGCTTCGACGTCCCGCCCCAATCATCTCATCCCACATACCTCACCCCTTTTCTTCCTACCTTCACGCCCACATTTTTACCTATGCGAATACTCGGAATTTGGTTACTCACTCTTGCGGCATCCATGCACATGACCGCCCAGCAATCCACCTGGCAACAACGTGTCAATTATGCTATTGACGTAAACCTGAATCACACCAACCATATCTACGCAGGAAAAGAGCGCCTCGTATACACCAACAACTCACCCGATGTGATAACGAAGGTATTTTTTCACTTGTATAACAATGCATTTCAACCGGGCAGCGCAATGGATGTTCGCTCGAGGACCATTGTTGATCCCGACGGACGAGTCTCGGACCGCATTTCGAAACTGAAGCCCGAAGAATATGGCTACCTGCATGTAACACGCATTCAGCAAGACGGCAAGGTGCTCAGTGCGATAGAAAGCGAAACCATTCTCGAAGTAACATTGGCCAAGCCAATTGGCCCCGGCGGAAAAGCTTCGTTTGAGTTGGACTTCGAGGGTCAGACTCCCATTCAAATTCGTCGCTCCGGTCGCAACAACAGTGAAGGTATCGACTATAGCATGAGTCAGTGGTATCCGAAAATGTGCGAATACGATACACGCGGATGGCACGCCAACCCCTACATCGGACGCGAGTTCTATGGCATTTGGGGCGACTTCGAAGTGAACATCACAATCGATAAAAAATATGTGCTAGCCGGAACAGGTGTTTTGCAGAACGCAAACGAAATTGGGTGTGGTTATGTAGCGGAAGGAACCAAACTCAAACTTCAGGCAGGCGATAAAAACACCTGGCGCTTCAAGGCAAACAATGTGCACGATTTTGTATGGGCGGCCGACCCCGACTATGCGCATGATCAGGCACAGGTGCCGGATGGACCTATGCTTCACTTCTTCTACCAGAAAAACGCAGACTATGCATCCGTATGGAAAGAGATGCAGCCGCTTGCCGTTAAAGCATTCACATTCCTCAGTAATAACTTCGGCAAATACCCCTACTCCGATTATTCCATCATTCAAGGCGGCGACGGTGGCATGGAATACCCAATGGCGACTCTCATTACCGGCAATCGTAAACTGCCAAGCCTCACAGGCGTAACGGTGCATGAGGCGGCGCACTCGTGGTATCAGGGAGTGCTTGCAACCAACGAAAGTCTTTACTGCTGGATGGATGAAGGCTTCACCAGTTTCGCCACTCAAGAAACGATGGACCACCTTTTCCGGTCAGGCATGCCCAGCGGACACAAAGCGGCATTCAATGGCTACTTCGACATTGTGCGCGAAGGCAAAGAGGAAGCACTCGATACGCATGCCGATCATTATATAACGAACTACGCTTATGGAACTGCCGCCTACGAAAAAGGTGAAGTGTATCTGGCACAGCTCGAGTACATTCTCGGTCCAACCGCCTTTCGTGCCGGTCTTCTCGACTACTTCGACGCTTTCAAGTTTCGTCATCCTGATCCCTATGATTTGATTCGGGTGATGGAAAAACGCAGCGGTCTCGAACTTGATTGGTATAACGAATACTTTGTTAATAGCACGAAAACCATTGACTATGGTATCGCTATGGTCAATGGCACCGCAAGCACGACTGATGTTACCCTGGTTCGCAAAGGCGAGATGATCATGCCCGTTGAAGTGGAAGTGAAATACACCAATGGCAACTTCGAGACGTTTGTCGTAGCGCTCGACATCATGCGAGGTGAAAAACCAGCTGATGGTTACAATGGTAAATGGACTGTACTAAACGATTGGAAATGGGTCGAACCGACTTACCTGCTGAGCATTCCGAAAGCCATTAACTCCATTGAAAGCATTCACATCGATGCCTACGATGGCATGGCTGATGTGAATCGGAAAAACAATCGATTTGCCCCTACAGAATCACAAACTTTTTTCATCGATAACCGATAAGCGATCATGCTCAACCACATTCTTCGCTTTCATAAATCACCCATGATTGACGCCAGTATCAAGTGGCTATTAGCATTGGGCTTACAAGTGTCTTTTGGACCGGTCATTATCGATGTAAAAGGAGAAATGCCCATTACCCTTCAATCATTTGTTGTGTTGTTGGGAGCAATGGCTTTTGGCTGGCGCATTGGCACTGCGGCTGTTTTGACCTATATACTGGCAGGTGTCATTGGCTTTCCTGTTTTCGCAGGCCATCATGCAGGCTGGGGAATTATCATCGGCCAACACGGTGGTTTCTTTTTCGGTTTCATCGCAGCGTGCTTAGTCTGTGGTTATCTGGCTGAAACCCCTATGTTCAGCAAAGCCTTGCCATCGATACTCAACTGGGTTCTGGGGCACCTGATTATACTGTTGTTCGGCGGCTTCTGGTTGTCGCAACTCGACCCCATGGGTTGGCAGGAAAAGCTTACCTCCCTCCTACCCGGAGCCATCATTAAAAGTGCATTCGGTGCGATGCTTATTCAATTGATTGTGCGGTTTATGAAGGGTCGAAAGACCATTCAGCCGTTGGATGAGGAGATCTAGCCTCGGCTGCGCTCGGCCACCGATCTCAACTTCGCTCGGCCACCGGCGTCAATACATCGAAAGAACCAGCCCACGACTGCGCTCGGCCATCACCTTCGCGCATGCCGAGCGAAGCCGAGGCAATAGTCGCACGCGATAATACCGGCGCCCGAGCGCAGTCGAGGGCAGCGCAGTCGAGGGCAGCGCAGTCGAGGGCAGGTGCCCGAGCGCAGTCGAGGGCAGGTGCCCGAGCGCAGTCGAGGGCAGGGCAGCGTATCAAACCGATAGAAGCAGAAAATTCGAATCTGTATTTATGCAGGGCCTTGGCTTCGCTCGGCCACCGGCGTAACTTCATAAAAAGAACCGGCCTCGGCTTCGCTCGGCCATCACCTTCGCGCATGCCGAGCGAAGCCGAGGCAATAGTCGCACGCGATAATACCGGCGCCCGAGCGAAGTCGAGGGCAGGTGCCCGAGCTCATTCGTGGGCAGGTGCCCGAGCGTAGTCGAGGGCAGTCACGTCGAGGGCAGTCGAGCGTTAGTTCAACTATTCGAATTAATAACCATTATGCCATATCCTATTCCATCGCGGAATAGCCCATTCCAACCTCAGTTAAGAGGTCATGGTAAACTCGTTCTCTTAATGAAAAACGACATAATGGAAGCATACATGTATATTCTAAAATGTGCCGATGGCAGCTACTATACCGGAAGCACTAAAAATCTGGAGAGAAGAATCCATCAACACAAGTCAGGTGCTGGCTCCCAACACACACGAAGTCGACTCCCTGTCATTTTGGTGTACATAGAGTATTACCCAAGAATCGAAGATGCATTTCGAAGAGAAAAGCAGATCCAACGATGGAGCGCTGCAAAAAAAACAGCTCTCATAAAACGAGATATGCCTAAATTAAGAGAACTCGCAGCCTGTAAAAACAAGACTCATTACCTGAATAACCCGAATCTTTTATTGAAATAATATTCGTGTTATGTGATGTTGAATAGAATACCAATCGGGCCTCGACTTCGCTCGGCTACCGGCCTCACTTCATCGAAAGAACCAGCCTCGGCTGCGCTCGGCCATCACCTTCGCGCATGCCGAGCGAAGCCGAGGCAATAGTCGCACGCGATAATACCGGCGCCCGAGCGCAGTCGAGGGCAGCCACGTCAAGGGCAGGCGCCCGAGCGCAGTCGAGGGCAGCGCAGTCGAGGGCAGGGCAGCGCATCAAACCGAGAGAAACAGAAAATCTTAATCCGTATTTATGCCGGGCCTCGGCTGCGCTCGGCCACCGGCGTAACTTCATAAAAAGAACCGGCCTCGGCTTCGCTCGGCCACCACCTACGCGCATGCCGAGCGAAGCCGAGGCAATACTTACACGCGAAAAAACCGGTGCCCGAGCGTAGTCGAGGGCAGCGTTTCATCGTAAAATTGCATCCGTCTAATTAATAATGACCACCCCAAAAAGCACATGAGCGATACTATTCAAGTTCATCAAGTCGGTTCCGTAGCGCTGCTGCGACTGAACCGTCCCCAAGTCTATAATAGCTTCAACCGCGAAATGGCGTTGGCACTGCAGTCGGCCCTGGATGATGCTGCTGCCAACAAGGACGTTCGCTGCATTGTGATATCGGGAAATGGAAAAGCATTCTGTGCAGGCCAAGATTTGGCGGAAGTAACAGGGCCAAATCCGCCCGGATTCAAAACCATTCTCGGTGAACACTATAACCCTATTATCGAAAAGATTCGCAACGTGGCTAAACCTGTGGTCGCCGCTGTAAATGGCGTTGCAGCAGGAGCCGGCGCTAATATTGCGCTTGCCTGCGATATTGTCGTTGCCACTGAATCTGCATCCTTTATTCAAGCGTTTTCGAAAATTGGTTTAGTGCCCGATAGCGGTGGCACCTTCTTCTTGCCTCGACTCATCGGATTCGCAAAAGCTTCGGCCATCATGATGACAGGAGAAAAAATCAGTGCAACAGACGCAGAACGTTGGGGCATGATTTACAAGTGTGTGGCAGATGATCAATTCGAAGAAACGATTACGCGACTTGCACAAGAACTTTCACTCATGCCGACGCATGCGTTGGGACTAACTAAAGCAGCGCTCAATGCTAGTATGAGCAACACACTTGAAAAACAGCTTGAGCTCGAAGAACACTATCAAATCGAAGCAGGTGCAACAAACGACTACAGCGAAGGTGTGACTGCATTCATGGAAAAACGCAAAGCCGTTTTTACCGGACGTTAATCCCGGCATACTATGAGCGAGTGGATATCAATTCAAGATCAGTTACCGAACGACGGTCAACGTTTACTGGGGTTTATACCCGGTAATCGAGTTTTTCTTCCGGGTAAAACCGGAGAATTCGAAATGCGCGAAGTAGTCATTCTGAAATTTCTGAAAGACTTCTACCCTGCCGACAGTGAAAAGTGCGCCAAGCACGGTCCACACTTCTGGCAAGGCGAAGGCAACAGTAATCATTTTTTTAAGGATGTGACGCATTGGATGCCTCTGCCTGAGTCAGGCACGAGAGCCTCGGTTCACTGAACATGGTGAACCATTCCCCACTGACTCATAAATACCGTCGCAGCCACAGAAGCATTGAGCGACTCCGCCCTTCCACTTCCCGGGATGGTTACAAACTCATCCACCAGTGAACGCATGGCAGGTCGAACGCCATGGCTTTCACTACCAATGATAATGGCCGTCTTTTGCTTGAAATCATAGCGATAAACACTGATGCCTTTTAAATCTGCAGCAATAATGTGGTAATCATTTGTCTTCAACCATCTCTGCATTTCATCCTCCCCCATCATTATTACCTTCATCCGAAACACACTGCCCATCGTGGCTTGAACGACTTTCGGATTGTATAGTTCGACACAGTCAGCCGTGCATAGAATAGTGTTAATTCCAAACCATTCAGCTGTCCGAATAATGGTTCCCATATTCCCCGGATCCGCAATACCATCCAGAATGATAATAGCAGTCTCAGATTGAAAATCGCCCTTCTTTTCTTCCTGATGAAAAACAGCCAAATGAGGTGAAGCCGTGCTCAGCGAACTCATTTGCTCCATTTCTCGGGCCGTTACAAGCATTGCCATATCGTGAGTTTCGGCCCAACCTGCATCCGTAGTATACAAAGAATGTAACTTGTACGCTGAGTTCAAGCCTTCTTCAACACCCTTTCTGCCCTCTACTACAAAGCAACCGCTTTCTTGGCGAAACTTCTTTTGCTGAAGGGAACGAACCCACTTGATATCCTTTTTCAATGGATGATATTTTTGCGCTAATTACAGAATGAAGCGATTTCTGAGCAAAATTGCGCTGCAAGATAATGAGTTGGTGTAGGCCTTACAAAATAGTATACGTATGCTTGTTGGTAGTCTTACTACTCTCAAGTTGCGCGCGTTTGCGAAATGTTCCGGATGGTCAATCGTTCCTGCGCAGGCAAGACGTCGTTATCCATACCGATAACCCGGTGAAGTTGCCCTTTGATGTGAATGCATTGCCGGTAGCCCCCTCGAAGGAATTTGATGTCCCTGCCGATGAAATTTTATTCTATTCTCGACTTAAACCGAATCGCCGCATTCTCTGGTTTCGTTTTAATCACACCGTTTACCTGCTGGTAAACAAAAACAAACTCAGCGAAAGCGAACGCAGAGCTTCTGTGCGATGCATGGACAAAAACAACAGGCGAGCAGCCAATAACAAAACTCCCGTTGAATGTAAGAGCTGGCGGATGTTTTGGGCATATACTGTCGGAGAGCCAACGGCATTGCTAGACTCCAGCAAGATGATTAAAAGCGCGGAGCAAATGAATATCTTCTTGCAGAAAAAAGGATATTTCCGTTCTACTGTGAATCCGGAAGTGGTCTACAACCCGGATAGTTCGAAATGCAAGGTCAACTTCCACGTTTATCCCGGAAAGCCTTACCGCATAAAAAATCTTGACTATATCATCACAGACTCTGAAATGGCCAAGAGCCTTCCTCAACTGCGCAAACTATCCGGCATAGACTCCTTGGATGTTTTCGACGTAAAAGCACTTGACACTGAAAGAGAAGCCATCGCAACCTATTTCAATGAAAGAGGCTACTATGATTTTAACAAGGAGTACATTCTTTTTGATGCCGACACCACCGCGGGGCAGAATGGAGTTAATGTAACGCTACGTATCGAACAGCCTCAAGTTCCCTCAAAAGAATATGCAGATAGCCTAGTTTCCGTCCCTCACAAAAAGTACTTCATCGGCGACGTATATGTTCACACGCATTTCGACCTTTCAAATCCAGATTACGCTCCAACAGACACAATCAAGTTTGACGGCATCAAGATTTTATGTTACGGCAAGCCCGACCTGGATGCAGATGTTATTTCATGTGCTCAGAGCTATCGCAGTGGAGACATGTATCAGCGCAGTCGGATCGAGCGCACATACAAGCGTTTTTCGCAAATGGGTGTATTCAAGTCAACCACCATTCAACTCGTTCCGCGAGAAACCTCTGTAAATGAAAAAATCCATATACTGGATACACACGTACGCCTTACCCCTGAAGAAAAACAATCCTATTTCTTCTATCCGCACCTCACCAACCGGAGCGGCAACATGGGTATTTATGGCAATCTAACCTATACGCACCGTAATTTGTTCGGCGGAGCCGAAGCGCTCGATTTTAACATTGTGACAGGTATGGAGGCTTCTCAAAACCTTGCCTTCGGGAGTAATGAAAACAATACAGCCGCTAGCGGACTTCAGCGTAATTTTCAATTAAACACGTTTGAAGTTGGTCCGGAAATAACCTACCGCGTTCCTCGCTTGTGGCCGTTTGGTTGCGACTTCACCGCACAAAGTAGTGATCCGCAAACGGCATTGAGCGCTACGTTCAACTACCAGCGTCGCCCCGACTATCAGCGAACGCTATCACAAGTGCGGTATTCCTACAATTGGATAGAAAATCCGGATGCTGTATCGCGTGTTTCACTCGATGTGGTAGAATTCAGCATTATTAAAATCAATAAGTCACAGTCATTTCAAGACTTTTTGGACAGATTGAACGATGCGTTTCTGGAAAACAGCTATCAAGATCACCTGATACTTGCAACCAATGCCGTCTACACGCTCAATACGCAAAGAGGGAAATACCAGCCACGCTATATGTATGTGCGACTGGGAGCTAGCGCCGCGGGTAATTTACTGAATGGTTTGATGGACATCTCTAATCAACCGGTCGACTCGTTGAACAGTCATCGCATCTATGGAATTCGCTTCGCACAATATTTCCGCGGCGAAGGTGACTTCCGTTTCTATAGCAATGTTAACGACCGCAATGCATTCGTGATGCGTGCCTATGGCGGACTCGGAGTACCACGTAAAAACGCCATTACCCTTCCCTTCGAAAAAAGCTTCTTCAGCGGTGGTGCCAATGGCCTGCGTGCCTGGCAGGCTCGCACGCTTGGCCCCGGCTCCTCGCGTGATGCATTGCTACCTCAAACATTCAACAACATCGGTGAATTGAAACTCGAGGGGAATCTGGAATACCGATTCAAATTCACACAGATGATTAACTGGGCCTTTTTTGCCGATGCAGGCAATATCTGGTTGCTCAATGAAGACACCAACAGAAAGGGCGCTGACTTCAAAGGTGATCGCTTTCTCAGTGAAATAGCCATTGGCGGGGGCTTCGGTTTGCGCATTGACTTCGATTATTTCCTGGTGCGACTGGATGTGGGTGTACAGTTAAAAGACCCTGCCAAAGTGCCCGGTGAACGCTGGCTCTGGCAACCAAAAGAGGAATATCTGAATTACCTTGCATCCACCGGTAATGCCGTCGACCGACTCCTATTGCGCAATAGCACGGTGTTCAATTTAGGGATTGGGTTTCCCTTTTAAGAAGAGTTGAAGGTTGAAAGTTAAAGGTTGAAGGTTGAAAGTTGAAGGTTGAAAGTTGTGCCGGTGTGCAACCTGCAACCTTCAACCTTCCACTTGCAACATATCCAAATGAACTTGGTTAAAGGTTGAAAGTTAAAGGTTGAAAGTTGTGCCGGTGTGCAGCTTGCAACCTTCCACTTGCAACACCTCCAATTGAACTTGGTT
>CANIAA010000044.1 GCA_947465255.1 Flavobacteriales bacterium | reverse complement strand
TATTACATAAACACTCAAAGGAAGCTTAGGATATATGATAAGAGTAAGGAGAGCAAGAAGCTTCTGCTCAGATTGCCTGCTGCATTGCAGGATGCTAACTTGCTCAGATTTGAGCTTGCATTGCAAAGGAAACTTTCTTCCCAATTCAATACAGCTGAGCTCACAGCAAGCTCTTTGTATCAAGAGCCCTTCTATATGACTGTAATTGATAAGCTCCTGCATGAGTATCAAGCAATAAGAAAAAACAAAGTGATTAATTTAAATTTTGATGCAATGAAAAGCCCCAAAGATTTCTGGCTTCAAGTGAATTCAGACTGGATTCAAAGAATAGGAGGAGAGCAAGCTGCTCTTGGCATTGTGGAAAGAATGAAGGGAAAGGATGCTTTCAGCAAGCCTGAGTATTACAGCAGATTGAAGAAGGAGATAAGAGAAGCAGCAGCTCTTCCTGCTGCCTCAGAAGATTCTCCACTTCTCAAAGAGCTTGATGAGAAAATGAAAAGAGTGAAGAGCTATTACAGATAGCCAGCTCAGCAATCAAAAGTAGAATCAAATAGAAAAAAAGTACTTCATGGCAAAAGGATTCAAAACTGGAGGAAGAAGAGCAGGGCAGCCCAATAAGCTCACAGCAGAGCTCAGAGAGATTCTTGGAGAGATTGTGAAGCAGCAGCTTCTAAACTTGCCAGAGCTCTTAAGCCAGATGGAAGCAAAGGATGCTGCAATGATTCTGGAAAAGTTTACAGGCTATGTAATGCCAAAAATGGAAAGTGAAGAAGCAGCTGAGCTTGCAGAGCAAGTAATTATCCAAGTGCACAAAGATTTATGAGCTCCTTAAGCTTCTCTTGCTTGGCAGCACTTCCTGCAATGCCAGATTCTCTTCTTGCTTCACTCAGTTGGCTCTTCATGGAGTGCTCTTTGAATGGCTGATTATCCTCTCCAATGAAAAGCAGGCAGGCTTTCTGAATATGCCTGCCCTTATCAATGAGCTTTTTATGTAGCAGGCACTCTATACAAAAGCCAAGCTCCCATTGAGTAGCTCTCCATTGAATAGGCTTGATGCTGCTTGCCTCATGCCCATTGAATAGCTGCTCAAATTCTTTTCTTGTGCTTTGAATGTATCTTCCTTCTTTCAGCTTATCATAGAGCAGCTTAAGCTTCTTCTCTTCTGCTATCCACTTGAATCTATGCTGCTGCTCACCTCCTTTGAATCTTCCCTTTATGATTTTGGAAAGCTCTCTGGAGTAGCTATCTCTTAATACCTTTCTATCTGGCTCTTCAAATTCAAGTGAATTGAGCTCTTCAAGCTCTTGCTTAGCCCATTGTGCAAGATTCCATGCTTCATGCTTCCTTTGTAAGAATCTCTCATCAATGAAGAGCTCTTTCTTCTCATTCCAATTTTCAGAAGTGATGGGAAGCTTCAAGCCCTGCTGTATGCTTTCCTCTGAGCTCTTATCAAAGAAGGAGAAGAAAGTAAGGGCACTAATTTGCTTTCTCAATTTTTTGCTCATTTCTCAATCAATTTCTCTTGTTTGTAGCACTTCTTGTTACTCTCTTGTTACTTGAAATGAAAAAAGCCTCTGTAAGTATCTCACTCACAGAGGCTTTCAACTTTTCTTTTGTAGCCCGTAGGGGAATCGAACCCCTGTTTACAGAATGAAAATCTGCTGTCCTAACCCCTAGACGAACGGGCCATCGTTTTTCTAAGCGGGTGCAAATATAGACAGGGAATCATTCTAAGCAAGTGCCGAATGAAAAAAAAATGTGGAATAGCACATTATGCTCAATCGAACGCACCACGGGTGTTCGGGGCTACTAACGAACGCGCGGTAATTGCACGCCGGCATTCATCCCGAGCCGACTCTCACGATTGGGCTGCGGTAGCAAAAAGTAGAACTGCAACGCGAAAAAGAACGGACTGATGATGATGGCACTGGCGAAAAAAATGATGGCAAGCAACAGAAAGAAAAAGATCCAGCCTCGGGTTTCGGTGCCTCGGAAAAATGCTCGGCACGAACGCGCATAGCAATAGGCCAGAAATGATAACCCCAAAATGCCGAAACGCGACAGGAAATCGGCCAGCCCATTCACATACACCAAATGCGTGTGCTCGCCTTCTGTGCGGAATTTGTCCTGCATACCCACGCCCGTCAACGGATTTTTAGGTAAATCCATCATGGCAAGCTTCCACGATCCAAAACGACCCAGGGTGATCGCCTTTTCGTCGGTTTCTGCATCGATATACACCAAGTGAGCATCACTCTCTTCGAATTCGCGGGCTATTTTGGGACCTACAATGTTCAAGCTAAAGATGATTGCAAAGGCCGCCAGGGAAGCAATTACCGTGACAACACGGTTTTGAATCTTGGAGTTCGCCAGGACAATAGCCGGTAAGGTTGTAGCCATCACAACCAAGGCCGTTGTTGATTGTGTGGTTATGAGTGTAATTACATACAGCCACGTAAAGCGAGTGGGTTTGAGCCTTGTTCGGAGTAATTGAACAACCAAGGCAATCAATAGCAAATTGGCAAACCCTTTTGGCTCCCAGGCAAACCCTGAATTGCGGGTCATCGCGTTGTCGTTCAACGTGAAAATGAAGTTGTTGACATACCAGCTGTCGCGATAATTGAGAGCTGAAATAGTGTTTTCGAAGATTCCCACGAATTGCTTCAAGGTCCCGTAATCCAATAGTTGCAGGGTGAAAAAGAACAGACTAATGCCTGCAACTACGCGCATGTATTTTTCAAACTGTATGAACAGTCGATCGCGCATCACAATCAGCGCCAGAATACCGGTGAGCATTTTCAAAAGCACACGCATACTGGAGGTGAAGTTTATTTCACCGAACTTAACGAAATACACACAGGTAAGCATCAGATAACCACCTACAATCCAGTACAGGAATCTTGGAATGGCGATGCGATAGGTCTGCATCCCATATACCCCCATTAAAAAGGCAGCAACCAGCGTTACATCCGAAATGGCAATGACATTGCCCTTGGCTGCGATAAGCAGCAGCAGCAGTGTGAATATTTGCTCATAACGTTGCATGTTTAGGCCCCTTTTTTCCCGGAGCGAAATTCGGAGTAAATGCTTTTCAATAATGTAAAGTAACGTGGACTAATAACCTTCAGCGCTAATGCAAGCGCGAAAATGAGCACTGCTGCAAGCCAGGAGCGTACATAAAGAATGGGTAAATCAACCTGTTCGCGGATGGTAGTGGTTATATACGTGACGATACCGATAGCCAGCACGTTCAGAAGCAAAAGTTTCCACCGGTCCTTGCGGTAAATGGCTAATTCAGGAATGGATACACATTCAATCCAGACATACATGAACACATAGGAAATGAGTGTCGCCCAGGCGGCTCCAAACATTCCATAGTCTTTGATGAGTGCTATGTTGAGAAGAGTGTTTAGCACGGCAGCCAGCACATTGCCGAGAATCAGATTCTTCTTTTTGTCGTAATGCAGGTTTTTAATTGAATTAAAAATGTAATAGGCGTAGAAAACATGGGAAAGAGCAATAATGAAAGTGATCTGCAATCCCTGGCGATATTCGCTGTTTCCGGTCATGAATTGCGCAAGCGAAAACAGCACGGGAAGAGCCAGGAAAATGATGATGGGGAAGAAGGTCATGATGAACTTTTCGACCTCGTGGAAGAATCGTTTTCCCTCTTCGCTTTGAAACGACTTCCACGCAATAGGCGTCCATGCGAGCTGGAAGGCGTAGGTCATGAACGTAGCCAGCAAGTCAGCAAACTTATACCCGAAGCTGTATAGCCCTAATTCCGTTTCGGTGGATAGAGCCATGAGAAACCAACGGTCTGAAATGCTGAGAATGAGTATGGACAGGTTTCCAAGCAGGAGCGGTCCACCAAAACGCATGAGTTCTTTTAGCAGCGGCAGAGAATAACTTCCAAAAACAGCAGCCTTCATGCGCGGGAAATAGAGCACTGAAGTAGTCAAAAAGGACAGGAGATAGGCCATGACAATTCCCATTACTCCCCAGTTGAACACACTCAAAAAAATGACGTTGCAGGCAATGAATAGAACGAGTTGGGAGAGGGTAATGAACAGGTATTGCTTCGGATTATGCTGCGCTCGTGATACGAGCAGATAGTTCTCCAATACAAGTTTAATGAGGAGTGCCGCCAGGTAAATCACGAACGGCCATTTCCACACAGGGTCAACCGCAAAGGCAAATACTGCAGAAAGAAGAAAGACAATGGAGCCTATGAAAAGTTGAGCAGCGAGCAGGTTAAAACTGAGGGTTGACAACTCCTGTTCAGGCTTTGCATTGCGAAACTTCCAGAATGCTGTATTCATTCCGAATTGAGAGATACTGCGCAAAAATGTGCCTAATGAAATCACAAACTGCAGCGCTCCAAATTCTGCCGGAAGCAGGTAAAAGGTATAAATCGGGATGAGCAGAAAACTCACCAATTTCAACGTAATTGGCTCTACTGAATACAGTGAAAATTCTTTTATGAGTTGTCTTACTTTCATCAAATACGCCTCGCTACGAATTGGTCTCGGTAATCAGCCGGTAGAAGAAATCCGTTGGGTTGTCGCATTCTTCCAGCATCTGATCTCGGCGTTCTTGAGCTCTTTTGCGAAGTTCAGGTTCAGATATAACCGATTGAACAACCTCTCGTATTTTTTCCGTTTCGTGTTTAAAAATACGCAGAAGCCCCCGTTTTTCCATCTCATGCAAGGTGCCTGCCGTGAGTGTGTTGGTGTAGATGGCCGGTATCCCCAGCATGCAAGCTTCCGCTGCCATCGTTGCGCCCTCGCCAATGTAGAGCTGAGCGCTATGAAGGACGGTATGGAGCTCCGATGCTTGTATGTTGAGACGCATGGGCTGCAAATCTGCAGGCAAGTCTCCCTCTGAGGAAATAAAAACTCGGTATTGAGCAGAGAGCAAATCAATTACCGAGCGTTTTTCGTCGGCCGACATGCCGCGTTGCCCGACGTCGTGATTGGCACCCCACGACACAAAGCGAACGATAGCGTAGGGGGGGGTTGGTTCTATTCTTAGGATTTTAAACGCGTCGTTACTTGGTTTGAAAACAGAAGGGTGCAGATAAGCGAGTTCCATGAATGAGTTGAACCGAATCTGCTTTTTACCCAGGTCTTTTTCAAAGAAAACGGGAGTTACCGCAACCGATGTAAAGGGCAGATATAGCCTGTGTGAAAGGTTGGCTTTGTCGGTATCATCAATGGTAATACTCTTTTTGCGAAAAAGCCAGGCAGTATGGGCTGCGTAAGGCGATGCAAATCCAATGAATACGTTTTTGGGTTTGCCCAGCAGCCGAAAAAACATGGCTAAGTCGGTTTGGACGATGTATAGAAGTTTTCCAATCAACGATGTTCTGCCTTTTCCGCGTGAAATGAATGAGATTCCTTCGGATTGCAACAATTCGTGAGTGCATTCTTTGTCGCGTGCAAAAACCAGTGTCGTGTGACCTTGTGCCTGTAATCTCTTGATCAGTGATTTGAAATAATGCACATGAGCCGGGTGGCCTATATCGAAAATGTAGGTCATCGTTTGATTCCGAGAAATGACAGGATTCGATTCTTCTGATAGCTGCTTACGAACTGACGCATTTCAAGTGGATAGCGATTTTTCACGGAGCTGAAGTACCCAAGTAAAAGCCTGAAGCCCGCTTTGGGACTTATTTGAATAGATGCTTTTGCGCCGCGAAGAATGACATATGGAAGAACACTGCCGTTTTCTTTCATGCCAATGCCATATCGTTTCCAGTCGACCGAACGCAGGGGCGGACGGTCTGTCTGCATGCGTGCTTCGTAAATAGTACTTGTTTTGAAACCGCCGGTATTGGCCGCAACAACGGGATAACTTTCCCACGCATACAAATCGTTGGGCAGCTTACTGCCTATGCTTTCCCAGAACGTGCGTCTGATGATTCTTCCTGAACCGCGCACAGCCATGGGGTTGGTATAAAAACCGTCTAAAACTCCTGAACACATGGCGAGCTTTTCATTCTTGCGCATCTGTTCCAAGAGTATTTGCAGATAATCGTTTGCATATGACGTGTCGCTGCCACTGACCATGAGGTATTCATACGGCATGTCACTTTGTGATTTGATATGATCAAACCCCGCGTTGTGCGTGTCGGCAAGTTCCGGGCGCCCCAAGGCGGAGTAACCGCGGTCCTTGAGTCGAATGACATGACATCCCAGTTGTTCGGCCACTGCGCACGTGTTGTCTTTTGAGCCGTCGTCAACAACTACAATGTACGGCTCAACACCGGCGAATTTGGCCGTTTCCCGAATGCTTTGAATCGTCTTCTCTAGTCTCTTTTCCTCATTTCTAGCGGGAACTACCACCGGAATTTTCATAGTGCGAATATGCATCCAATTTTAGGAAATCAAGTGTATATCGCCATCAAACCAACGGCAACGAAAAGAATCATCTCGAGAAAAAGATTGTACCTCATTAAATCATGCGCTAGGGTAGGCCATGCTTCCCTACACCGCTTCCGGAACTTTGGTTTTAGGTGCTTGCGACAATCGATTACATTTTGATTATTTTCTGCAATGAACTCATTCCGTTCTTATGAATTAGAAGGGAGTATATCCCCATGGGCCAATTACTGCAGTCTATATTGATTTTTTGCTGGTTAACTTGGCTAGTGAAGAAGCATCGACCGGTAATATCGGTAATAGAAATCATAGCAATTTCGCCAGGAATCATGTGTTCGAGAGTTAAAACATTCTGGATTGGATTGGGGTATACCAATAAATCTTGCAAAAGCTTATTTTGCTCACCTAGACCAATTTGAATAGGATAGTTCAATATTACTGAACAGTCGCTATCACATTGCACTGATAGTTGGACCTGTGCCAGGCCTGAAGTTGCTCCCCAAGCAATTTCAGCTTGACAATCATTGCTACCTCCAAGGATAAAACCGGCCGGTATTTCTGTTCCAGCCAGTGTCGTAACTGACCACTGATAAATACATCCCGAGTCACATGGAAATGAAAACGTATTCTCTTCTAATAGGTAGATAAGCTGATTACCGTTGATTTCGCCTAAAATGTAACTGCACGAGCCGTCTTCACATCCGGCATTCCAATCATAATTGCAGGCAAGAGGATCGGTGCAACCGGGATAAAAACAAACATCATCCACAATAGCAGTCGCATCGAAGTTACATGCAGTTGAATCCATGCATCCGATGAAATAAATACAACTACCATCATCGCATCCGGCAAGTGCAGAATAATTGGATGCGGCTGGGTCTGTGCATCCCGGGTAGATGCAATATAGTTGATTGTCTGGGACATTAACCTGAGCGTTGTAATTGCATGCTATGCTGTCGTTGCATCCAATGACTTCGAGGTTGTCGCAGATTCCATTATTGTCACTGTCCGATGAGAATTCACAAAAAACGCAAGCAATAACGAAGGTACCCATGGTTGAGCCAATTACAAGGTTGTCGCGTATTTCCTCGGCGCAGATGCTCAACAAATAGTATCCAGGTTCTGGACCTATTCCAACTAACATTCCGTTAATTGAATCGAGTGATAGATTTGATTGAAGACCGAATGGGTTCATGAAGTCATAGTTCATATCTAATACGATAGGTGTGTATGGAGGACTTGTTGGTGGATTGGGTGCGGGGTCATCCTGAGTAGCACCTTGAAGTGCAGAGCAAAATCTGTAGGAAATACTATCGCTATCGGCATCGAACACACTAAAATCGATGTTTACCGGGGAGTTGCTGCACATCAATAAATTTGAAAAACTATCGAATAGGCATGACGAATTCTGCACCGCCAATGACTGGGCCCCTATAGAAGTACTGATGGTAAAGCCTTGTGTGAAGGGTAAATTAGTTAGTTCACTTGTGCAACATCTTTGATAACTCAGGATATAGCCAAGATTATTATTTGCCAATTGTATTGTGTCGGAATAATTTGCAATGGTAATGGGTTGAGTGAAATTAATTAGGCATGGTTGATCACTGGATAATGGCATATCAATCAAAGTAGCATCGCTGAGATCCAAGAATAACTCCTGAACAAGGGGATAGGCGCCTGAGTTTTCAAAAACGCCAATAACTGCTTGATTATCGAAGCCTGTTGTGCTTAAATTGTTGTCTTTTATCAAAGTAAGCTGAATGAGATATGAATCATTTGAAATATGCTGATAGCTTATAAATCCACCCATTACGTGACTTGAAATAAGAACCGACTGGTTTAAAAGAATGATCAGAATAATTAGAATAAGGCGCATTTCAATCTGTGTATTTTGCTAAAGTAACTCGGATATTTATAGTCTGTCAGAAATCCGGGAAATTAGACCCCATCAATCAAAGAATTAATTCCCATATTCGTAAGGATCGGTCGCTGAGCGTAGCCGAGGGGTGACATGTACCTTAGCGATTTTCTTCTGCATACGAACACGGCCTCACACCCTCACACCCTCTCCACAAGAGAGTGGAGCAGGGCAGGTGTGGCTGATTATAGTGCCGCCATTCGCCATTTGCTCGTGCCGCCCCTCCGGGGCTCCTTGACCAACGACCTCCTTCTCTCTAATGAGATTTTGCCCCTCCGGGGCTACTGAAAGGCAATGGTCCGGGTTATAAAAACAGCCCTTTCGCCCCTCACACCGCCTCTGCACTCCGATTCAAGAGCGCTATGAGTGCAGAAAATCTTTGCTCCCTTCGCGTCTCTGCGGTTAAATCATGTTGTCCCTGAAGTGGAGGGGCGGCACCTCAGTGAAGTTAAAGGTACACCCTCATACCTCACCCCTCATACCTTCAAGCTTCCCATCCCGCCATCCACCGCCAATACCTGCCCGGTGACCCAGGCTGATTTGGGCGAAAGAAGAAACTCCACCATATCAGCCAACTCCTGCGGTGTGCCGACTTTCTTCAAGGGGTTGCGCTTTTGTGCACCTTCGATTTTTTCCGGTGTGTTGAGGAATTTTTCGCCCAGTGGTGTATGCGTTAATGAAGGTGCTATGCAGTTAAAACGTATGGTCGGAGCATATTCCGCTGCCAGCGAACGGGTAAGGGCTTCATTGGCTCCTTTGGCCATGGCAATTGATGCGTGAAAGGGCATCCCGGCTTGAACAGCAACACTGCTGAACAATACCACAGATGCCTGTGTGCTTTGCTTCAAATTACCCAGATAGGCCTGAATAAAAGCCACGGCTCCCAGTGTGTTCACCTGTAAGTCGCTGTGAAATTCAGCCTGTGTATACCGATGAAAAGGCTTCAGGTTGATGGTGCCTGGGAAATATACCAGCCCGTCAATGGGCTCATCGATAGCAGGGTAGGCCCCGAAATCGTAGTTTTCTATGCGATGTAAGCTGTCTAAGCCCGAAATGTCCGAACGGCTCAATCCAATAACGCGGTGTCCTGCGCGTTGCAAGGTTTCGGCCGTGGCCGTGGCAATGGCACTGCTTGCGCCGGCCAGTAAATAGGTACTCATCTTATCGTTTGCTTATTTTGTTATTCGTTATGGCACGCTGAGCCTTACTCTTGAAGCGATCGATATCATTGCTCCTTAACTTGGCGTGTTTCGTTGTGCATGCCTCCACTCGTTCGCGCCACAGTCTATAGCTACTTGCCTTTAATTCACGCTTCATAAGGGCCTTTACTTCGTCTTCCTTCAACCCAAATTGCACACGTATAGCCTCAAACGGCGTGCGGTCTTCCCAGGCCATTTGGATGATGCGGTCTTTATCCTCAGCACTATGCATGTGCAGAAAACAAGAGAAGCGCCGCACAGTTCAGGGAAGTGGCAAGTGGCAAGTGGCCAACGGCGAGTGGCGAGTTGCCAATGCCATAGTGCAGCCATTCGCCACTCGCCACTCGCCATTTTACCATTTTTCTTCTTTTTTTTTGCATCCAAACAAGTTCACACTATATTTGCCGCCCGAATTTTATAGAACAATGGCAAACCACAAATCAGCTATCACTCGCATTCGTAGCAACAACGCTAAGCGTCTGCGCAACAAATATTACCACAAGACGATGCGCAATGCCATGCGTAAACTGCGTGCCTTGTCTACCAAGAAAGAGGCATCTGCTCTTTTGCCAAAGGTGGTAAGTATGTTGGATAAACTCGCTAAGAACAGCGTTATTCACAAAAACAAAGCGAGCAACCTTAAGGGTAAGGCTCAGGTGTTTGTGAACAAACTGAAATAATACCGCATTCCTTATAGGAATATGAAAAGGCTCTCCATGCGGAGGGCCTTTTTTCATTTGCGGTCATGGAAAAGACGAACTCTATCAAAGCTTGGTCGCCCGATGAGCGTCCGCGCGAAAAACTATTGTTAAAGGGAACGCAAGCCTTGAGCGACGCCGAACTATTGGCCTTGCTCATTGGTTCAGGCACGCGGGAGGAGAGTGCGCTCGATATGGCCCGAAGGATTTTGTTCGGTGTAAAGCATGACTTACAGGCCCTCGGCTCGATGAAGTGCAAGGAGCTTACACAATTCAAGGGCATGGGCCCGGCAAAGGCCGTTGTGATAGTGGCTGCACTCGAACTGGCCAAACGCAAAATGGCATCGGTTAGCAAGCAATCGGCGGCCATTCGCCACTCGCGTGATGCTTACGAACGCATGCTCGAATACATGTGGAACCTCCCGCACGAGGAGTTTTGGGTCATCACACTCAGCAAGGCCAACCGCGTGCTCTCGGTCGACAAAGTGGGCGAGGGGGGACTCAGTGCTACCATCGCCGATCCAAAAAAGGTGTTCCGGATTGCGCTCGAGAATAATGCAGCGAGTATTATTGTGGCCCACAACCATCCGAGCGGTAATCGCGAGCCGAGCAATGAGGATCGGCAGCTTACCAAGAGGCTGGTTTATTGTGGGCGAATGCTGGAATGTCCGGTAATAGACCACCTGGTGGTGACCGATAATGGCTACTTCAGCTTTTGTGATGAAAATGAATTGAAAGAATGATGAAAATTATAACGGTGGTTGGTGCTCGACCGCAAATTATCAAGGCTGCAGCATTTTCCCGTGCAGTAAGAAAATTCGGCGCAGGGAAGCTTCAGGAGGTATTGGTGCATTCCGGCCAGCACTATGATGAGGGTATGTCGCAGGTGTTTTTTGACGAAATGGGCATCCCGGCACCTGCGCACAACTTAGCTGTTGGTTCGGGTTCGCACGCAGTTCAAACGGCCCGCATCATGGAGGGGTTGGAGCGTGTGTTCCTGCTGGAAAAGCCTTCAGCTGTGCTGGTGTATGGTGATACCAACACAACGTTGGCCGCTGCTATCGTCGCCTCCAAAATGTTCATCCCCGTAGTGCACGTTGAGGCCGGTTTGCGTTCGTTCAATAAGCGAATGCCCGAAGAAATCAATCGAATTGCTACGGACCACGTTTCGACTTTGTTGTTTGCACCCACTCAAACCGCTATCGATAACCTGAAGCGCGAAGGTTTCAACACAGAAACGAATCACGCGCCTGCTATCGATAGTCCCCTGGTTTTGCGCAGCGGAGATGTGATGTACGACAATGCTCTGCATTTTTCGGATAGGCCGGAGGGAGATGCTTACCTGCAGACCTTGGGCCTTCAAAAGGGCAACTATGCTGTTGCCACTATTCACCGCGATAACAACACGGATTTTCCCGAAAGGCTCAACGGCATTCTCGATGCGCTGAAACAATGGTCGGCAGAGCACGCCATGCCAGTTGTGTTGCCCACGCACCCGCGATTGCTAAAGTTTTTAAGTGCAGAACAGCAGGATGAACTATCTGCCGCAGGATTGCGTTTGGTTCCACCGGCCAGTTATGTGCAGATGATTGCGTTGCTGGCCGCTTCAAGACTGGTGTTTACCGACAGCGGCGGACTTCAAAAGGAGGCGTACTTCGTGCAGCGACCCTGCGTCATTTTGCGCCCGGAAACAGAGTGGGTAGAGCTCACCCACGGTGGGCATGCCATTGTTGCTGATGCCGATACTACACGCATTCTTCAGGCTGCACATGAACTCATGAATCGCACATTTGACGAATGGCCTCAACTGTATGGCGACGGTCGTGCAGCCGAGCAAATTTGTCAATCTATTATTCAATTTCTATAAGTCGTGATTGTTTACACGCCCATTCTCCACCCTCGACTCGATTACATCATGCGATGGATGTTTTCGTTTTCCGGCTGGGAGTTGCGCGTAACTTCTGATGTTGCGGTTTTTTGCAATACGACAGGTCCCCGGATTTGGTATAGCAATGAGCCTTGTCCTGAGTCAAGTGCTGTTTTTTTTCCGCAGGTCGATGTGCTATGGAATAGTTCAATCAACCCGTTGCAGCCACAGCTTTGTTATAGGAATAATATGCCGTTTCCTGATCTCGATGGAAGTGGTCGCTTCGATCCGTTTGCCTTGAGTTTCTTCATGCTTTCCCGTTATGAAGAGTATACGGCGACCACCTTCGACGAGCACGGTCGATTTAGCGGGCACCAGGCATGGGGCGGACCTGTCGGTGTGCGTCGCCCCTGGGCAGATATCTGGCGCAGCGAAGTGCACGCGGAAATTCAACATGTATTTCCTGCCTATAAACCATCGATACCCGGCTATCGAACCGTCGCTTCGATTGATGTCGATAGCGCGTTCGCATTTCGATACAAAGGAGTGCGTCGCACCTTGGGTGGAGTCGCTCTTGATTTACTTCGATTGAAGCCCGGCAGAGCTTTTACCCGCTTGAAGTGTGTTTTGGGCAACGAGCAAGATGCGTTCGATACGTATGATTATATTCTCGATACGTGCCTTGCGCAACACATTGAATTACGCAGTTTCTTTTTGTTGGCTGATCGCTCGCGTTTTGATATCAATGTTCACCATCGCACGGCTCAGTTGCGTGATCGCATAGAAGATATGCGCGACGGTGGGGCTGTTGTGGGCATTCATCCCGGATATGAGAGTCATAATGATACGCGAATAGTGCGAACTGAAATAGCGCGGCTAGATGCCATTGTGGGGGAAAAGACACGGCATAGTCGACAGCATTTTTTGAAGTTTAGGTTGCCTGTTACGTATCGTCGTTTACTGGAATGCGATATTCTTCACGACCATTCGATGGGATATGCTGATGTGCCCGGATTTCGCGCCGGCACTGCTCATCCGTTCAAGTGGTTTGATGTCGAAAGAAATGAGGTAACCTCATTGCAGGTCCATCCCGTTATTGTTATGGACTCCACACTGCGTCACTATCAGCAACTCGATACCCTAGAAGCTATGCAGGTCATTGCGCAGCTGAAAGCGGAGGTGCAGAATACGGGCGGCGACTTTGTATCGTTGTGGCACAATGAAACCGTCGCTGAGCAAGGCGATTGGGTAGGCTGGCGCGCGGTATGGGAAGAGGCCATTAAGCCTTAAATTGGAAGGATTGTAGGATAGTAGGATAGTAGGGTAGGCTAACCTTCAACCTTCAACCTTCAACTATACTTTAACAGCAGGATTCATCAACGTAAAATTCTCACCATCCCAGCACGCCCAGGACTCCTGGTGCATCCATTCGCCCAGATTGATGTAGCGTGAATTCTCGTTGAGTTTGAAATCGATGGCCATGTGCCGATGTCCGAAGATGAAATAGTCGTAGTGCTTTTTTTCCAATACTTCGCGGCAATACACGATGAGCCATTCTTTATCGTCGCCCAGATATACCTGGTCTTTGTGCCCGGTTGTGCTACGGCTGTAGCCCGAGAGTGAGCTTGCGAGCCATATCCCGAAGTTTGGGTGAAGCCGCGCAAACAGCCATTGGCAAACTTTACTAGCGAAGATGCGCTTGATGAATTTGTAGCCATGATCGCCGGGTCCCAGTCCGTCGCCGTGTCCAATCAGAAATTGTTTTCCGCCCCAGTTGCGTTCAATGGGGTTGCGATGCACTTGCACTCCGCACTCTTTCGGTAAGTAGTCGAAAATCCACATATCGTGGTTGCCGGTAAACACATGCACAGGAATGCCGCTGTCGGTAATCTCGGAGATTTTACCGAGCAATCGCGTATAGCCGCGGGGCACGGCTCTCTTGTATTCAAACCAGAAATCAAAGATGTCGCCCACCAGAAAGATCTCAGCGGCATCGGCACGCGCTGCTTCGAGCCAGGCAACGATTTTCTTTTCGCGCACAAGGCTCACCTCTTCATTGGGAGATCCCAAATGAAAGTCGGAGGCGAAGTAAATCTTGGTGCGTACGTTCGTCATATGGCTTAGCGGTTCGCTATCGTTTCGGCAATCTTGAACGGATTCATGTTGTTGATGTTGAATTCAAACAGGATGCTTTGCGCGAAGGTAAGTGAGCGCGCATCCACTTCATCGCGGATGCTCTGAGAATAAACAATGGGCACATATACCTTGAGTACGTTCGGAATAACTCGAACACAAACTCCGGCATTCCACATCGTGCGCACATCGGTATTAGTGCTGTGAGGTAAGTTCGAATCTTGGTTGTTCTTCATGGTGGCAATGCCGCCGTAAACACCCAATGGTAGTTTGAACGGTACATCTATTTCAGTGTTTAACGAAAATAGGTAGGCGTTAGCCGACTGCAGAGTGGGGGCTGAAAGGCCGCCCTGTGTGCGCATAAATTGCTGTGATAGCAATCCGGTTTGCTGGTCGCGTCCGAGGAACAATCCTTCGTACAGATAATCGCCTCGCTGACCGTTATTGGGACTTTCGCCATCACGGCGCGCACCTCCGTATTGACCTGCTGCGTTCAGATAAAATCCGTTACCCAAACCGGCATAGAGTCGAGTGCGAATTTTTTTCGCGCCTTTTCCCTTGTACACCCATTCATGATCGAGCGTGTGCTGATGCATGAGGTTGCCATTGCTGAAATCACCTAACTCCACTTGGCTGTGCCACACAAAAGTGCTGCGTGGAAGTTTCTTCTTGATTTCAAAATCGGCGCGCCACTGGTCGGCGCGCAATGTTTCATCGG
>CANIAA010000043.1 GCA_947465255.1 Flavobacteriales bacterium | reverse complement strand
GTCCGGGCCTTGTTTTAACAGGCCGCGAATATCGCTCAAGTCAAAGAAAAAGGCATCCCGTAATTCATCATTTAACACAGAAATAGTGAGCTCGCTTGTGCCATAACAAGCAAAAGTTGCCGCGCTAAGATTCAGTTGTGTGGCCACCTGTGGCCCGTCATATAACTGAAAGAAGTTACCCGGCGACCATGGTAAAGGCAAAGGATTCAGTTCTATACATTCTAGTCGCAGAGCAAATTCAAGATCAGGATTATCCATCTCCCACTCTATTCTGCATTCTTCCGTGCCGTCTGCTTGCAATGTATCGTTTAACACAATAACATTGGTCAGCGCAGGAGGCATTGCAATCACAACAGAAGCCGTATCGATATCGCGATACCACAACAGGACAAGTGTATCACCGGGCTGAGGTGTGCGTTCAGATTCTGAGACATAATCTGATCCTGTAAAAATCAATGGCAATCTTTCCCCATCCGGATACACCAGTTCAAATGATTGGTTGGAAACAGTACTTCCACCCTCACTATCCAACAAGAGCGCCTTTATCGAAGGAATTTCACCCGCCTCCCACAAACCATAGATAGCCACATTCTCGGCCGTCCCGATTTTCTCGGGTGAACATGCTACAAGCAAGAGAAGAATAGAATACCACTTTCTCATCAGAATTGACATGTCAGGTTAATGGATGGCACACGACCCAGCATTCGAATGGGGCGTTCGTGGATACGAAGTTCGTCTGAGTCGGATTTGCTTATGCTGTATTGTACCGCCCGGTAATTAGCCGTATCGAATACATTGTAAACCGAGAGGTTAAATTGCCATCGGGCATTTAGCCAATTCCACCGATAACCTGCTGCAATATCAAGCCTATGATAGACCTCTGTTTCAGCACGATTGTAGCCGCCAAATACCGGAAAGGTGCTAGAAGAGCCATCGGGCAGAGGATACTGAAACGTACCGAGCAAAGCCGTGTAGGGAGCACCTTGTGCTGCGAGAACAACAAGCGATGCATTCCATGCTCCCTTCCTCCACTCGTAGAGCATTTTTCCTTCTGCGCCTCGTATGTAAGACTCTTGAATACGTTGTTGCTCCAATCCTTCATAATTCGATTCTGCCCACATTCGCGAAAATGAACCCATCACTCGATGCGGCGGACGCTCCCATTGAACGGCCGCATCGATTCCCGTGATGTAGGCCTCACCGGTAAAAAATCCGGCGAAACTGATGTTGGTATATTGACCCGCCGCGGCATTGAGCACCTGACCTTGGGTGCGTTTCGTGTATACCTCCACATCTACATTCCATTCACCGGGCGTCCAGTTTACGCCGAATAGAGCTTGGTCAGACTTCAGAACGGGGAACTCCGATCCGGATAGTTGCCATTGATCAGGAACATTCTGATACAAACTCTGATTTGTGATTCGCTGCACAAACTGCAAGGACCGCGTTGCCGCAGCCTTTAAAAAAAACACTTGCCTGAACAATGCATAGCGAGCAGATAGTTTCGGTTCTAGATACAATGGCATACCATGACTAGTGTAATGATTGATGCGAAGGGCGGGCTGCACTATCCATCGAGCATTGCGCCACTCGTCACCCGCGAACACTGTGACAACACTACCCGAACCGGCATCATTGAGCTGCGATTCATTTTGCACCCTTGTTTTATCATTGGTGGAAATTCGATTGTAAGCCGCACCCCACGTAAAAGTATGATTGCTGGTTCGAAACTGCCAGCGATGCGAGGCGGTCCAATCGCTCAACAAAACATCACGATAGGCAAAGCGTGTGCTATCAGTCGCAAATAAGTTATTGCGTATGGAGTCAGTCGAAAAATAGACCCCTTGAAACGCAGAGAATCCGACACTCGTATGCACCTCCAGTCGGGGTGAAAAACGGTGTACCCATCGTGCCGACGCACCCCGATTAGCCTTTGTAGCTTCATCACTATATCGAATGTCTGAAACGTTTACGGATTCCGCCGAAGAAGTGTCTGCGTAGTTAAAATTCAAGTCATCACGCGAGGCATAGAAACTTGCATTAAAATGATTCTTCCACGAGGACTTGTAAGTGAATTTCGCATTGAAATCTTGAAACAACAATTCAGGATCAAATGATTCACTTTTGTTGTCACGAAAGTCATTATCAGGCGAAACAATTGAGGCAGCGTAAAGGGTCCGAAAAAGTTCTTGGTATGCAGGCCCCTTCACCCATTCAGTGATTGAACGTCTGCCGCAAAGGAACAGGCTCGCCTTACCGGTGGTGTCGAGAGGTGTTTCCAGGGAACCCGAAATACTCATGGTTCCCATATCAATTAATCCGGCCGGTTTTCTCAAATCACCCTCCTTGCCAATCACTTCCACAGTACCTGCAGCTCTGCCACCCAGCGTCGGGTCCGTAGGGCATTTACGAATGCGCATGGATTTCACCGCCAGGGCATTTACCGATGAGAACATTCCGAAAAAATGATCTTGGTGATAGATATTGAATCCGTCAAACAACAATTGGCTTTGATCCGATGAGCTTCCGCGTATGAAAAGTCCGTTGCTGTTTTCCTGGACACCACTAATGCCCGGGGTGAATTGAGCAGGACGAAACACATCCGCTTCGCCCACACCATATCTCAAGCCCGACAGGTTTGGATTTACCATGAAAGTTGCTGGATCACTTTCGAAGAGGATTGGTTTTACCGATGTTGAGCGCACTTCCACATCCGGTAGAAGTGCCCCTGCAGGTATAAGTTCAATACTCAATCGTTGATTCAATTCATTCCAGCTAAAAGGGAATTGCGCTGTAACATAACCGAGGTAAACGACTACGAGCGTATCAACAGCAAGGTCGGAATCACCGGTTAAACTAAATGCGCCATCCTCATCTGCCGATGTGCTTGCGCCGGATGCCAAAGCAGCCACAGTCGCAAAGGGAAGGCTCTCGCCGGTTAACCTGTCCAACACCAAACCCGAAATGACGCCCGAAAACTGAGTATCCTTGGATGGTGTTATTCCCACGTCGGCCGACGGGAAAATGATGCATGTATTATTCAGCCATCGAAAACGAAAGGGAGTCTTGCTCAAAAGCTGTTGCAGCGATTCATCCAAAGGAACAGCATCGAATTCTCCTGAATACGTATACTGTGCCAATTCAAAACTATCGAAGGCAAAATCCACATTGTACTTGTCAGACCATTGAGCCAACACCTTCGATATAGATTGCTTCGCTATACGATCGGTCACTATGACCTGCGCGACGGCACACTGAACACTGATACACAGAAAAAGTATGCTGAGGATTGCTCTCATGCGGTTTTTAAAGCTCGGTTCCGAGCTTATCACGGAAAATCTGAAGAACCTTGCTCATGCGCTTCTCAATTGCCTTGACGGAAAGCCCCAGACGATCTGCAATTTCCTGATAGGTTAAGTCCTCCAGGCGATTCATGAGAAAAACCTCTCTACCCCCATCAGGCAAAGAAGCAATCACCTCCTGTAGCCGATCCTCGTATTGACTCATTTCAATCATTTTCTCAGGCGTGTCAAAGTCCCTGTCGTTGGTTCCTTGCTTCTGAAAACGATAGAAGAGCTGTTGCCTTTTCTGATAATTGATGGTTTGGTTTTGCGCTATTTTGTAGACATAGGCTTTGAGTGTAGCGCGTTCTACCCTGTCGCGGCTTTCCCATAACTTGATGAAAGAATCCTGAGCCAAGTCCTCGGCAAGCTCCATATCTCCGCAGCGGAAGTAGATGAAATTTCTCACCGGCACATACCAATCGCTGAAAGCACGCTGAAACTCAGCATGTGTTAATGCGTTGGCAGAACCGGATGATGTCATACAATTGTTCGGTGGTCGCAGGTTTCGACAGCGGCAATGATAGTGTATAGACGCAACATAGAAAAACAGAGTTGCATCGGTTTGCAATACGAGCGGTTTTATACATTTGCTCTTGAGCAGTTAATGATACTGTGATACCTATGGAATCGACTACACTGATAATTGGAGCTTCGGGTCAAATCGGGATTGAACTTACGATGGCCTTGAGAAAAAAAAGAGGTAATGACAGGGTCATTGCCTCTGACATACGCCCCACAACCGATAGCGACCTGTTGCAGGGTCCATACGAAATTCTAGATGTGCTCGACCGAGCTTCCTTAGAGGCCATTATTGAAAAGCACAACGTCAGCGAGGTTTATTTACTGGCAGCTTTGCTTTCAGCCACCGCAGAAAAAAATCCGGATTTCGCCTGGAAACTCAACATGGATGGACTTTTCAACGTGTTGGAATTAGCCAAAGCCAAGAAGATATCGAAAGTATTCTGGCCTAGCTCTATTGCTGTATTTGGTCCGAGCACCCCACGACATAATACACCGCAGCACACAGTTATGGAACCCACCACTGTTTACGGTATTTCGAAGTTGGCCGGAGAACGCTGGTGTGCCTATTACCATGAGCGTTATGGTGTGGATGTTCGCAGCATTCGTTATCCGGGGTTGATTGGTTTTCGATCAGAACCGGGTGGCGGCACTACCGATTACGCTGTAGACATTTTTCACAAAGCCATTGAAAGCGGTTCCTATTCCTGTTTTTTAAAGGAAGATACCGAGTTACCCATGATGATGATGGAAGATGCCATTCGCGCCACTATCAGCATTATGGAAGCGCCCTCTTTATCAATTAAAGAAAGAGGTGGTTACAACATTGCAGGTTGCAGCTTTACTCCATCAGAACTGGCCTCTATTATTCGTCGAAGTATTCCTTCGTTCACTATTTCATATGCACCGGATTTCCGCCAGTCTATTGCCGACTCTTGGCCTGCAAGCATCGACGACCACGCTGCATTGAACGACTGGGGTTGGCAGAGCGAGTATGATACGGATAAACTCTGCGCAACCATGCTGAGCGAAATCGGTAAAAAAAAAGCGGCTACAGTTGAAACCCACGCATAGGTTAGTCGTATAGAGGTCGTGCTCGCACAGGCGAGCCATAACCTAACACGAAAAACTATATGCGATTCTCATCCGAAATTACACGGAGGCTCTGTTCTTTGGTAGCCTTTGTATGGATTACCGTTCAATCGGCGCAAGCCCAGCAACAAAATGCCACTGACGCCCGAGGTCTCAAGCAAGGGACCTGGATTATTCAAGGCTCCATGCTTAAAGACCCTGCCTATGCTCTTGATGCCAAAGTGGAGGAAGGCGCCTATCTGAACAACGAGAAAGAAGGACTTTGGAAGCGTTACTGGCCAAACGGTGCGGTTCGATCAGAAATTTACTTTGAAAACGGAAAGCCTCAGGGCCCTTATAAACTCTACTATGCCAATGGCAAAGTAGAAGAGTCCGGGCGCTGGCATGACGGTAAATTGAGTGATCGCTTTCAGCGATATCACTCGAACGGTACAATCAAGGAAGATTTGGCGTATGACGAGGAAGGAAATCGCCACGGCAGACAACAATACTATCATGAAAACGGAACATTGGCACTGGAAGTAGAGATGCAGCAAGGCGCAGAGCATGGTGTGCAAAAGCGATACGACGAACAAGGGCAGCTCATGGAGGAGCGCAGTTTTGACAAAGGCAAGTCAAAAGCCGGTGGAGTGAAATCGTATATGACCCCCCAGCAAACAAAAGCTTCGCAAATGGGAGCGAGTAATATCGGAATGGACGACAATCATAGTACAAATGGCGCTCAACCTTTCGAGCAAAATGGGTACAACGTTCTGTACGATAAAAACGGTAACGTATGTGTTACCGGCGACTTCATGAATGGTAAGCTCTACAATGGAAGAGTATTCCATTACAATGCCAACGGATTGAAGACAGGAACCGAGATTTATACCCGAGGAAAGAGCAATGGTAAGCTTGCCCCCGACAACAACAATCAGTAAACACAGAGCGAAATAAAATAATCAAACAACCACCGCTCATAATGCGGTGGTTTTTTTATGTCTGCTCATACCAATAGCTATTTAATTTGTAGCATGGAACAGAATCTCTATATCTACAACAGCATAAACAGGGAAAAAGAACGCTTTGAACCGATAACACCCGGTCACGTGGGCTTGTATGTATGCGGACCAACCGTGTATAGCGACGTGCACTTGGGCAATGTGCGCACATTCATGACCTTTGACGTGGTATATCGTTACCTCGTTTTTCTGGGTTACAAAGTTCGATATGTGCGCAACATCACCGATGTGGGTCACCTTACCGGAGACTCTGATGATGGAGAAGATAAAATTGCCAAAAAAGCCAAGCTCGAAAATCTGGAGCCCATGGAGGTGGTCCAGAAATACACCAACGGATTTCATGATGTCATGCGCATTTTCAACATCCTTAATCCGTCCATTGAGCCTACCGCAACCGGTCACATTGTTGAGCAGATTGAAATGATTCAGGAGATCATTGGCAACGGATATGCCTACGAAAGCAATGGCTCGGTTTACTTCGATGTGCGCAAATTCAATGAGAAATATCCATACGGAAAACTCTCAGGACGCATAATCGATGAGTTGTACACCAACACCCGCGATTTAGATGGTCAGGATGAAAAGCGCGATTCGCTTGATTTTGCCTTATGGAAAAAAGCCGACGACAGTCACTTGATGAAATGGAATTCACCCTGGGGAATTGGTTTTCCGGGTTGGCACATCGAATGTTCTGTGATGAGCACGAAATACCTGGGCAAATCATTTGACATTCATGGTGGTGGTATGGATTTGAAGTTCCCACACCATGAATGCGAAATTGCGCAAAACGTTGGTGCAACAGGTCACGAACCCGTTCGCTACTGGATGCACGGCAACATGCTAACTGTGAACGGGCGTAAAATGGCGAAGAGTGAGGGCAATGGATTTACTCCGGAAGAGCTCATCACAGGCAATCACAAATTGCTTGAAAAAGGATACAGCCCCATGACGGTGCGCTTCTTTTTCCTTATGGGTCATTATGCCAGCACGCTCGACTTTAGCAATGAAGCATTGCAGGCATCGGAGAAGGGATATAAGCGTATGTGTGCTGCACTGAAAGTACTCGACCAATTGAACGCCTCCGACAAATCTGACTTCGATATTACTGCATGGCGCAACACGTGCGTCGATGCCATGAACGATGACTTCAATACACCCATTGTCATTTCACAATTGTTTGAAGGTGTGCGCGTAATCAATTCCGTTAAAGAAGGAAATATGAGCCTTACCGCAGGCGATATTGAGTTATTGAAAACAACATTTAACTCATTCTTCTTCGACATACTGGGATTAAGCAATGAAGATGGCGGTAGCGACAATTCTAAGCTGAGCCAGTCATTGATGGAAGTCATTATTCAAATGCGCAATGAGGCAAAGGCAAATAAAGACTACGCCACGTCTGACAAACTTCGCGATGCACTTGCCGCTATACAAGTAAAAATCAAAGACTCAAAAGAAGGAACAAGCTGGACCTACGAAGGCTAGGCATTACAACACTCTATGAAAGCAAAACAAATAGGCGCCATAGTATTGATCGCCCTCTTCGTTGGAAGTACTGTTTATGTTGGCTGCAAAGACGACAAAAAACAAAACACACAACAGCGCAAACAGCAACCGGAGAAAAAGGAGATAACCGCCCCCCTTTTTCAAGCCGATTCAGCCTATGCCATGATTGAAAAGCAGGTTGCTTTTGGCCCGCGCGTACCCGGCACAGGTGCGCACAAGTCATGTGGCGATTGGATGGTGAGCAAGCTCAAATCATACGGTGCAAGTGTGCTTGAACAAACCACTTCGTTGAAAACATTCGAAGGGACTACCATACCTGTTCGCAACATCATCGCATCATTTAACCCGGATAAGACGAATAGAATTATGCTCTGCGCCCACTGGGATAGCAGACCATACGGTGATAAGGATAAAGATAATTCGCTTTGGAAAAAACCGATTGATGGCGCCAATGATGGTGGAAGCGGTGTTGGTGTTTTGATAGAAATTGCTCGACAGCTGCAGCTTTCACCAACGCAAGTTGGTATTGATCTGATTTTCTTTGATGCGGAAGATTTAGGCACCGCGGAATTCGCAGAAGGTGCGAAAGAGGTTCTCAACGATGGATTCACATCGAGCTGGTGTTTGGGTTCGCAGTATTGGGCGAAACAAAAACATGCAGAAAACTACAATGCGCGATTCGGGATTTTGCTGGATATGGTCGGTGCTGAAAACGCCACGTTCAACAAAGAGAAATTCTCAACTCAAAGTGCTCCCGATGTGGTAAACCTAATCTGGAATACAGCAAACAAACTGGGATACGCCTCCACCTTCACGACTGAAGAAATTGAAGGTGTGGTCGACGATCATGTATTCGTAACCAAAGGAGGAATCCGCTGTGTCGACATCATTGACACCAAGCCACAGATTATGGCCATGGGCTTAGGTGGCTATGTTTTTGGTTCTTATCACCACACACACAACGACAACATGAGCATCATCGACAAGAACACGCTCATGGCTGTGGGTCAAACTGTTCTGCAGGTTATCTACAATCAGTAGAAATCAGAAGTCCATGTTGAGCGACAGGTAGAACACACGGTCAAGCACACGACCATCATCTACTCCCCATGCCCAATCGGCGCGCACAAAGTAACCCAGCAATCGCGAGTGCAGGCCAAACCCGTAACCATATACCACCGGTTCTCGGTTGTTGGTGATCGAAACGGTGACCGGATTCTTAATTACATCGGTGCGATTGAATAAGTTATCATCTGAGTAAGGATTCCAACCCGTCCATGCGCTTCCGGCATCTAAGAATGTAACTACCTGGAAATTCTCAATAAAGTCGCTCTTGATGGGCTTTTTGGCGAAGTACTTAAACACCGGCATTCGTATCTCCGCATTAGCAACAACAGCTGAATTCCCATTGCGTGCATTCACGTAGAAGCCACGCACTGGGCCCACAAACGATTGAAATCGGTAAGGTTCATCAGGATTAATTGGTGTAGCATTATCGACGCGTTGAAAGAGCCAATTGTCGACACCACCAAAATAGTTAATGACCTTTTGCGCGCCAAAAGAACTGGTTCCGGCCAAACGAAATGCTGCTATAATGTTTCTATGAATGCGTTCATAATGTCTCGCATCGAAGCCAACAATATTAATGTCTGTGCGCGTATCAATATTCGGTTGCTGGTATCGCTCGACCCATGCTTTGGCCCGTGTTCCGTTGAACAGATTCAGGCCGGTTGAAATGGTATTATCAAAAACATACTCAATCTTCAAGGCTAAATTCGTTTCCGTAATATTCGCTGACTCCAGTGAAATAAGATCATTCGATTGACGCACACCGCGGTCGACACGCACATCGCCACGAATACGAATAGAACTTACTTCACTAAAAGGATACTTCACGCTATATGCCAGGTCATTGCTTTGGAGCTTAATAATGTCGATGCCTTGCTGCACGCGCTGTGATTGGCGCGAGAAAATGATTTTTCGATCCCATCGATCTTGTAAACGCTCGAAACTAATACCATACTCGGCATTGTCTAATCCCCAATTTGCGCGAAACCCTCCGACTACCTTATAATCTTCGAACAAATCAGAAATACCGAATTGGGTGAATCCGGATAACCCCGGCGAAATACTACTTGGCGAAGGCCCCGCATAATTCTGATAAATCGGATTGAAGAAGTTATTACTCATTTGCGCAATTGCCTTGTCTGCAGCAAAATTCAGACGATAGTTTCGCGACCGTGGTAAGACGAATTTTTCCAAAGTGTCATTCTGAAGAGCCTTTGCTTTGGCACCTGTTTCTTGGACTCGCACTGTTTCTTTCTCAAGCGTGTAGTCCAACCTTTCGTCCTCGAAAACATAGTTGTCAATATCAATATCGCCCTTTGAAATCGTGTCAGCAGAAATCTTCAATCGATCTGTCATGCCCGGCAATCGCTCACCTTCCGTAGGCATATCACCCTTTTGCGCTCCATCAAAAACATCATCGTTTCGATTTCCAAAAACCAACCACGGTCTTCCGGCCTTTCTAAAACCGGAGAAGTAATTTCCCTCCTTCAACCGAAACTCATAGTCATGTATATCGCGTTGATAAGTGCTCACCTTTTTCGCAACCGTGAAATATCGGTAGTGAATTGAAGTGTCAATGGCACTGATGGCACTGTCCACATAGGCAACTGATCGATTGCGATATCCGTTCTCGGTTGATAAAAAAGTATAGTACTTCTCATTGTACTCAAACGGAAGAGACTCGTCAATCGTCGGAGTATTCGTAATTCGATCGAGGTACTTGGATCTGTTTTCGATGTTGAAAATGTAAACGTCATGCACGGGCTTTAATGAAACAAGTTCATCCGCATTCGTGCGCAGCGTATCGTCAGGTCGGTTCGAAGTGAAAATGACACGACGACCACCCTCAATGAATGAGGGACTAAGATCATCCCAATTATCATCGGTCAACTTCTCAAAATTATTCCCTATCACTTGATACAAATACAAGTCGGTTTGACCACGATTAACAGCGCTCAAAATCATGCGCTTTCCATCGGGGCTATAGTGCATCGAATTGATTTTCTCTATTAGATACAATTCCTTTTGAGTATGTTTCTTCTCGGCGACCGAGTAGTTGCCTATCCAGGCATTCGCTCGTTTCTCAAAAATGTAAGTCAATATTTCTCCGGAAGGATGCCACGCAAGCACCGGAAACGTTTTATCCGGAATACGGTCCATTCTTGGCTCGCGCTTGAGTATGCACTTCTTGGTTTTCTTTTCCGCGTCGTATAGCCAAATGCGATATTGCCCCAACTCATGAGTAACGTAAGCCACAAAACGTCCGTCGGGTGATTGAGTAAAATGTGAATACTCGAGATTACGCTTATACTTCACTTTAACATCACCCAGCATGCGCTCGGTCTTTCGGTAGTTTCGAATCTCCTTCCTCGCGGGGTTCGGCCCCAAGCGTGTTTCACCGGGCAACAGTTCTGATCGAGCTGCTGCAGCCTTCTCCTTATAAAAGTTTACATACTCATCGGAAAGCTGATCGAGCGGCAAGCCTAATACGTACAAAAATCCGCTTTCCACATTCCGGCTTGCCTGCGCCATGTAAAGGATATTGGGAATTACATTTTGACCATATACCTCTGCGATATAATTCCAGAATGTTTGACCGGCAAGGCGGGCATCATCCCCTTCAAACTGATTAAAGCTTTTAAATCTATTGCTTCTGACAAGGTCTTTGACAAAGGTGGTGCTCTCCGAAGATACGCCGTTTGCTGCATAGGCAATCATGCCTTCCTCAAACCACTTTGGCACAGTGAGAAGCGTAGAGTTCTTCAACACATCCTTCCAGTTACCACCATACACCAATTGTGCAAACAGAACACGCGCCAAGTTTTCTCGGATTTGTTTTTCGAGCAAGGCATGATCTCCCTCGTAATAGGTAAACATTTTACTACCCACAATCTTAGCTGCACCGCCAATGTTAAACTGATCATCGCCCGTTAGCCCGAGGTTACTTTGACGAAACTCACTTTGATTGAGATATGATAACACCTCGATTTTTTCGTCGATCGTGAAATCGAAAAACTGTTGCATTTCCTTCAGGTTGCGCTCACACGCGAGAAGTGTATATTGAGCCAGATCTTCACCGCCGATGTAGTAATAAACTTCAAAGTTTTCTGAAGGATAATAGAACCACGTAAACTCCCGATACTGAACCCTGTTCTTTCCAAACTCCATGTTGGTACCCTGATAAAACTGAGCATAGCCGACCACGGCACATAAAAGAGCCACGGCACTCAACAGAAGTCTATGCAACGAGAGTTTAATCATGCAAGGCAAGAGGTGCTAAAATAGCGTTTAAACGACATCAAAAACGTGCGACCTTTGTCATCGCATCCATAAGGATTACTACAACATTCTCATGAAAACACCCTTCCGCATTGCTCAGTTCACCTTCAATGCCTTCTCTGAAAATACATATATCATTGCTGACTCAAGCGGCAACGCCGTCATTATTGACCCAGGAATGACTGACGCATCAGAGGATTCGATACTTTTTGAATACATCGAGGAGGAAAAACTCGTGCCTCAGCTGATCCTAAATACACATTGCCACCTCGATCATATTCTAGGCAATTCGGCTGTTGCAGAGCGATACAATATCGAAATGCGTTGTCACAAACTTGAGTTACCGGTCATAGATCGTGCAGCTGCTACAAGCCTCATGTTCGGAATACCGTATCGCCCCAGCGTATTGCCTTCCAACACTATTGAGGAATACGAAGCGATATCAATCGGTGAAATATCGTTCGATGTGCTTTTCGTTCCCGGGCATGCTCCCGGTCATCTTGCGTTCGTTTGTCACCAAGAACGTGTTGTATTCTCCGGTGATGTGCTCTTTAAGGGAAGTGTAGGAAGGGTTGATTTGCCCGGTTGTAATGCTGCGCATTTGGTTGAATCCATTCAAACAAAGATGTATGCTCTGCCTGACGATTACGTGGTTTACTCAGGACATGGTCCACAAACGACCATCGGCGATGAGAAGCGAGAGAACTTCTTTGTACGTCCGGACTGGTCCGGCCTATGATCCGGCCTTTCTGAGTGTAAAGGCAAAAGTGCTGCCGACACCCTCCGTGCTGCGAACAGAAATACTCTGGCTGTGGCTATCCACAATGTGTTTGCAGATAGCCAGGCCTAAGCCGGATCCACCTTCGTTACGCGAACGACTTTTGTCGACACGATAAAATCGCTCAAAAATGCGCGGCAGGTGTTCCATGGCAATGCCCAGTCCATTATCCGCAAGTTCTATAAGCACATTGTCGTCCATGTCATAAAAACGCACTCTCGTCTCTCCACCTTCCTTACCGTAAACAATGCTGTTCATTAGCAAATTGATGAACACTTGTTGAATTCGCTTTCGATCAGCTTCCACCCAAATAGGCTTCTCGGCAGCCTGTCCCAAACGCAGCGTGACATTACGATCAACCGCTTGATTTTCGAGCATTTCCATGGTCTGCTTTACTAATTCCACCACATCAAAGCGACTAATTTCGAGCTGCATATTTCCGCTCTCAATGCTGGCAATTTGATCCAGGTCCTTAAGTAAATCCGTTAATCGTTCGCAACTCGCATTCGCCTTTTCCAGAAATTTACGATTGAGTTGCGCATCCTCCAATTCTGTCTCAAGCAGTGTTTCGATATAACCCTGTACATTGAAAACCGGTGTTTTTAACTCGTGGGCCAGATTGCCAATAAACTCGCGGCGATAGTTTTCCGCACTGCGCAGCTCCTTAACCTCCCGAATTTTCTGATCGGCCCAGTCTGCTACTTCCTTATTAATTTCATTGAGTACATCGGTACTCATCTGAATTTTAATCCTGGCATCACCCTGACTCTTTAGTGAGTGAATTGTCTTGTAAATGATTTTTACTTTGTGGTACAGGAATTTCTCAATGAAAAAGAAAACAATTCCGTATGAAATTGAAAAGCCGAGCGCCAGGAGTATGACAAGTGGAAGCCAAGTGAATTCGCGCTCCAGAATATAGATAACAAGGAAATATGTAATGGCCAAAAGGCCGGTAATAAGCGCTGCCGAAGCAAGCGCAACTTGTCGGGGTGTACGAACAGTGATAAGACTCACGGTTCAAATTTATACCCTACGCCCTTAATTGTTTTGAAAAAATCGTCACCTAATTTTTCGCGAAGTTTGCGAATGTGAACGTCAATCGTGCGATCCCCTACAATCACATCGTTCCCCCAAACACTCGAAAGAATGTTCTCGCGGGTGAACACACGTCCGGGTTGTGAGGCCAATAATGCCAGCAATTCGAACTCCTTTTTGGGAAGCGACAACTCGACACCATCCTTGTAAACCACATAACGTTCCTTATCGATTACTATACCGGCGAGTTCACGTTTCGGTGCTTCAACTGCAACAGGAGTTCCTCGACGAAGCAAAGCCTTGACACGAGAAATCAGTACCCGCGGTTTAATCGGCTTTGAGATATAATCATCAGCGCCAGCATCGAAACCGGCTATTTGGCTGTAATCTTCATTGCGCGCCGTCAAAAAAGCAATAATGGTGTTCTTTAATCTCGCATCATCACGCAATTCACGACACGTCTCCATACCGTCCATCTCCGGCATCATTACATCGAGTAAAACAAGATCAGGCAGATGGGTTTTGGCCAACTCGAGAGCCTTACGACCATTGGGAGCAGTGAAAACTTCGAAACCTTCCCGTTCCAGATTGAATCCAATCATCTCCAGAATGTCCGGTTCATCATCAACCAATAGTATTTTTTGCTTGCTCATGTGCGTTGTATTACAGCAACTTTCTGCGCAACAAAGCAAGTGTATCCAAGTTACGACAAGGTTAATTGATTATTAACCCCTGCAAAAAGAATAACTTGCACAACCGATATTCGCTGCAGTAAATCGAGGTTAAAATTAAGGCATTGAAAAGTTACTTTAACGGCAAGACGATATGGATCACCGGTGCCAGTTCCGGTATTGGAGAGGCTTTGGCATATGCACTTTCAAATGAAGGCGCTAGACTCATTCTCTCTGCCCGTCGCACTTTAGAATTGGAGAGGGTAAAAACAGCCTGCGCTCACCCTGATCAAGTAGACATTATCCCCATCGACCTGTCATCGAACGAATCCGTAAGCAGCGCAATCAGTACATGCTTCAATCGTCACGAGCGAATAGATATGCTGTTTAACAACGGCGGAATAAGTCAACGCGCTGAGGCGCTCGATACAGACATGGAGATTGTTAGACGGTTGATGGAGATTGACTTTTTCAGCAACATAGAAATATCCAGGGCGGTAGCGTTGCGCATGAAAGCACTCGGCGGAGGGCACATCATCATCACCTCGAGTTTAATGGGCAAATGGGGGTTTTACCTTCGCTCGGCCTATGCTGCTGCCAAACACGCGCTGCATGGCTACTATGATTCTATGCGCATGGAGGTAGAACCCTTCAATATTCAAATCACGCTATT
>CANIAA010000042.1 GCA_947465255.1 Flavobacteriales bacterium | reverse complement strand
TACTCCTTCAATTTAACGCGCCATTCTTTGGGATAGTAATTGTTGACTCTGCTGCCAATCACTTTAATCCAACCAAGCACTTGCGCTTGAAAAGCAACACGGTGCCAACCATTGGGTGCATCGACACTAATAGAATCGCCGCGCAGATATGCCATTGCCATCGTGTGATTAAGTTCTATTGGTTCGTTACCCTCCAATAAATGTGTAGCAAGGGCAAGAGCGTGAGCAGGGATTAATTCGCCGCGGACTACTTTACCAATATGCACGCCGGGGCGCAGAAAATAAAGGCTTCCTGCCAATGCGTTCAACTCTTGCTTATCAAAAACCGTTTGATACAACTCACCGTCAGGAGCAAGAAGGCACTTGTTCTCATCAACGCCCCAATTCCGAAGTATTCCAAAATCGCCGCGCTCGGGAGAACTGAATACATTCTTCGGTTTACTTCTCTTCGCGGCATCAGACGAGGTTTTCCTTAGTGCTGAAATAAAAAAACCCTCACCCGGATTTCGATGCGGCAGGAAGCGCATGGCATAAATACCATTTTCATTCATGAGTGAGACGTTCCATTCGGGTGGCACCGGCCACTGCACCGTTTCAAAATCCCCCGTATTGATCAAAGAAGCGATAATGTCTTCATTCTCCTCGTTCGCAAAAGTACAGGTCGAATAAATCAGAATACCATTTTCACGAAGTGCGGGCAGAACGTCGTGCAGTATTTCCACTTGGCGTTTGCTGCACATGCCCGCGGAAGATGAATTCCATTCCTTGCGAGCCTCTGGATCTTTGCGAAACATTCCTTCTCCGCTGCAGGGAGCATCAATCACCACAAGATCGAACTGCATTCCCGATTCTGCAAAATCGGCAGGTCGATTATTGGTTACCGCTACGTTCTTGCAGCCCCATTTTGTCACTACCTCGTTGAGCACATGTGCTCGCGAACGCACTATTTCATTGGAAATAAGACGACCCTGATCACGCAGAAAATCAGCAATGATTAGCGACTTTCCGCCCGGGGCTGCGCACAAATCGAGCGCATCAACATCTATATCGTTGGGCACAACATGCCTCAACACCCATTGCAACACCATAGAAGAACTTTCCTGCGGATAATAACAACCGGCATGAAAGAGAGGGTCCAGCGTATATCGCGGGCGATTATCGAGCAGATATCCTTCAACATTCCAGGGAATTGCAGTAGCATTGGGAAAGAAAGCAACGGGTTTACTGCTATTCACGCGCACACTTGAAACCGGCGCGTTATCGAGTGCAGCCAAAAATGCTTCTGCCTCGGCTGGAAACTGACGCTGAATTCGTTCTGAAAACTCGACAGGAATTGGATGCATTTCGCAAACTTAGCGCTGAGGATGGTCTTTTTCCTCCAGCCACTTCGGAGTTTTCTTTTTCTTATCGGCTGGCTTTTCTGTCGCAGAGGAATTATCGGAGGGTTTTACCGATTCTTTTGGCCTTTGCGCAGGACTTTCGGCGGGCTTGTTTTCATCCCATTCCACAGTTATAGTCGCGTCTTTACTCTGTGTTTTGGCTTCCTGGTAATTTCCGACTGAGGCGTCCTTCTTGAATAAACCAAGTTCATCCTTCAGCAATGCCTTTACGTTTTGCCTTTCTGCTTCCATGCTTTCCTTTCGCACCTCCTTGGCGAGTTCTTTGTCGACTGCGTAAACAGGATTGTCTACCGAACCTTTCATTGAAATATACATGGACTTACCTAGACCGTCGTCCACTTCTGTCCAATCCTTATCCTTCCTCACTAACAAATCGCGTAGATTAAAACCTACCGCGTAATCAATAGTATGATCAAACGTATGCGTCCCTTTTGCTGAAATATCCATGGCACTGCTTCGCACATCCATTAGGGGAATAGTCACTACGCGATCTCGAATTTCGATTACGTTATGCAGCTTTGAAAATTTGACGTTACGCACGCGCTCAGCAAAGCGTTCTTCATCTACAAATGGGGCAACCCATTTGTTACTGCGCAGATAATCTGCAATTTCCTGAAGCGTTTCAAAGTCGTTCAATTCGCCATTATCAATGGATAAATCAATAATGCTTTCGATTTTATCTGAAGGCAACTCAAGCGAGTTCGTAAGCACTGCCCTAAACTGCACATTGGCATCAGCCGTGCCCTTCAGGTGACGATCCTGAATAAAGGTCTGTCCAAAATTCTCAAATTCAGTAAAGACCTTATCAATATGAATACCCTTAACCTCAGCCAGGCAGTTCATTCGGTAGGCGGTTGAGCTGATCGGAAGCAATACAAGTTGTGCACTCAATTGACCATTCGCAGTAGAAAACGTTACCGGGTCAACGGTCAGTTTACCTTGATTGAGTGCTGCTATTCCCTTCACTCCATTGGCCTCAAATTTTCTAAACACGAATTTCTCAATGGAACAATTCAGATTAAAGTCGAGCAAAGCCGGAAACAGCAACTCATAATCACTCTCATTGGCGGTAGATGTTTCCTCTTCAACGAGCTGCGTAAAATCAATTAATTGACTTCGCAAATCAGCCTCGAGAAAAATACGGGCTTGCGGCTCGAATAGAAATGAAACCACATTGTGAAGCGCGCCGGTGAGGGCGAAATCACTGCCATTCACCTTACCACCAAATTGCACGATGTTGGCGTTCTGCTTGTCAAAAGTGAATTCGGCCTCCATTTCATTGAACAAGCGATTCGAGTTTCTCATTTTGAGAGAACCATTGGAAACGCTTGCTTTACCTGTAGCAAGCACATCACGCCAGTTGTAAGACGTGTCAGCCTCTACATAGCGCAGCGTCCCGTTTAATGAGGCTTCGGCGGCAACACTTCCTTCACACACTTCAATTTGCTGCAAGTCGAGAAAATCACGAATATCCTTGAGCTCCAGTCCCGCCTTGACTCTCAAGTCAACAATCGGGGTTTCAAAGCCCACAATGCTTCCCGAAGCTTCAATAACGCTGCGATCGAGCGAACAACTGAAGGATCGCACCTGAATCTTATCCTTATTACCACCCCGCACATAATGAAAATCGGTAACAATATCTTCTAATGCGACACCCTCCTCCTTGATACGCAATTCGCCGTCAGATATGCTCAGATCCACATCAACCATCACCGGGTCCGATGCCTTAGAATGGCCAACGGTCGCCTTTCCGGAAAAATCACCGGACAACTTATAGCCATTTAATTTCTTACGAACAGAAGCGGGAAGCACATCGATAGCATCTTCCAATGTTTGATCATTTGCTTCTAATGCGAACTCCATGGATTCACTTCCTACCGTATTACCCCCTATAGAAAACTGGAAATCACCGCACGTAATTTCACCGGGCTCAAAAACAAAAGCTTGCTTATCCAAATCGGCATGCATCACAACCTCTCCCGAAACCGATTGCTTTTCGAGATAGGCATCGTCATTACTGATTAACCTCTCCACAAACAAATCAAGCGTAAGGTCAACATCGAGGTTACGCGACGAAAAATTTCCATTGCCGGAAGTTTTTATCGCAAGAGCATCTATGAAAAAGTGATTCGGCTTATCGTCGTATATAACACGGGTATTGGTCAATGAAATTTCTTCCAGTTCAATTTCGAAATTCGAGCTGTCTGATTTGACCTCCTTCCACACCTCCCAATTACTTTGACCGTCATCTCCTACCTTCATGAATAGCGATCCGCCCGCAATGTCGACCTTATCAACTCGGTAGCTGCCGCGCACCAAATCCCAAATGTTGAATTTCAAAAAAAGCGCCTGTGCAAAGAGAAGTGTGTCCTTCTCTTCACCACGTTCCTGCACGAAAACGTCATTCAATTCTACCGAGGCATTCGGAAAGGTTTTCCAAAAGGCAAGACTTACATCGCCCACCTCAAATTGAGTGGTGACTTGTGATTTGAGCTTACGCACGGCATAGGTGCCAATTTCATCCTCATAGAAACGCAATACGATGAATATGGCCACTGAGAGCAATACAAAAACTCCCAATAATATCAGACCTATACGTTTTGCTTGTTTCAATTTGCTTTTGCTCTACTTGTAGTGAAAATAATAACGCTGGCACGCCGCAATATTTTGCTGACATCAATATTCTCACACTTACATGTTAACTGGCCCTTTCGGCTGTCATCATGGCATTGCCTGCAAATCGGCGCACCAGAATGCGCACGAGCAAGGATGAAAAAAGAGATCCAACAGCAACAACTGTGCACAGAATACCCAGCACATCCGGCCACTGAACGCTTATGGGATAGCTTTCTACGGCCCCACCTGTCATTTCGATTAAGCCGTATTCCCTTTGAGCAAAACAGACGAGCAAACCAATCGCCGCTCCGGCCACAGCACCGATTACATTAATCAAAACCCCTTCATAAACAAAAATGCGTTGAATACCTCGCGTATCTAATCCTATTGAATTCAACGTAAAGATGTCTCGCTTCTTTTCAATGATTAGCATCGTCAAAGAAGCGATAATATTGAAGCAGGCTATGAGGAAGATGAAAAGTAAAATCAAGAAAGTAGCCCACTTCTCGCTGGCATTTGTTTTATAAATTAAAGCATTCTTCTCTTCCCGTGTAATCACTTTCGCCACACCCTCAAACTGTTCTTGAACTAAACGAACCAGTTCATCTTGCGTAGCATCATCTGCGGTGAAAATATCCATGCTGGAAACGGCATCTTCCATTCCAAAGAGTTGACGAGCAAAAGCTAGGGGAACCATAATGTACTTGGCATCAAGCTCGGCATTTATGGCAAAAACACCACTAACGGCAATTTGCTCCTGATTAAATGCCTCCTCTTTAAACTCGGAAATGCGCCTGCCGCGAATGGGAGCTGCTATTTCCATGATGGTCGGCGCATAATCGCGCAGAGGCATATCGAGTTCCATCTGAATACCGGAGCCAACCACAGCCAATGGCAGGCTATCGATCTGCAACAAATATTGGCCGTCAACGATGGCCGTATCAATAGGTGAAAAATCTGCGTAATTCGCCTCAACCCCTTTCACGGTCGCGATAGCATAGCGGTTTTCATGCGACAAACGCACATCTTCCTCGATAACCCTGCTAAGCCCGACCACACCTTCAATGGCTAGAATTGCTTGCTCGTTTATCAACGAATCGGGAAGAAACTTTCCCTCCAGAGGCACAACCGTAAGAGGCGCGTCAACATTGGAAAAAATCGACTTGACCAGATCATCGATACCGTTAAATGCACTCATCACGACAATCATGGCCGCGGTAATAAAGGCCACCACGACCATCGAAATACCGGAAATAAAATTGATGATGCCTCTTGACTTTTTGGCAAACAAATGTCTGCGCGCTATGTACAGAGCAACATTCACGATTAGCCCTTCTTGAGCAAGCGGTCGATTTCTTCGAAATAATCCAGCGAATCATCCACAAAGAAACTTAGCTCCGGAATTTTTCGAAGCTGCTTACCTACTTGATTTGCGAGCAGTTTGCGCAGATGCGCCTTTTTTTCATTAGCTAGCTCGATACCATGCATCCTTTTCTCAGCAGGAAAAAAACTAAGGTATGCCTTGGCCACACCCAAATCAGGCGATACACGCACCTGTGTAACCGTTATCATCATTCCTTCAAACATGGAGTGCATGTTTTGTTGGAACAACGTTGATAGCTCACGTTTGAGGAGAGCAGATACTTTTTCTAGACGAACACTCGACATAGGACAAAAATACCACACCAATGAACATTCGTGAGGCAAACTTCCAAAATCTACATTTCTGCCCTTGCTTTGCCTCATGAAACAATGGATTGTACGCAAAGGGACACCTGCTGATGTGCCTGGAGTAATGCAGCTTGTGCGCGAACTTGCCGAATATGAAAGAGCACCCAACGAGGTCACTAATACCGAAGAAGCGATGCTGCGTGATGGGTTCGGAGTGGAACCCGCCTTTGGGCTTTTTGTAGCGGAATCGAATAACGAGGTAGTCGGTATAGCGCTGCACTACGTTCGCTATTCGACATGGAAAGGAAAAATGCTTTACCTGGAAGATATCGTCGTGAAAGAAAACCTGCGTGGACAGGGAATAGGCGCTGAATTATTCGAGGCGTGCCTCCGTTATTGTTTAGAGCAGAATTATGCCGGAATGACTTGGCAAGTACTCGACTGGAATGAGCCCGCACTCAACTTTTATCGGAAATACTCAGCAACCTTGGATGGAGAGTGGATAAATGGAAAATTGCTCGCATCGGAAATCCGCAAATTGAATTTGTCGTAATTCAAATACTTTCGCAACACACGTAAACACGCATGATTAAGGTTTTCAAATTTGGAGGTGCCAGCGTAAAGGACAGTGCGGCAGTGCGCAACATGACCGACATTGTTCGACACCATGCGCATCAACCACTTGTTGTAGTTGTGAGTGCAATGGGTAAAATAACAAACGCAATTGAGCGCATTCATGCGGCTCGGTTCGACGGCAAGCCCTATCACGAAGAATTAAACGAAGTCGTTCGATTTCACACTGAATTGACTGATGAGCTTTTTGGCGAGAATCGAAGTGGAAAAAGTGCTTTACAATCGCAACTGGACGCGTTCAATCAAGCTTTAAACCAACCCTGCACTTCAAACTACGACCAAGAATACGATTCGCTCATTGGATTTGGGGAACTCATTTCTACCGCCATCATTCAAGCTTATTTGGAAGCAGAGGGCGTTTCATCTGTCTGGTTTGACGCACGTAAAATCGTCATTACGGACAGTCGCTTCCGCGATGCGCGCGTAAACTGGGAGGCCTCCCGGCACTGCATTACGCCGGTTCAACAAGCGCTCCATGAAAATAAGGCATGTGTAATTCAAGGGTTCATTGGAAGTGATTCCCGGGGTAACTCTACATCGCTGGGGAGAGAAGGGTCAGACTTTACGGCATCGATTATGGCCTATCTACTCGATGCTAGTGAAGTTACTATTTGGAAGGACGTACCAGGTATGTTGAATGCTGATCCGAAAAAATTCAAAGACACTGTCAAGCTGGATCGCATTTCGTTCAAAGAAGCGATTGAACTGGCCTATTACGGCGCCAGCGTCATACATCCGAAGACAATCAAGCCACTTCAGAACAAAGGGATTCCACTGCACATTAAATCCTTTATTGACCCAAGAGCCGCGGGATCAACCATTCAAGAGAGTACAGAAAACGACCACTTGATTGCTAGTTACATCCTCAAAGACCATCAAACGCTTTTCTCAATTGCAACGCGCGACTTCAGTTTTATTGTAGAGGATAATCTTAAAGAAATTTTCGGCATACTATCCGAATTGGGTATTCGTATACACCTTATGGAAAATTCGGCAATCAGCTTTTCAATTGTATTCGATACCGACAAGCATAAGCAACAGTTTCTTATCGAAAAACTTCACGAGCAATACTCCATTAAATACAACGAGCACCTCACTTTACTTACCATACGCCATGGCAATGAAGACTCATTAAAGAACGTATTGCACAACGCAGAGACTTTCATTGAGCAACGCTCAAGGCATACCATGCGCATGGTGATAAAAACAGAAACGGCAGTATGAAAAAAATCTTATTATCATACGTCCTATGCCTCTTCACTTGCGGGCTTTGGAGCCAAACACTCGAAACGAAAATTGCTTCTACAAGTGCACAAATCGCTTCGCTTAAAGCAGCGCACGACAGCCTATCGGGCACCCTCGAGGAGCTTAAATTTCAATCGCTTCGTCATCAGCTTGCACAAGTCGGGTTGCCGGAAACAGCCTCCTGTGACGAAGTGATATACCACTCCGCACTTGCACTCGTTTATGACGAATCACATGAACAAGCTAAATGGGTTGCACATCTGATATTACCGGACGTAGCAACAGGAACGGAAGGCCGAACCAACGACTTCCGGCCTGATCCGCTCATCAAATCAGGGTCGGCTGTTGATGGCGATTACGCCCGAAAAACAAAGACGCCCGAGGGCAAAACCAAAACGGAAGGATTCGGATACGACCGGGGCCACCTGGCACCTTCCGCCGATTTCCGGTATTCTAAAAAAGCACTTTCCGAGAGTTACTACTACAGCAACATGTCGCCGCAAACACCGGGTCTGAATCGCGGTCGATGGGCTGATTTGGAAGACGCCATGCGCAGCGCCTGTATTGCACGCAACACCCCACTGTTCGTCGTCACAGGCGGAATACTCAATTCAACTCTGCCGAAGCTGGAGCAAGGAGTGAATAAAGTTAGTATTCCGAATCACTATTATAAAGTAATTCTCGATCTTGAACACAACGAGGCCATCGGTTTCATCATGCCCAATAGCAAATGTGAATTTCAACTGCCACACTACGTTTGCACAGTTGACAGCATCGAAAAAATCACAGGGCTGAATTTCTTTCATCGCCTTACAGATGATGCCGAGCAGAAACTTGAATCCGTTTGTCACATAGACTTTTGGCTGTCTGAAGGCAAAAAAAGCGGCGACGTGGAACCGTTGGATGCTACAAGACTTCCGCGCAACACATTCAATACACAACAGGCTTCCCTATATGCCGGCAAGCGCGATGAGATTACAGTGTGCGGAAAAGTGGTGAGCACCAAGCTCTCATCCAAAGGAAACGTCTTTTTGAATCTAGACAAAGTATTCCCCAATCAAATTTTTACTGTAACCATCTTCCAACAGAATGTGCCCAACTTCAGCTATCAACCTCATGAGGCATTGAAAGACAAAACCATTTGTGTTAAAGGATTCGTCACGAAAGATTCCAATGGTGTTTCAGGAATCATAATCGAAAATGAATCGGCCATTGAACTGCACGAAGAGTAAAGACTAGATGTCTTTGAGAAGTTCGCTTATTCGGTCACCCGACTTGAAATGATATGCATGCAAACCGGCTCTTTTCGCCCCTTCCACATGTTGCAAACTATCATCAATAAATAGAGTCTCCGAGGGGTTCAGACCATTCCATTCGCATACCTGCAGAAACGTTTCGGGATATGGTTTCTTAATGCCAATAGCATTAGAATAATAGACTCGCTCAAATGCGTTTTTGAAGAGTTCGAAATCCATAGATTGGGCAATCATTTTTTCGAATTCAGCCACATGGATCGCGTTGGTATTGCTTAAGAGAAAAGTGCGAACACCCGAGCGTCGCAGGGAATGAACGAATTCCACTTCCGAAGTCCAAATGCGCAGCAAAATAACATTCCAGGCATGAAGCACCTCCTCGCGAGAAGCGCTTGGAACAAAACGGTGGAGAAAATCGATGAACTCATCGTTTCCGACTTTACCGGTTTCCAACAAGTCGAACATGGGATTCTGCGCTGCCTGGGTATAGAATGACCTGAAGTCGGCGAACCCCAATTTCTCAAAAGCTAATGCAGGAAGTTCGTAATCGATTTCAAACAATACACCGCCAAAATCGAAGATGACATTTCGAATACCCGACGGAAAACTAATCGTATTCATTGGTTTGTGCGTATCCACGCCTTCGAACCGGATGCAACCAACTTCGACTTCACTGCTTCTGCATCTTGCCTTGTGCTGAAATGACCGTACGACACGAGGTGCAAATCGTCGCGCATCCCGGCAAACTGAGCATCATAGCCTTGTGCACGCATTTGATCAATGAGTCTTTGTGCGTTTTCTTTTGACTGAAAAGCGCCACCAATCAAGCTGTAAGCGGCGGTGCTACTATTTGCCGGAGTTACTGATTTTTTAGGCTCAACTGTCCTCTTGACCGGTTGTTCATTTACCACCTTTACAACCTCAGTGGTTATTTCCGAAGTCGTTTCCTGGATAGGCTTGCGCACTGTTTGCAGATTAATCCCTCCCGGATCAACCACACCATTCACAAAATCTACCGGCGACGATTGGTCATTTTCCAAGAGGTAGGCATAGTCAGCTGATGGAAATTGCATTCGCAAGTCCCACGCCTCCTCAATCGGTGCGTAAGATGATGGCTTGCGTGGCTCACCGAATGGATTCATGGAAGCAAAGCTCATTTCTCCATGACCACTCACGCGGCTTCCCAAAATCCAAGACCCGGCAAGCAAAGCCGGCAATAAAACGGCCGCAGCCACTTTCCAACGGCGACCGGAATTGGCGTTCATGGGAATTACTTTCGTAGTGTCCGGATTTTCCATACCGCCTACAAGTTTAAGTTGAATAGGCTTTAACCCGAAAGAAGACACTAAGAAATTTTCCTGTTCCTCCGGAATAAACTGCACTTGTCCAAAACGATCCTTATAAAAAACGCCTATTCGATCAATTGAAAATCTTCCTTCAGAGGCCAACAATTGCTGATACCCTGCGATAGTCTGCGTGAGATGCTCTGCGGCCTCCTTGTAGGTGATGCCCAACGCTGCTGCAATGTAATTCGAGAGCAGACCATCGTTGTATTTCAAACTCGGATTGAAGCCAATTGACTTCGCCGGCGGTTGGATGACGTGTGAAATGCTGTTCAGTTTTGCCGAACGATAATTGGCCACTAACCCTCCGAATTCGGGAAGTATTACACAATCATGATCAAATAAAAGATCAGAAATAAAGGGATCCAATCGCATGAGGCAAATATAGCCGAACAATGTCTCAAGTCCGCATTTTCGGACTAATTCACATCACTTCTACCAAAGCAAGAGACAATGAAATCGACAGCCTTTCGTGCCTTGACCTGCATCGATAATTCGGAAATAGCGGAGGCTATCAAATGCTCCCTTGAGTGTTGTTCTTGAGCGATTCCCTTGTAAAAACGGACAATTCGGCTCCAATCTAGTTTTGACTCATCGGCGGGGAATTGACAAACGTAATAACTCAGTTCCGGCGATTGACTGACGTCTGTATCAAAATATCCTAGAACCACAGGAAGACCGGAAACCATACACTGCCTGACCTTTAACGGGGACGCCTCACTTAGTCCAATCCTATGAAGAGCAAGAGAACCAACAGCCAAATTGTAGCTTGGAATTACTTGATCGAGCTGTTGTGGCGTCATTCTCCCCAAGGTTTTAACTCGAAACGAATCAGATCGTTGATATGCCGGTAATTGATTCTCATCAATTCCTATCAAGTCCAGCTCAATGACAACATCATCCGATCTATATGCTTCCAAACCCTTCAGAGCGCGATCCAATCCATGCCAGAGGTGAAGTGCTCCCAGCACCATTACAACACGCAATGCACCGTCGAATTTCGGCATAGCAAAATCAACATTACCCACTTGCGGTGCTGCATTGCCAATAGCAATTGTCTTATAGCTACCACACCGCTTTTTTTCGTAGGCTGCAATTTCATTCGTTACACAAATACCACCTGCAGCGTTCTTCAGAATATCAGTGCCGAACTCATCCTCTTTAGTTTTCTTAAAAATGAATGTTCTTAAAAAATATCCGATGTACGAAGGCCTGAATGAAAAAGGCATGCTTTTAAAATGGTCCATTTGACCCAGCAAGACCTCTTGATGCTCAATCGTATTATGTTCAAAAATGATCTGTCTTCCAAACTCTGAGGTGACATTCATCAAACCCTTTGAGGCAAATGGATACCGAAAGAACACTGCATCATTTGGCTGCAGCTTACTTCGAAAAAAGCTCAAAACCTCAGCATAAGGGTCCTTTAAATGAGTCGTGTCAATTCGCGTAAACTTGAACGAGTGATTAACGTCAATCTTCGCCCTAGCAGTAAATGCGACAACCTCCACATCAACTGCCAAATTGCGAAACTCAGCGGCTTGGGAAAATGTCTTCTGAGCCACACCTGAGTTGCCATCCAGCAGGAAATTACCAATATGTACAATGAAAATCCGCATGACACAATTCAATAAAAGTCAACAAATAACGCCAACAATTTTCATCAATGACGCAATGACTTGAAGTGTTGCTATACTTTTGTCGGCCATATGCATTTTTCATGGAAAATTTTGACGTAGTAATTATCGGTTCAGGCCCTGGGGGCTATGTAGCAGCTATCCGTTGTGCCCAATTAGGTCTTAAGACAGCGCTTGTTGAGCGGTATAATTCCCTAGGAGGCACCTGCCTGAACGTGGGCTGCATTCCGAGTAAGGCTCTACTTGATTCATCCGAACATTTTCACAATGCCATGCATACGTTTACAGAGCATGGTATTGATCTGAAAAGCGAACCTAAGGTGAATCTCAAGCAGATGATCAAGCGCAAGCAAGACGTCGTGACACAGACGGTTGGTGGCATCAACTTTCTGATGAAGAAAAACAAGATTACGGTATTCCATGGTCATGGTTCTTTTGAAGACAAAAACACCATTTCGGTGAAGCACGACGATGGAAAAACAACAACACTTCAAACCAAGAATACCATCATAGCAACGGGCTCCAAGCCTGCTTCGCTGCCTTTTATAGCGATTAACAAGAAACGAATAATCACTAGCACCGAAGCGCTTGAAATGACAGAAGTTCCAAAGCACCTCATCATTATCGGCGGTGGTGTTATCGGACTCGAACTAGGCAGCGTATATGGTCGTTTGGGCGCGAAAGTGAGCGTGGTGGAATACATGGATAGCATCATCCCAACCATGGATCGCACCATGGGTAAGGAGCTTCAGAAGTCGTTGAAGAAAAACAACTTTGAATTTTACCTTTCACACAAGGTGAAGGAAGTAACCACAAAAGGGAAAGTCGTAACGGTGAAAGCCGATGATTCGAAAGGAGCTGAACTCACACTCGAAGGCGACTATGTATTAGTAGCTGTCGGGCGCAAAGCATACACAGAAAATCTCGGTCTTGATAAAGCGGGTGTTCAAACTGACGAGCGCGGTCGTGTGCATGTTGACGCGCACTTGCAAACCGGTGTTCAGGGCATCTATGCTATAGGCGACGTAGTTCGCGGCGCCATGCTCGCTCACAAAGCAGAAGAAGAAGGCGTTTTTGTCGCCGAAACCATTGCCGGCCAGAAACCACATATCAACTATAACCTTATACCGGGCGTTGTTTACACATGGCCGGAAGTTGCTTCGGTCGGACAAACCGAAGAGCAACTGAAAGAGTCCGGAGTAGCCTATAAAGTCGGAAGCTTTCCATTCAAGGCAAGTGGCCGCGCCAGAGCGAGCATGGATTTAGACGGTTTAATTAAAGTTTTGGCGCATCAGGAAACAGACGAAATTTTAGGAGTCCACATGATAGGCCCTCGAGCAGCCGACTTAATAGCAGAAGCCGTAGTGGCCATGGAGTTCCGGGCCAGCGCAGAGGACATTGGCCGTATTAGCCATGCCCACCCAACTTTCACGGAAAGCTTTAAAGAAGCAGCACTCGACGCTACAGGCAAGCGGGCGCTACACATTTAAATGAACCGAAGCAATTAAAGCTTGTTTAGAAATCACATTTTAACCCCAAGAAATAAATCAAATGGCATCATTAGTAGGAAAAAAGGCCCCTTCATTCAAGGCTAAAGCCGTAATTAACGGAACAACTGTAACTGACGACTTCTCATTGGAGCAGTACGTGGGTAAAAAACACGTTGTGTTTTTCTTTTACCCAAAAGACTTCACATTTGTTTGTCCAACCGAATTGCACGCATTTCAATCAAAGCTGAACGAATTCGAAAGCCGTGGTGTTGCAGTAGTAGCTTGCTCGACAGACACAGAAGAGTCACACTGGGGTTGGCTGCAAATGGCAAAAGAAGCCGGAGGCATTAAAGGAGTTACATATCCGATTGTTGCCGATACTTCAAAAACAATATCTGACTCTTACGGTGTTCTTGCCGGTGAATACACCTATGATGAAGAGGGAAATCTGACAGCGACAGGCCCTATGATCGCCTTCCGCGGTTTGTACCTCATCGACAAAAAAGGAATCGTACAACATATGCTCATCAACAACTTCCCGTTGGGTCGCAATGTGGATGAAGCACTTCGTATGGTTGACGCGCTGCAATTCTTCGAAGAAAACGGAGAAGTTTGCCCTGCCAACTGGACAAAAGGCAGCGATGGCTTGAAAGACACCCACGAAGGTGTAGCAAGCTATCTCAGCAAACACTGATTATAAGCGAACTGCGATTTATCGGCCTTGTTTTCAGGGCCGATTTTCGTTTTACCCCGGGTTACCGGTAGGTTAATTGTAAACTTATTAGTAATACAGATTCGCCGAACATTTACTATGTTCGCACCTCGATTTTCGCAGGCTTGAAAAGAGTTTGCGAAATGTTAACTCAAAACATCATTTTTTAAAACCAATAAAAACCACAATTGCTATGAGTAAGAAGTCAGGCGGCAATTTCAGCTCCATCTTCCCTTACATCGCCATCCCCGTTGCTCTCATCGTGGGTGTGCTTATTTACATGTTCGTACTGGGTAATCCCGCCAATTTCGAAGGAGGCGACCCACACCTCGGTCACCCTATCGATGGTAATTTGTATGGAACTATTTACAAAGGCGGATTCATCGTGCCTTTCCTTATCGCTACAAACATTGTAGTATTGACTTTCTTCCTTGAGCGTCTTATCAGCCTTTTCCAGGCTCGTGGTACAGGCAGTGTAGACAAATTCGTGCATAACGTGCGCAACTTGCTGAACAACGGTCAGATTGATGCAGCTATCGCTGCTTGCGATAAGCAGAAAGGTTCTGTTGGCGCTGTAATGCGCGCAGGTCTTGTAAAATACAAGACGCTGTCAAACGATCCAAACATGGATAAAGAGTCGAAGGTAACAGCACTTAAGCAAGAACTCGAAGAAGCGACTTCATTAGAATTGCCGATGCTTTCGAAAAACCTCGTTATCCTTTCAACCTCTGCTTCACTCGGGGTATTGATTGGTCTCTTGGGTACTGTATCGGGTATGATCAAGTCGTTCTCGGCGATGGCAGCCGGTGTTCCTGACCCTGCTCAGCTTTCTGTGGGTATCTCGGAAGCACTTATCAATACCTTCCTCGGTATCTTGGCTTCTGCACTTGCGATTTTGTTGTACAACTTCTTCAGCAATCGTATTGACCAACTTACCTATGGCATTGATGAAGCTGGATTCTCTGTTGCACAGACATTCGCTTCTAAGCATTAATCCTTCTGCTATTATTCACTCGTAAATAAAAGCAGAACGATGCCAAAAATCAAGATACCCAAAAGCGCACCCAGCCTGGACATGACGCCCATGGTTGACCTTGCGTTCCTCTTGGT
>CANIAA010000041.1 GCA_947465255.1 Flavobacteriales bacterium | reverse complement strand
CCGGGTATTTCAGGGAAGAATAGACGAATCTCTTGTTCATTGTCATCATCTTCCAGCACCTCATACAGAAACGGGGCTGAAACACGTTGATGGGCACCGGCATATATGGTTTGATGAATATGGATTTCATTATCCTCATCCGATTCTTCCACCTCAAGTTCAAAATCGGCCGTAACTTGATAGGTGCCCTCGGTGTCAAACGAAAAACTATTTGAACTGATCGTAGTTGAACCGGGTGCTATAAAGTTGATTTCGTCTATTTCATCAATGCCTGCGATGCTCAGCGTGCACTCTTCATATTCGGAAGTACTAGCTTCCTGGGCAAAGAGCAGCTGATTACTTGAAAATATTTCTAGGTCTGCACAGTCGTTGATACTCATACCTGCGCGATCATTTATTGTCATAGAAAACACGGGGTCGCACGCAGGGCATGCAGCTTGGGTGAATGAACTTGTCCATTCCATTACACCGTATTTATTGCGTTCGATGGTTCCTGTTTGAATAAGCCCGTTATCACCGGCTGAGATAGTGAAGGGCTCACCATTGCGATAGCCGCTGATTGAAAATACAGGGCTTTCAACCGACGGCTCTATATAATCTTTGTGCTCGCAGGAAGCAGTAATTAGAGCGATGCCAATAACGAGTAAGAACGAACGATTCATCGGGTCAGTTTCATTTTAAAGTAGAACGATAGCATAGAGTTACGATGCATCTCATTGCCGAAATACGAGTTCAGAGTTACATCGGTAAGCCCTTGACGATAGGATGCCCCAAGCGATTTGTTTTTGCCCAGCGCATATTCGTAACTCACTCCAATGCTTTGTTGAATATTGCGGAAGCCTTGAACATAGCCACGTGCTTGTACTTCGTCAGCAGTTCTTGATTCGTAACTGGAGGAAGTGCCTGTCTCTATGCGGTTATCTGCTGTGAGCAACGCAGTGGTTTCTGCGAATAACCCTAAGCTATGTTTGTTCGAAATGCGATAAGATGCTCCCAATGATAGTCCGGCATGATAGAAGCGGTCGGTGTGATAGCTGTAGGTCGTTTCGCTGAATCCCTCGTCATATTGTCGCTGCGTTGAAACATAAGGCGCTGCCACTCCGCTGACGGTGAAGAACTGTCCTGACAGTTGATAGCTCATTTTTTTGCGCCATTTGTAATTTACACCCAAACCAATAACGGGATCCAGTTGGGCGGGCCCTGAACCAAAACCATAATCGGCCCACAGTTTGGTTCCGATGGATGCAAATACACTCCAGCGTTCAATGGGAAGTTGGGGCAGTGGTTGATGAGATTGTAATTGTCTATCTATGTTGAATGATTCGAATGACAAATAAGGAAGGTTAGACACCGGTGCTAGAATGTCTAACGTTTGATTTTCCTGAGTTTCAATCTCGATAGTTTGATTGTTGTTATGATTTGCCTGGCCATGCTCTGTGGTTTCCATTCTTGGAGCGGTTTGCACATCGGATGGGTAGGGTACTTTCGTTTTCCTTTTTAGATTGCTGTTGGAAGTCGACAGCTGACCGGGCAACCCGACGCCACTACTCATCGGATCACCCACGTCAACTGCCTTGGTAGACAGGTCCTGCGTTGCCTCTACAGATTCAACAGCGGGACTTTGTCTATTCTTGTTAAAGGTTCCTTCGTCGTTATCCAAATCAAGAGTCGACGAAGAATCGGTTGGTATTTTGTTTTGCTCGGTAATCGAGTTAGATGTTTTCTTTTCGGCTTGTGAGTTATTCGCCGGTTTGTTCCACAGCATAATGGTTACTGCCGAACAAGCAATCAAAATCACTGCAACTACGCCAATTTTGCCCCATAGGATTGCACGCTTTTTTCTGCGGTAATTACCCAATGCGCTGTGCATGTATTCTTCCCGGAATTCAAGTCCTTCCGGAATGAAATGGTCGTCGATATGTGTTTTACGCTCACTCATTTTTTTTGGGTTTGGAAATTCCAAGTCCTTCGCGGATGCGACGCTTGGCATCGGAAAAGTGCCATGCACTGGTACCTTCACTTATGCCGAGCATTTCCGAAATTTCGTTGTGCGAATAACCGTCGATAGCGAAAAGGTTGAATACCTTCAATGTCATGGGTGGTAATTCCAATGCCTTTGAGCGAATGGCCTCGAGCATATCCTGTTGTGCCCCCGACAAATCACTTTCCTCGGTTGATTGCATCAAGAAATCCGGAAGTCCCACACGATTGCGGTCTTTCCAAACCTTGTTTTTCTTGAACTCATTGATTATAGTGTTAATCGTTACTCTCCTCGCCCACAGCTCGAAAGGAACTTCCGGTTTGTATTGCTTGAGGTTGAGCAGTATCCGCACAAAACCAAGATTCATGTACTCGATTGCTTGCTCCTTGTCGCTAGCATATCGCCAACAGGTACCAATTAGCTGCTTGTAGAGGAGCTTGTAGAGCTCGCTCTGTGCGCGTTGGTCTTCTTTCAGACAACGTTCAATAAGCCGGTAATCGATGCGGTTTTCCAATGCGGTTAGACACCGGATTCCTTCCATCATGACCATATGTAAAAAGCCAAATTCAGAAGCAAACACCTCGAATCTGATTATTCATACAGCCGCGAAACAAGAAATCTTGGGTTGTGGTTAAAAAATTAGTGCAGTGGCGGCGCTAAAATAAGCAACACTCTTGAGTACTGACTAAAACCTCTTTCAATGATACCGTGAAAGGGAGAAGTTCTCCCGTGTTTCGCTCTTAGTAAACTACACAATTAAATGTCCCAGGTGATTTTCACGCTGTCAGAAGTAGGGTGGGCTTGACAGCATAAAACAAATCCGGCTGCAATTTCCTTGTCGGTGAGCGCATAATTAGCGTCCATTCTTACAGTTCCTTCTACCAATTTGGCCATGCATGAGGTGCATACTCCGCCTTTGCAGCTGTAAGGCGCATCAACACCCGCGTCTATTGCAGCGTCAAGAATACTTTTTCCTTGCGCGTCGAGTTCGAACGAGGTCGCCGTTTCGTCTATGATGGTTGTGATCTTTGCCATGTTAGTTGTTATTTAAATGATTCAAGAATAGATGTTTTGTCTTGCCAGTCAATGGCGTCCAGACGTTTTTCTATGAGTTGGTTGTTTAAAAAGAAGAAGGAGGCAGGAATCGTGTAGATTCCCATTTCTTTCAAGGATGTTGTATGCAAAAAGGTAATGTCAGACGGCATGTTTGCAGGCATGACCTCAATCTTATCGGGAGCATCATCCGTGATGCAATAAAAGCGAATTCCGGTTTCACGATACGATTCGAAGTGTGTTTTTAACGAACGGATTTCTTTCAAGCATGGCCCACACCAGGAGGCGTAGCAAATGACGATGCTGCTATCGCTTAGAAGAGATTGCAGTGTGGTTGAATTTCCGGAGGCGTCGGCTACAATCACCGTCGAAGTGTCAATAGAAGGGGCTGTTCGGTACCTCCAGAAATAGAACGCAGCCACAGCGGCGAGCACGACGAAAAGTGTGTAGTTTTTTTTCATGCGCCACCCTTCATGCTAAAAACGCAATAAGCTTTGAATCGCAGCCGACACTTTCTCTGCATTGGGAAGCATGGTTTGCTCCAAAGTGCTGTTCAACGGTATGGCGGGTAGGCATTCAGAGCCCAACGTCATAACAGGTGCATCAAGCGAAGTGAAACACTTTTCGCTGATCAAGCCGCTGATCGAACGAGCAAAGCTGTTTTGCGCAGGTTCTTCCGTCAATACCAAGCAGCGGTTGCATTTGCGTACTGCCTTGAAAATCGCATCCTCATCGAGAGGATGAATGGTACGGAGATCAATGATTTCCACTTGTCCGGGGAACTCTTTCGCTGCGGCTTTCGCCCAGTATACGCCCATTCCATACGTAATCACCGCGACACATTGTTCGTTGGTTGCTTCCAGCGCAATGCGCGCTTTTCCAAGCGGTATCACATAGTCTTCCGAAGGCTCTATGGTGCGCGCATCTTCCGTTCCTTTCACTTTGCTCCAGTAAAGACCTTTGTGCTCGAGCACCACAACAGGATTTGGATCGTAGAAGGCGGCTTTCAACAGGCCTTTCAAATCGGCACCGGTCGATGGATACACGATTTTAATTCCTCTGATATTAGCCAGTACACTTTCTACGCTGCTGCTATGGTAGGGTCCACCACTGCCGTATGCTCCAATAGGGACACGAATGACAGAACTCACCGGCCATTTGCCATTGCTCAAATAATAACTTCTGCTGACTTCTGTAAAGAGCTGATTCAATCCGGGCCAGATGTAGTCTGCAAATTGAACTTCTACGATGGGCTTCAATCCGGCGGCGCTCATTCCCACTGTGCTTCCTATAATAAACGCTTCTTGAATAGGTGTGTTGAATACGCGGTTGTCGCCAAACTTCTCGGCCAGCGTGGCGGCTTCACGGAATACGCCTCCGAGTCTTCTGCCCACATCCTGGCCATACAACAGAGCTTCGGGGTGTTTGGCTAAGATCTCTTGCATCGCGAACAATGCACAATCGACCATTACAGTTGCTTCTTTCCCTGCCGGTTCGCGTTCGCCTTGTTCTTGTGTGATTGGTGTTGGTGCGAAGTCGTGTAGGAAGAGGTCTTCCGGACGAGGGTCTTCTGCCAGCAGTGCTTGCTGATATTGGCTTTCAACCGAGGCGCGCGATTCGTCGGCCTGGCGGAGCAATTGCTGCTCATCAAAGCCAAGCGACTTCAGTTGCTTGATGAATTTCGGAAACGGATCACGCTTTTGGGCACTCTCCAGATCGTCACGATACCACTCGCGGCGCACACCGCTCGTGTGGTGGCCGAGCAGAGGAACCTTACAGTGAATGAGCCATGGACGGCGATTCTTGCGTATATCGGCGAGAATTTCGTGCAACGCGGTGTAACATTCCATGAAGTCAGTACCATCAACCTGCTTCACACGTATGCCCGGAAATGCCTTGGCAAATACGGAGGCATCGCCAAATCGGATTTCAGATGAGTGCGCGCTGATGTCCCACTCGTTATCCTGGACGAAATACAAAATGGGCAATTGTTTGAGTGACGCCATGTGAAACGCTTCACTCACTTCGCCTTCTGTCATGGCGGCATCGCCGATGGAACATACTACAACGGCGTTTTTATCTTGCTCTGAAATGAGCTCTTGTTGCTCCTTGTATTGAATACCCATAGCAACACCTGTAGTAGGTATGGCTTGCATGCCAGTGGCAGAACTTTGATGCGGAATCTTGGGCATGCCATCTCTGCGCAACGAAGGATGACAATAGTAAGTGCGACCTCCGGAAAACGGGTCATCGCGCTTGGCCATAAGTTGCAGCATCAATTCATAGGGCGTCATGCCGATGCCAAGCATAATGCTGTCGTCGCGATAGTAAGCGCTTAAAAAATCCTGTGGCTTCAGTTGAAGCCCCAATGCGAGCTGACAGGCTTCGTGTCCGCGTGATGTGGCATGCACATATTTGGATGTCACCTTAGCGTTCTCTTCGTAAAGGTCGGCCATGCTTTTGGCTGTGGCCATCAATTCGAATGCACGCAATAAAATATCGCTGCTCAGGAGTTGTTCTTTTTTGGATTCTTTCTTTTCTGCGGTCGACGACATACTGCCTTTCGGGTTGATTGGAGCGCAATTTACACGCGAAAGGCGGGAACTTTATTTTTTAATCGCCGCGATTCTTTTTGGGGTATTAATTTGCGCCTGTGCAGATCTCATTTTTCAAATACCAGGGAACCGGAAACGATTTTATCATGATCGATAATCGAAACGGTGCAGTCCAACTTTCCGTCGAGCAAATTACGCGCTTATGCAATCGGAAATTTGGAGTTGGAAGTGATGGTGTAGTCTTAATAGAGTCGCATGCAGCAGAAGATTTTTACATGAACTTTTATAATCCCGACGGCTCACAAAGTTTTTGCGGAAATGGCAGTCGGTGTGCCGTGGCTTTTGCCGGTTATCTTGGAATGGTCGGAAACCATGGTGTTTTTGGTGCCATCGACAAGGCTCATGCTTTCATAGTGAATGATGGCGAGATAGCCATTCAGATGAAGGATGTGGGTGCTGTGGAATGGGAAAATGATCATTGCATCATTCATACAGGTTCGCCGCATTTCATTAAAATGACGGAGGATCCGGAAAAAATGGATGTAGGTAGCGAGGGTGCTGCCATTCGATACAGTGAACGATTTGCAGAGGAGGGCATCAACGTAAACTTCGTGCGTATGGGAGAGGGTGAACTTTGGATGCGAACCTACGAGCGTGGAGTAGAGGCCGAAACCTTGAGTTGTGGCACTGGAGTAACGGCAGCTGCCCTGAGCCTGGCCGCCATGCAACCCAGCGTAAACGAGGTGCTGGTTCACACACGTGGTGGCGATTTGAGGGTGAAGCTGGAACGCACGCCCGAAGGCGGATTTCATGATGTGTGGCTGTGCGGACCTGCACAGCCGGTGTTTCAAGGAAGCATAGAACTATGACAAGTTTGAAGTGGCTTAAACATATTTTCTTGGTCTCTATGCTGACGCTTTCTGCGCTCGCAGCGTGCGGCCTGGCGCGTTTAACTCCGAGCGCGAAATTTTCAGTGATCACCTGTTCGCCCGGTCCCGACTTGTATTCGCTTTTCGGTCACTCAGCATTTCGTCTTCAAGATACGCTCGGTGGTAAGCCTGTCGATGTTGTCTTCAATTACGGTGTTTTCGATGCCTTTGATGATGGATTCTATGTCAAGTTCGCGCGCGGTAAACTCGATTACCGTCTGCAAGCCGAGTACTTCGAGTACTTTCTGGAGGGGTATGCGCAAGAGGGCAGAGGTGTCTGGGAACAAGAGTTGAATTTCACACCGCTTCAGAAACAACGTTTATTCGAACTACTCCAAGCAAACGTGCAAGAGGATAATTGCGTTTATCGCTATGATTTCTTCATGGATAACTGCTCGTCGCGCATTCGAGATATGGTGATACGAGCAGCAGCTGCCGAACCCACTGATCGCATGGGATTCCGCTTCGTGTCGCTTGATACATTGCTGGCTGTAAATGAGGTGAGATTTAATCACCCATGTAAACAAGGAACAACCTACAGGCAGGCCATTCAAAAATATCTGGACTTTCAACCCTGGAGCGATTTCGGAATCGATATCGCACTCGGACAGCCTTGCGACAGAGTTATCGGTGACTACGGTTTCATGTTTCTGCCTGATTCACTGATGCGAGAATTCGAAATGGCAGAGCTCAGCGGACAGCTGATGTGTGGCAGGCCGGTTGAAATTCTACCGAATAGAACGCAATTTGAAATAGACTATTTGTTCGCACCTGTGACTGTTTTTTGTGTCTGGTTGATTGTGCACGCCGCTATTTCTTACCGCCGCCGAAACGTCCATAAGAACCTCATGCTGCACGAAGGAATTCTGCTCAGTGTTACGGGCTTAATTTCTTTGCTGGTACTTTTTCTCTGGTTCCTGACCGATCATACCACAACCCAATACAACTGGAATGTGTTGTGGGCTAGTCCGATTAACTTGCTGTTGTTGTTCTTGAATCGGAAAACAAACGTTGTGCGGTTGGCGGCTTTCTTACAATTGCTGGCTACGATAGCCATGCTGATATTATTTGCATGGTTGCCTCAGTCATTACATGTGGCAACTATTCCAATCACGCTGATGTTGATAATTACGTATTTCAGGCTCTACAGAAATGCTCGTATTATTGAGCGGTAAATCATTCCAATTTCGATAGTCATGAAATTTTCCACCCTTCGGGTTATCGTTCCGATGCTATGGCTATTGATGTTAGCCTCTTGCTCGCGCCGTGAACCTACCACTTGGGACAGTGAGCTAAGTGGTCCTATTGCCTTCGGAAGATTGTCATTAGAACAGTTAGTCGCCGATTCTTTGATGCAGGCTGATGAGTCGGGCCTGTGGCACCTAATCTTCGATGAAAGCCTTACCGATTTTGAATTGGACTCCATCATTCAAATTCCGGATACTACCATTGTTAAATCCTATTCACTTTTCGTAGTCGGCGATTTTGCCCCGGGTTTTACCCTGCCCATAGCACCGACGCAGCAGATCACCATTCAACATCCAACGGCCCAGTTGAAACAGGTCCGTATGAAAAGTGGGCAGTTGAAGTACCGTTTGCGATCTCCTGTAGATGGCAATCTGAAATGTGTCTTCACGATTCCCGGACTCACGCTCAACGACGTTCCGCAGAGTATTCAAATCATCACACAGCCGCCTCAAAATGGCGATGATTTTGTGACGGAAGGTTTTATTGACTTGGCAGGCCTGGAACTCGACCTCACCGGAGAGTCGGGTAGTTCATTTAATCGCATAGCGGCCACGTTCAGTGTTGTGGTTGACCCTGAATCTTCGCAACCTGCTACTATTTCGCCCGGTGACGCCATCGATTTTGAAATGCAGTTTGCCGATCCAAGGGTTAGCTATGCAAGAGGTTTCTTCGGAACGCACTATTATGATTTGAATGAGCAGGTTGATTTTTCGGCGCTGGCTAATATGCCCGATGGTGTTTTGAATTTGGAAGAAACATCTATGAAGTTTACTATTCGCAATGCAGTAGGAGTAGATGCGCAAATCGATTTCGCCGAAATTTCAAACTACAATCAACTAACGCAAACCTCCGTATCGCTCGAGCATCCTACATTGTTTAATCCACTCAACATAACCCGTGCTCAGGAAAACAATGGTGCCGTAAATGCATATGAGTACGATTACGAAGTGAACTCGTCCAATAGCAACCTCGATGCGTTTTTCGAGAATTTACCTACGCAGTTTCAAGTACAAGGCGATGTGACCATTAATCCGTTGGGTAATGTTGCGGATGGCAATGATTTTATCTACACCGATGATGCGCTTCAGGCGGGTTTTAAGATGGATATTCCATTGAAACTCGGAATGCAAAATATTCATCTGGCTGATACACTCTTACTCACCAATGCCGCTCCCGAAATTCCGCTGGATGGCTCATTATTGCTGTGGTTAAAGAATGGTTATCCCGTAGAAGCTACCGTTAGTCTCTACATCATCGAAAATGGTCAGCGAATCAATCTGGCATACAACAAGAAGATTGAAGCGGCTGTTCCGTCGAATATTCCGAATACGCCTACTCCTTCCGAATCATGGCTGGAAATTGAGGCAAATGAAGTGCTAATTGCAAAACTTAATCAAGACAATCCGCTTTTGATTGATGTGGTTCTTCACACACCGGGAGCACCTGTTGCCGTTGGCCTGTATGCCAATCAATTCATTGATTTCCGATTAATAGTAGACGGTACCTACACACTTCAATACGGCGAATGAGTATGCGAATGAACATAGCGTTGGCATTTTTATGTGCTGTGAGTATTCGCACATGGGCGCAGGTTCCATCAGCCTTACTTCTTTCGACTGATACTGCCTGGCGAAGTAAAAGCATGATGGCATTTTTAGGAGGCGATGCTGCGATAGCATCCAATGCCGTTGATGTTTCCTTTCTGGAAAAATCACTATTGGGTGGCCACTTGAATCGTGAATCATTGGAGGCATTACGCGAAGAAATGCCGGAGTATGCGCGCATCGGTTACCAGGCGAACGCACAGCTGGAGTTGCTCAATTTTAGAGATACGCTTTTCGGAAAACCTAAGCTAGGGCTCCGAGCCGCATTCAGCACGAATTACGCCGGGTACATCACGTTTCGTCCGCAAGCTTTTGAAACCATCTACTTGGGTAATTCGCAAAGCCGTTCGCAATCAGAATCACTCGGCCCACTCTATTTTCAGAATCAAGCCTGGCAAAAATTCGGCTTTGGTCTTTTTGATAAAAACACCCTCAGCGGCGTTACCTTATCGTTGGTCGAGGGACAATACTACCGCCAGTTGCAGGCGGAAGACCTTTCGCTCTACACGTCGGCTATGGCCGATACACTCGCGTTTGGTGTTGTGGGTAGTTATGATCGGTCAGATACAACCCGCTCGGGTTGGGCCAATGGTAGTGGTTTGGGTGCGTGCATCGATTTCGACTACAACATAAAGTTAGATAACGGAAAAAGAATAGTTAGCTTCTCTGCTCGCAACGTTGGGTTTGTTGCATGGAACGAGGCAAGTGAGAAGTATACTATGAACTCCAGCCTGGAGTGGACCGGTATGGATGTGAGTGAGTGGATTAACGGTGCGATAGATTCTATCTCCATGCCCGAATGGCGTGATTCATTGAAGACAACACGCGAACAGAAGGCGCTCGTGAAACCGCTTCCAGCAACCATACAGGTGCGGTACCTGCACCGTTGGAAGGTCAATAGCTTCTGGGAAACCGGTTGCGTATTTACACCCAACCGCGCCGCTGTGCCGCTGGTTTATGTCGGAATGACCCATCAGATTGCGAAAAATGTATGGTTGAGTGAACGCGTGAATTATGGCGGATACGGCTCGTTTTCCATTGGCGCAGAAGTGCAATGGCTCAGCGCTAAATCATGGTTCGTGCGAGCCGGGTCAAATCAGCTCGAAGGTTGGGTGCTCCCCATGGCCGGCGGCCGAAGTGTGTATCTCAACTTGGGAAAGAACTTTTAAGATTGATGCAGAAATGAACTTGAACAATTTACGCCATACCGATTCCGGAAACTTTATCTTACTGGCAGGACCTTGCGTTGTTGAAAGCGAGGAGCTACTGCTGCAAGTGGCAGACAAGATTTGTACAATAACAGATCGACTCAAGATACCCTACGTTTTCAAATCGTCGTACCGAAAGGCCAATCGCTCGCGCAGCGATAGCTTCAGTGGCATAGGCGATGAAAAGGCACTCGAGCTTTTGCGCATGGTGGGCGACCGGTTCAATATTCCGGTTGTTACTGATATTCACACCGCTGAAGAAGCCGCGGTTGCAGCGCAGTATGTTGATGTTCTTCAAATACCGGCTTTTCTGTGCCGACAAACGGATTTGCTTCATGCCGCAGGCAGAACTGGAAAGGTGGTCAACATCAAGAAGGGACAGTTTTTATCGCCCGAGAGCATGTTGCATGCGGTGAACAAAGTGAAAGAAACCGGCAACGACGCTGTTTGGCTAACCGAGCGAGGGACCACCTTCGGGTATCAAGATTTGGTGGTTGACTTCAGAGGCATTCCTACCATGCATGCCTATGCGCCCGTTATCATGGACTGCACACACAGTTTACAGCAGCCCAACCAGGCAAGCGGTGTAACCGGCGGACGTCCAGAACTCATCGAAACCATGGCTCGCGCTGCAATTGCTGTTGGCGCTGATGGACTTTTCATTGAAACACACCCGAACCCGGCCGTTGCTAAAAGCGATGGAGCCAACATGCTTCAGCTCGATTTACTGGAGGGAATGCTCGAGCGCTTGGTGCAATTGCGTTCTGTGGTGAATACGTTTAACACAAAATAGAATGGTGAGAGTCTTTTTGCTTGTCGTTATGGTGGGCTGTGCGCTGATGACAGCGGCACAACCGGATTCGGTTTGGGTAAAGTCGTATGGCGGTCCGGACTTCGAACAAGCAAACGATATCATTGCCTGTAGCGCAGGTGGATTCGCTGTTGTAGGCACAACAGGGAGCAATGAAACAGGCAACACCGATGTTTTTTTGGCCCGCTTTGATGATGAGTTGAATTGTATCTGGAGTAAAAATTTTGGTGGTTCAGATGTGGAATGGGGCTTAAGCCTGGTGGAAGATTGGTCCGGAAACTTGCTGGCTACAGGATACTCTTCCAGCAACGCCGGCGGCGGCTATGATGCACTCGTGCTGAAGGTAAGCCCGGATGGTGATTTCATGTGGCAGCAATCATTCGGTGGAGTGGATTGGGACTTCGGTAAAAAAATCGTAGCGCATCCACTGGGAGGTTTTTTGGTGGCAATCGATACATACAACGGCCAGTTCGGTGGTCAAGATGGTTTGCTGTTGCATATCGATGGTCAAGGTGTTCTGTTGAATCAGTGGTACATCGGTGGTTCCGAAAAAGATGGCATTCATGATCTGATGGCTCTCGACAACGGATGGGTGGCCTGCGGTTTTCAAACCGAAGATCAAATCATGAAGGCTGCTGTATGGCGTTTTGATGAGGCCGGAACTGAGGTTTGGTCGCGACTAACCAATGATACACTAGGCTACGATCGTGAAACACTATCTATGACTTCCGATGGAACATTCCTCTATCTGACGGGGCCTGTTTATACTTCCGGTGTCATTCATTCCTTTGAGCAGCAGTTACAGTTGGACAACAGCGTGAATTACGAAGTGGTCGAGCAGGAAGCCTTCGATGTACAGTATTTCGATTGCATTCATTTCAATGGCGAAATTGTTTTTGCAGGATCCAAATCGCTCAGCGGTATTGAAATAGGACGTGTAACTCGCAAGCGCAATGATACCTTCTTCACCGGTGCATTCGAGTTTACGGGCCAGCATCGTGCTCGTTTTATGAACGCCGTATGGAATGAACAGGGCTTGGTGTTGTGTGGCAGCTTTCAGCCAACATCTTCGCAAAACTGGCAAGCACTGCTTCTGAAATACGCATCGCCTTATCTCAACGAGGTTGGTTCAGATCCTGAGTTCGTTCCTTGCTTTGCCGTCGGACTCGATGAATCGGAACTTGTTTCAAAGGGCGATGTCGGCCAACTCATCAATGTGCTTGGGCAGCCTGTCGGCGACGAGTTTCGATGGGGTTCTTTAAAACAAGAGAATAATTTACCCGCGGGTGTTTATTTCTTCAGAAGCGCAAAATCCGGTAATGCAGTGAAGCAAATCCGCATCGATTAGGTCTTGCGGTAGCCGGCAACGAAGTAATAGTCGCTGCCCGATTCATAAATGGTTCTGAGTTGTTCTGATGTAAGTGCTGTTGTCTTTTTCCAGAACCCGTCGAGCGTGCGAATGGAGTAGTTCAATGCATCCAGCAATTCGAACATATGGTGGGGCATGGTGCCGTAGTATTCCGAAGCCCCTTTGCCAAATTCAAATAGCAGCAGCGGCTTGTCTTTTTTCAGAATTTCAGTAGCTCCTTTAAGCACATCCAGTTCTCCGCCTTCTACATCAATTTTGATAAGATGAATAGTGTAATCCCGGTCGCGTAGCGCCTCATCCAGCAATCGCACTTCAACCTCAATCGATTCTATAGTGGGAGAAGCGGTTTTATAGCTCCGTTTTTTCAGCCCGCTGTAGGCCGGATCGTCTAAGACCACATTGAAGAGCATGGTTCCGCTTCGATCACTTAAGGCGCACGGAAAAACATGGGCCCGCCCTGCATATTTAGTCTGTAAGTTCTTATTGAACTCAGGAATGGGCTCGAAAGCGCTGTGCCTTCCTCGGGATGCTTTGTCGAGAAAGATGTCCAGAATTTCTCCTTTGTGAGCACCTACATCAATGCAATTAGAATCCGTATGTAATTCCCGATCCAGTATTTTTTTCGTCAGAATGTCATACTTCAAGTTGCGCGTCACAGGCCAATTCAGCAAGAGAAAAAATTGACGCGCTCGTTGTTTCAGAAGGTGTAGGATAGTGACTTTCACAGAATGCAAATATATGTTCAGAGCGGTATCGCGTGCTTGCTATTAACTTGCGCCCATGAAATCGATTGCACTTTTTCTAATCGCCTTTTGTTGTGTAAGTGTCTCCTATTCGCAGGTAAGCTATGAGGCAGAAATTGAATTGTTGGGCAGGGAACTGTCTCAACAAGCTATTGCGAGAGGCACACGGAAGATAGCTGTTTTGGATTTCACAGAGGGAGAGGCTGTGACAGCTTTTTCCCGTTCCCTCGCAGAAGAACTGCGCATACACATGGCTGTTCGAAACGCAGAACTCACCATCGTTGATCGAGCAGCCACGGAGCGAGTAATTGATGAACAGCGACTTACAGCGAGTCCACTTTTTGACGAGAATAGGGCGGCAACAGTCGGTAAGCTGGTTAGTGCTGATGCCATAATCACCGGAACGCTAACCAATCAAACAGGCAGGTGGCGAGTGACCTCCAAGCTTATCAGCGTTGAGACGGGCGCAGTCATTGGCGGATATGCTACCTGGTTGGACAATCGCTCCGGAACCAGGAGTGATGCGCCGGAGGAGTATGAGTTACCGGTCGATACTCAACCAGTCAAACGATTCACGTTTCATGCTGAGGCGACCGCCGGGATGCTCTGGGTGAATCAAGCGCCGGCTTCGGGATTGGGCATTGCAATGAGCCGTTTGAAGTATAAAGGTGACCCGAAAAGCTCTCGATTTGAAAAGGGTAATAAAGGTTTTTCCGTGGGATTGAGTTATTACGCCGGCATTCCGGTTAAACCCACTCATGACTTCACGCTTGGATATCGAGTGATGGATAATTGGACAGTGCCTTTCAGCTTGAACACCACCGAGGTGGATCAGGATAATTATTTTTTGATCGAGGAAGATAAAGAGGCAACACTCACCATTCCCAATGGAATTGCACCGAATGCGACATTCAACTTTTTCAAAGCGAACACGATTCGAGTGGACCGATTGAGAATAGACTTGTCATGGCAGTATTCACAATTGTTCAACACCCTCAGGCTCTATGCAGAAACCGGATTGTCTTTCTCCAAACAATTTGATCGAACCGATTATACTAGCGGTATTGCAACAGCGGAGGATGGCGAGGTCTTAAGCATTCAATGGGATAACAGTGTTCGTTTGGCCGACATGCCGGAACTGTATGAACTGAAGGCAGCCGTTGGAGTGGAACGCGGGCGTCGGGGGTTTCATTTAGAGGGCTCCATAACAACTCGCAACAGGAATTTTATGAGTCCGTTGGATATGTTTCATCATCCGGAAATGACGGATTGGCCGAGTATGCAAGCTGACCTGCGCGACGATGGGGTGGGGGAAATAACTTCGAAATCCAGGAGTGAAGATTGGTACTACTGGGTTAGCTCTATTTTCCAAATTCGTTACCAGCTATAATTCTGCCTTGTACTTGTTTCCCCCAAACAATCACCGCTCTAGAATCGACCGAATATCCGGCTTGAAGTAATTCGAGCTCTTCATGACCTTGCCATCTTCTCGATAGATAGGTTGTCCGTTGTCGTCGAGTTTCGACATGTTGGACCGCTGTATCTCTTCGAATACAGAAGCCATCTTTTCCTGAAGCCCGTGCGCGTTGATGGTCCCGCACAGGATGTAAAGCATGTCGCCCAGCGCATCGGCAATTTCGACGATATCGCCGTTTTTCGCCGCTTCTAGATACTCTTCGTTCTCTTCTTTCATAAGATTGAAGCGCAGTTCGATTTCATTTTCCGGTAGTTCGGTTGATGGAGTATGGCGCACCGGAACGCGAAATGCATTGTGAAAGTCACGAACATGATTGATGGCTTTGCTCAGGGTAAAAGGAGTTTCTTCTTTCATAGCCGACAAAACTAATTTGGTTTCCGCGCGCTGTTTCCGGAGGCTGAAATCTTTGATAACTCTGTTGAAATGTTAAAAGCGAAAATTGTGTTTTGTGCTGTTGGCGGTTGCGTTTGCTGCCGTAATTTCGCCCGACTAATCAAAACCATATGACAAAAAAATCTACATTCATTCAGAGAATTATGATCGCTTGTCTTCTGACGCTCACAACTCAAACGT